>NZ_JBHXCQ010000003.1:248758-356248 GCF_042726295.1 Oerskovia sp. NPDC060338
CCACCCCGCGTCGGTAAACACAACCTTACGGGAGATGGGCCGAGGCGCCAAATCGGGCACCCCGGCCCCCCGTTTCAGCCCTCGCGCGGAGCGATCACACGGGCACCGAACCGGAACTCGCGCTCCTCGCCCGCAGCGAGCCGAACCTGCTGTGCACAGTCCGGTCGGTTGAAGGCGTTCGTCAGGCTCTCGACCGGCTCGAGCGCGATCGACGCCCGCGCCCGGCTGCCCAGCCCATCGCCCGTGTAGACGTGCATGTTGCCCCGCTCCTGCCACACCTCGACCCCGGCGCCCGTCGCCGGGTCGAGGACCCGGGTGCGCGCCAGGCCGTCCGCGTCGGGCACGAGGTCGGTGAACGCGGTGTCGAGCGTGGTCCCGGCGAGCCCCAGCGGCCCGACGGCGGCACGCACCTCCCGGGCCGCCTCGCCGTCGAGCGGGATGAGGCCCGCGTCCGTCGCGACCGTCGCACGCGCCGGCACGTGCAGCTCGAGCGCGTCGATCGTGGCATGGCCCGGGACGCGGAAGTACGGGTGCCAACCCGCCGTGACCGGCGCGGCCAGCCGTCCCACGTTGCGGTAGGACCAGGTGACGTCGAGCGACTCCTCGGTCAGCTCGAACCGGATCCTCGTCTCGAGGTCGAACGGGTAGCCCGCGACGTCGGTCGACCGGACGCGCGTCGCGAGCTCCACCGAGACCGCCCCGTCGACGGAGTCCTCCGCGTCGACGCCCGGCACGAGCTCCCAGTCCTGGAGCCGGACGAAGCCGTGCAGGGTGCCGACCTCGCCCGATGCGGGCGGGACGTGGTGCGTGACGCCGTCGAACGTGTAGGTGCCCGCAGCCACGCGGTTGGCGAACGGGAGCATGAGCCCCGAGCGCGTCGCCTCCTGCGCGAGCAGCTCGGACTCGGCCGCGTAGCCGTCGAGCAGGTCGCGGACCTCACGCTCCTCGGAGCCTGCACCCCACGGCGCCCGCCAGGCCAGCACGGTCGCGCCACGCAGGGCGACGACGAGCTCGGCGCCGCTCGGATGGACGAGTGCGACCGTCGGCAGCGAGCCGAGCACCCCCTCGACGATGTAAGCGTTGCTGCAAACGGTTGCACTGGTCATGAGGCCCAATGTTTGCCTGCCGTACCAGAAATGACAAGCCGCGCCCTCTGGTACCGCGTGTCGTCACCCCGGCGGCGGTTCCGACACCCTCGGCAGGCGGTCCTGAGCCGTGGCGGGCCCAGACACGACGGAGCGCCGCTCCCGACCCTTGCGGATCGGGAGCGGCGCTCCGTCGTCGTGCCGGTCACCTCACCGGCCGACCACCGTCCGAGCACCCCGTGCCGGGGCGCCGTCTCACGGGGTCGTGGTTCCCCCCAGCTCCTGCTCGGCCGCGATGGCCGTCTCGAGGGCGGTCTGGAGGCGTTCCTGCGACTCGCCATAGGCCGCGAAGTCACCCTCGGCGAGGGCGGCCTGGCCGTCCTTGATCGCCTGGCTGGCTGCCTGGAGCGCCTGGTCCAGGCGGGCCCTGGCCTCGGGCGCCTCGGTCCCGGTGTCCGGCGTGGTGCCCGTCCCGGGATCGGTGCCCTCGGCCGGCGGGGTGGTCTCCCCGTCGGTCGGGATCTCCGGCAGGACCTCTCCCCCGGCGTCCCCGGCGTCGGCCCCCGACTCGCCGCCGAAGACCTGGTTGAGGGCCTCGTCGAGCGTGTCAGCGAACCCGACCTGGTCACCGAAGTTGACCAGCACCTTGCGCAGCAGCGGGAACTTGGTCCCCGTCGACGCCTGGACGTACACCGGCTGCACGTAGAGCAGGCCGCCACCCACCGGGAGCGTCAGCAGGTTGCCGTGGATCACGGTCGAGTTGCCTCGGCTGAGGATGTTGAGCTCGTTGGAGACCGTCGGGTTCGAGTTGAACGTGTTCTGCACCTGACCGGGTCCAGGCACGGTCGCGTTGCGTGGCAGCTCGAGCAGCCTGAGCTTGCCGTAGCTGTCCGCCTTGACGCCCGCGGTGCTCCCGGCCTCCGCGTCGACCGCGAGGAAGCCCGTGAGGATCTCGCGGTCGGAGTTGCCGCCCGGGATGAACGTCGTCATGAGCGAGAACGCCGGAGCCTCCTGACCCGGCATCTGGAGCGTCAGGTAGTACGGCGGCTGGTACGGCTTGGAGTTGCCCGTGCCCTCGGCCGTGGGGTCCCGCGGCACGTTCCAGAAGTCCTGACCGGAGAAGAACTCGCGGGCGTCGTCCACGTGGTAGCTCGTGAGGAGCGAACGCTGGACCTTGAACATGTCCTCGGGGTAGCGCAGGTGGCTCATCAGGTCGCCGCTGATCTCGGAGATCGGCTTGAGCGACGTCGGGAACACGTTGTCCCACGCCTTGAGGATCGGGTCCTCGGTGTCCCACGCGTACAGGTCCACGGAACCGTCGTACGCGTCGACCGTGGCCTTGACCGAGTTGCGGATGTAGTTGACCTGCTGCGGCGCCAGCGCGGCCACCGACTGCGAGGTCGCCGTCAGCGTGTCCTGGGTCGCCTCGTCGAGGGGACGCGACGCCGAGTACGGGTAGGAGTTCGTCGTGGTGTAGCCGTCGACGATCCACTTGACGCGTCCGTCGACGACGGCCGGGTAGACCTTGCCGTCGAGCGTCAGGTACGGGGCGACCTTGGCGACGCGGTCGCGCGGCGACCGGTCGTACAGGATCTGCGACTCGTCGGTCACGCGCTCCGAGAACAGGATCTGCTCGGAGCCGAACTTGAGCGCGTAGAGCAGCTTGTTGCCGAACGAGCCCACGCTCGGGCCCGCGACGGCCCCGTCCTCGGCGCCGTAGGTGTTGGTCACCTGGCCGCCCGCGTCGTCGTCCGGGTAGTCGAACTCCCACGACTTGGTGCCCTCGGGGGCGCCGACGATCGAGTACTGGTCGGACTCCGGGCTGAAGTAGATGCGCGGCTCGTACTCGGGCAGCGAGCCCACCGAGGGGATGTCGCCCTCGTAGAAGGCCGGCTGTCCGCCCGGGCCGATCTGGTTGCCGTACGCGGCGACGACGCCGTAGCCGTGCGTGTACACGGTGTGGTCGTTGACCCAGTTGCGCTGGCTCGCGCCCAGACCGTCGAGGTCGAGCTCGCGGACCGCGATCACGGTGTCGCGGCTCTCGCCGTCGATCATGTACCGGTCGACCGAGAGGGTCTCCTGGAAGTTGTAGTACTGCTTGTTCTGCTGGAGCTGGCGGAACGTGGGGCTCACGATCTGCGGGTCGAGCAGACGGATCGACGCGGTCGTGTCGGCGTCCGCGCGCAGTGCGCCCGCCTCCGCCTCGGTCTTCGCGTCGTAGTTCGCGGCCTCGACGTCGTCGAGGCCGAACGCGGACTTGGTCGCGTCGATGTTGCGCTGGATGTACTCGGCCTCGAACTCCTGGGCGTTCGGCGCGACCTGGAAGCGCTGGACGACGGCAGGGTAGATGCCGCCGATCGCGATCGCGGAGACGACCATCAGGCCGACCCCGATCGCCGGCAGGCGCCAGTTCCCGCGGATCGCCGTGAGCACGAACAGCAGCGCCACGAGGATCGCGACACCGGTCAGGATCGCCTTCGAGGGGATCACCGCGTTGACGTCGGCGTACGAGGCGCCGTCGAACTTGTCACCCGACGAGGTCAGCAGCGAGTAGCGGTCGAGCCAGTAGTTCGCGCCGATGAGGAGCATGAGGACCGCAGCCGTCACCGAGAGCTGCACGCGCGCCGCCTTGGTGGTGCGCGGCCCGTTCCCGGCCCCCGCGCCGATGCGCAGGCCGCCGTACAGGTAGTGCGTCGCGAGCGCCCCGATGCCCGCGATGATCACCGCGGCCATGAGGAAACCGACCGCGAAGCGCAGCACGGGCAGCGTGAACACGAAGAACGAGATGTCCATCCCGTACTGCGGGTCCTTGGTGCCGAACGGCTCGGAGTTGAGCGCGAGGATCACCGTGCTCCACTGCGAGGAGGCCGCCGCGCCGGCGAAGAAGCCGATGATGGCCGGCCCCGCGACGGTCACGACCTTGCGCAGCGGCTCGACGGCCTCGCGGTACTGGTCCAGCGTCGCCTGCTCGGGCGTCGAGGGTGCGTAGATGGGGCGCGAGCGGTACGCGAGCGACAGGGACAGGAAGACGAGTCCTCCCATCACCAGGAAGCCGCCGACGAACAGCGCCGCGCGGGTCCCCCACTCGGTCCACAGGACGTCCTCGAACCCGAGCTGGGTGAACCAGAGGACCTCGGTCCAGAACTGGGCGAGCAGGAACAGCAGGAGGACGAGGGCGGCCACGACTGCGACGGCAATGCCGAGCGGGCTACGTCGTCGTTTGGAGCCGGCCTCGCGCCCTGCGGGGCGTCGTGGCGCTGCGGCGAATGACACGGTGGGCTTACCTCTTTGCGTTCGGTCGAGCGTCAGGTCGTCGGGCGTCTGCACCGGCCCCCGTCGCTCGCGCCGACCTCCTGTTCTCACAGGTGGTCCACAGCCCTGACAGGGTCCGGCCACAGGCCGTCCATTCCGTCAACGGCCCGCAGCGGTTCCAGGTTCCCACAGGACCTCGGACCGGACCCGCCGACTGCGCCGACGCCGTCGGGCCTGACATGCTGGTGCCATGCCCGACACGACCGCCCCGGCCCCCAACCAGCCCGACGACCTCACCGCGCCCGCCCCCACGGGCGTGCCCGACGACGCCCCCGCGCCGATCGTCCCCCTCGCCCAGCTCGCGCTCGCCGACGCCGTCCGCGACGTCGAGGCCCACGTCGCGGCCGACGGCTGGGACTCGCCGCCCCGTGTGTTCGCGCTCGTGCGTACCGCCGACGCGATCGCCGCCAACCCCGGCCTGGCCGACCAGCTCCCGCCCGAGGTCGTGACCGCGGCGCGCGGCATCCCCGACCACCTGGTCTCGGTCGAGCAGGAGGGTCTGCCCGACGCCGAGACGCTCGAGGAGCTGCTCGGCACCCTGTCGTGGCCGCCGACGGTCGACGGCGCCGCGATCGTCGCCGAGCGCGTCATCCTGCCGCCCTCGGCCGAGGAGGGCCTGCCGACCGATCCCGCGGCCGCGCTCGCCTACCTGTCCTCGCACCCGGACCGGCAGGACGTGCGCCTCGCGGTCGGCGTCCTGCGCGACGGCACCCCGTGGTGCGCGGTCCGCACGCGGGCCAACGACGACGGGACGGACGTGGCGTTCGGGCCGGACCTGGTCCCCGGTCTCATCGAGGCGCTGCGCGCCACGTTCGAGTAGTCGCAGAGCACGGCGGCGGGGCCGGGCGACCGTGGTCGTCCGGCCCCGTCGTCGTTCCGGCAGCCGGGTCGGCAGCCGTCCCGGTGCGGCCCGTCAGGTCCTCGCGGTCACGAGGTGCACGTCGGCAGGCTCGCGCCCTCGCCCTCGCCGATCGCCACCATCGCGTCACGCGCGTCCTCGAGCGTCGCGATCTTGACGACGTTCAGGCCCTCGGGCACGTTCCCGACGACCTCGTCGCAGTTCGACTCGGGGGCCAGGAACCAGGTCGCACCGTCGCGCTTCGCACCGTAGAGCTTCTGCTGGATCCCACCGATGGGCCCGACGTTCCCCTCGACGCTCATGGTCCCGGTGCCCGCGATGACGTTGCCGTTGGCCTCGTCCTCGGGCGTGAGCTGGTCGATGATCCCGAGCGCGAACATGGTGCCCGCCGAGGGGCCGCCGATGTCGTCGATCTGGATCTTCACGTCGATCGGCAGCTCGAAGTCGGGGTCGATGAAGACGCCCAGGATCGCCTTGCCGTCGGCCTCCTGCGTCGTGATCGTGAGGTCCACGACCTCGCCGTCGCGGTCGACGCCCAGCACCACGTCCTCGCCCGGGGTCACGGTCGCGAGCTCGTCGATGAGGTCCTGGTAGGTCACGACCTCCTTGCCGTCGACCGACGTGATGACGTCGCCCTCCTCGACGACGCCGGCCGCGCCCGTGTCCTTCGCGGCGCCCTGGATCGTGAGCGTCGCGGGCACCTCGTAGCCGAGCTCGGTGAGCGCGGCCACGGTCGCTGTCTCCTGCGAGGACAGCATCTCGGCCTGGCTCTCCTCGGCTGTCTCCTCCTGGGTCACGTTGCGCGGGAACGTCTCCTCGACGGGGCGCACGGACCGCGACCGCTGGGCCCAGCCCTCGACCACCTGGAACAGGTTCGCGGGGTACCCGGGGCCGCCTGCGACCGACACCGTGGTCAGCAGGAGCTCGCCCGTCGAGTCGAACGTCTCAGCACCCTCGATCTGGATGAGCTCGCGGTCGTTCTGCTCGCCGAGCGTGTCCTGCGTGGGGCCGGGCGAGCGCACCACGTAGGGCGCGGGCATGACCGCGAGGCCCGCGACCAGGAGGGTCGTGGCCAGCAACGAGATCCCGAGCGTGAGCGAGCGGCGCGTCACGGGAGGAGGCGTGTAGTCGTCCTCGGGCGGAGGGCCGAACGGGTCGGCGCCGGGCGCGGGCTCGTGCGGGTCTCGGGGGGCGAGCGGTTCTGTCACGTCGCTATCATCCCCGAGAATCCTGAAGGTTCGCTGGCGGTGGGCCGTGAGGTTCCTGCCAGCCCCCGACGACGTCGCGCACGCCGGGAGATCCCCTCACCTCACGGGGAGCACGCCCGACGAGAGGCCCGCCCTGGGCGAGGCCACCGCCCGAGGCGGCTCACCGCCGTCGGGCCTGCCGCCAGATCGCGGCCGTCCCCAGGAACGCGACCGCCGCCCCCGCGGCCCCCAGCGCCGCGGCGTCCCGGCCACCCACACGACGGCCACCCACTGCGATCCGGCCGCGCACACCGTCCATGAGGACGTCGACGCACTCGGCGCTCGACCACGCAGGCACCCAGCCCGCCTCGTGCAGGCCGCGCGCGGAGACGGTCCACGGGTGCACGACGAACGCCATGTCGCTCGCGGGCGAGGGCAGCACGCCCACGCGGTGCAGCCGCTCGGCTGCACCGAACGCGGTCGCCGCGGGCAGGCTCACGGTCGCCAGCCCCGTGCGCTCGACCAGCTCGGCAGGAGTCACCACGTCGGGCTCGCCGAGCTCGTCGATCGCCCCGACCGTGAACGTCCCGGACAGCCCTCCGTCCGCGACGAGGCGGACCGCGGCGGCGAGGTCGTCGGTGTGCACGAGCTGCCAGGGGCGCTCGCTGCCCTTGACCACGAGCAGGCGAGGCGCCTCGAAGTGTCGCGTGAGGATCGTGTCGACCTCGGGGCCGACGACGACCGCGGGGCGAAGGACGGCGAGCCGCACGGGCTCGCCCGCCAGCCCCACCTCGTGGGCGAGCGCCTCCTCGAACGCGACGAGGTCCGCGACGAATCCTGCGGCGTCCGGAGAGACGGGGTCGGCGTCCTCGACGACGGGCCGGTCGGCGCTCGCGCCGTGCACCGTCGCGGACGTGACCGCCACGACCTGGCGCACGCCGTGCGCGGCGGCCGCACGGACGACACGGCGCGCCTGCTCGACGAGGAAGGCCCGGCGCGTCTCGCCCTTGAGCGCCCTGATCCCGAACTCCCCCGCGGGCGCGACCACGACCACGGTCCGCGCACCCGCGATCCACGGCGCGGCCAGGTCGTTGGCCTCGGCCGGCGCCCGCTCTTGGCCCCGCCCGCCGAGCGCCTCACGCACGAGCGCCGCGACGCGCCCCTCGCCCACGACCACGGTCGTGTCGTCGGCGCCCGGGCGCTCGCCCTGACCGTCCGAGGCGGCGTCCGTCGCCGTGCCGTCCCCCTGCCCGACGGCGTCGCTCGCCCGTCCGTCGTCCTCCCCGGGCGCGCTCGACGGACCGGGCGTCCCTGCCCCCGGCGCGCTGCGCCGTGAGCGAACCGAGCCCTCCGACATGCCTCGCGCCCCCTTGCTGGTCCCAGATTGTGGTTACGGTGATTCCTGACGCTATCCCGAGGAGACCCCGATGAGCAGCCAACCGCCCGACGAGTTCGCCTCCGGCGCGGGCGACCAGCCCGACGCGCAGTGGGAAGAACTCCTGCGATCCATGTTCGGCGCGGACGCCGACGAAGCGCTGCGCGAGCTGCGTGCACGCGGTCTCGACCCGGCGGCACTCGCCGCCGGCAGCGGCCTGAGCAACGACCCGGCCGCGATGAAGCACGTGCTCGCCCAGGTCCAGCGGCTCCTCGCGAGCTCGGGCAACGGCCCGGTCAACACCGACGTCGCGCACGACATCGCGCGCCAGGTGGCCGTCGCAGAGGGAGACCCGTCGCTCACGCCCGCCCAGGTGCGGTCCGCGACGGAGGCCCTGTCGGTCGCCGAGCTGTGGCTCGACGCCGTGACCGACCTCCCGCCCGCGGGAGGCAAGCGGTACGCGTGGAGCCGGTCGGAGTGGGTCGAGAAGACGCTCCCCGCGTGGAACGCGCTCGCCGCCCCCGTCGCGTCGTCGGTCGCCGACGCGCTCTCCACGGTCCTGCGTGACCAGCTCCCCGGCGGCGGGGACGCGCTCGACGCCGGGTCGTTCGGCATCCCTGGGCTGCCTGCGGGCGCGCTCGGCGCCGACTTCGACCCCGCACAGATGATGCGCCGGCTCGGTTCCGCGGTGTTCGGCATGCAGATCGGGCAGGCGACGGGGACCATGTCGCGCGAGGTCTTCGGCGTGACGGACATCGGGCTGCCGCTGCTCCCCGAGCCCGCCACTGCGCTGCTCCCCACGAACGTCGCGGCCTTCGCCGAGGGGCTCGACGCACCGCTCGAGGAGGTCCGTCTCTTCCTCGCGCTGCGCGAGGCCGCGCACGCGCGCCTCTTCACGCACGTGAGCTGGCTCCGCGGGCACCTGCTCGGGCTGGTCGAGGCGTACGCGCGCGGCATCACGATCGACCTCGACGCGCTCGAGTCCCAGCTCTCCGACATCGACGTGACCGACACGGGCGCCCTCCAGAACGCGCTGTCGGGTGGGGTGTTCGGCCTCCAGAACACCCCCGAGCAGGAGGCCACGCTGCTCCGGCTCGAGACCGCGCTCGCGCTCGTCGAGGGCTGGGTCGACGAGGTCAGCGCACAGGCCGCGCTCCCCCACCTTCCCCACGCCGTACCGCTGCGCGAGATGCTGCGCCGCCGGCGGGCGGCCGGCGGCCCCGCCGAGCAGATCTTCTCGACCCTCGTGGGGCTCGAGCTGCGGCCGCGGCGCTCGCGCGACGCCGCGACGCTGTGGGCGCTCATCGCGGTCCAGGGCGGCGCCGACGCCCGCGACGCCGTGTGGGACCACCCGGACCTGCTGCCCAGCCCGCTCGACCTCGACGACCCGTCCGGCTACCAGTCGCGGCGCGCCGAGGTCCAGGCCGAGCAGACCGACCTCGACAAGGCGCTCGCGGACATCTTCAACGAGGCCGACGGCTCGACCGACGACACCGAGGCCGACGGCTCCCCGCGCACCTAGCGCGCGGCCTGCCTCGCGGGGGTCTGCGCGCCGCGTCCGGCCGGCACGGCGTGCCGGTCGGGCGTCGCCCGTGGAGCGGGTTCCGGTGCGGCGGCGTCCTGCGCCGGCGCAGGGTGCGCCTCGACCTCGACGTGAGGCGGGGCACCCTTGTCGTCGTCCGGTGACTCGGGGGCACCGCCGTCACGGGTGAACGAGACCCCCTCGAGGAAGCCCTTGGCACGCTCCGTCCGCGGGTAGGACTCGAGCAGAGCCCAGAACCCCGGGCCGTGCCCAGCGTGCAGCAGGTGCGCGAGCTCGTGCAGCAGCACGTAGTCCAGGACCCACTCGGGCATGCCCTGGACGCGCGTCGAGATCCGGATGCTGCCGTCGATCAGGGTGCACGAGCCCCAGCGTCGGCCCTGGTTGCTGGACCAGCGCACGCTCGTGGGGTGCGCCCGTCCGTCGAGGTACTTGGTCGAGAGCTCCGTGGCGCGCGCGACGAGCTCGGCGTCGGAGGGCCTGCGCCGTCGTTCCTTGTCCGCGAGCCGGTCCAGCATCCGCTGCACCCACTCGCGTTCCTGGGCTCGCGTGAACCGCGCGGGGATCGACACGATGGTGCGCTCCCCGTCGCGGTATGCGCTGACCGTGCTCTTGCGACGACGGCTCCGGCGCACCTCGACGTACGTCTCGGCACCACCCTGGGTACCTCGCTCGGCTTCGTAGGCCACGGCACAGACCGTAGTGGTTCATCGTGACATATGCCATAGACCACGCCGACGATTCTGCGACGCGTGTGCGAGAAACCGTCGAGAAACGGTCAAGCGTTGGCCGCGCGCCGCGGACGGGGCAGGCCTGTGCAGACGCGGCTGTGGACAACGTTCGCGAGGGGCGGGGCGCTGGCAGGCTGAACCGCGCAGGCTCCGACGGAGCATCTCCGAGAGCCCACAGCCGAGGAGACGCCCATGGTCGACACATCCCTGTTCCCCGTCCGGCTGCGCCCAGGGACCATCGTGCTGCGCCGCGGCCCCGGCGAGCTGCAGTACGGCACCGACGACCGGTGGAGCGTGCTCCTGAGCGGTCTGAGCGAGGACGAGGAGGCGTGGCTCCTCGACCACGACCGCTCCTCCCGACCTCTCCTGCTGGCCCCGGCCGAGGTCCGTGCCATCCCGCCCGAGCGGCAACGCGCGATCCTGCGCCATCTGCGCGAGGCGCTCCTCGTCGTCGGGCAGCCGGACGAGGTGCGCGAGGACGTGACCGCGCCCGCACGCGGCGCGGCCGACGCCGCGACGCTCTCGCTCCTGCGCCCCGACGCGGCAGGGCACGCGACGCTGTCCCGCCGCGCGAGCGCGGCCGTCGCGATCGACGGCCTGGGAAGGTTGGGCGTCGGGACCGCGGTCGTCCTCGCCACGGCAGGGGTCGGGACCCTCCTGCTCGACGACGCCGCGCCGGTCCAGGCGACCGACGTCGGGCTCGGCGGCTACCGGCCGCGAGACGTCGGGATGCCTCGCCGCGAGGCCGCCGCGCGGCTCCTCGCGGACCTCGCACCGCAGGTGCGGGCCCGGGTGGTCAACGCCTCGCGCTGGGTCTCGCCCCACGCGCAGCGCCCGGACGTGGTCGTGGTGGTCGAGCGCCGCGTGCTTCGCCCCGACAGGTACGGGCGGTTCACAGGCGACGGGACACCGCACCTACCTGTGGTGGTGCGGGAGGCTGACGTGGTGGTCGGACCGTTCGTCCGACCGGGGCGGACGCCGTGCGTCCGGTGCGTCGAGGGGCATCGTGCCGACCTCGACCCGCAGTGGCCGCAGCTCGCGGACCAGCTCCGGGATCCTCAGCGCGAGGTCCTCGACGTCGAGGAGACCACGCTGGCAGCAGTCGGCTCGGCGATCGCCGCGAGCCAGGTGCTCGTGCACCTCGACGGGCTGACGCCCCGCGCAGCCACGGCCTGCATCGAGATCGGTGTTCCCGATGCCGTGCCGAGGCTGCGCGAGGTGGTGAGCCACCCGCGGTGCGGGTGCTCGAGCCTGACGGGTGCGGCGGCCATGTCGTCAGGCCGCCGATGATGCCGAGACGGACCCGGCTGCCCCGCGGGCAGCCGCCTCCTCGGCCTGACGGGCGAGGACCTCGGCCTTGCTCGGCCGTCCACGCCCACGCTTGCGGGCGACAACGGCTCCGTCGACGAAGACCTCGCCGCCCCAGACGCCCCACGGCTCCTGGCGCTCGAGGGCGCCGGCCAGGCAGCCCGCGACGAGCGGGCACGCCTGGCACAGGGCCTTGGCCTGCTCGACCTGGGTCGACTGCTCGGCGAACCAGAGCTCGGGGTCGTTCGTCCGGCACGGCAGGAGACCGGCGAGGAGCCGGTCGAACTCGGCCGCGTCGGACGAACCGAGGGGGGTGGAGAGGGGCTGATGGGGAGTCCAGGGGCCGGATCCGCCCTGGGCAGTGATGTTGTCGAGCAGCGCGGTGAGCCGCACGATGTCCTCCAGTGATGTCCTGTTTGCGTGTGAACTTCTTTGTCACAGGACCCGCAGATGGTCGTCGCGTCCGGGATGGTGGACGGCTGACCGGGAAGACGATCGCATTCGGAGAAACACGAAGGCCGCGGGTCCAGGTGGACTCCGCGGCCTGAGAAGGGTGGTGCCGGTGACTAGACCGGCGACGTCCTCAGTGCGGAGTCGGGCGCGGGGCGGATGACGAGGGATCCGCCGCGTCGTGCGCGGTTGCTCGGATCGGCCGACACATGTGTCGGGTTCGTCGTCAGGATCTGCTTCACCATGTTCACCCACCTCCAATCTCCGTCGAGCGCTCGCCTCTCGGCGCGCGCCTCTCCTACAAGGACTCCTGAACCATATGCCGCCCTCGGAAGGGGGCACAACTTATTTATCGAGATTCTTCTCGACGAGTTTTTCGGGTGGCCGCGAAGGGTCCGCCCGACCCCCAGGTCAGGCCCCGGATCGCGCCACGATGTCCAGCAGGGTCTCGCCGTACTTCTCGATCTTGGCCGGTCCGATCCCGTTGATCTTCGCGAGGTCCGGCACCGAGGAGGGACGCGTCTCGGCGATCGCCGCGAGCGTGGTGTCCACGAGGATCGTGAACGCCGGCTTGTCCGTCTCCTGCGCGACCGACAGCCGCCACTCGCGCAGCTGCTCGAACAGCGCGCGGTCGTACTCACCCGTGAGGTGCACCTTGTTCTGGTTGGCGCGACTGCGTCGAGGGGTGCGCGACTGCTCGTCGTCGGGCCACAGGCCGTCGAGGAACCGGGTGCGACGGCGCGTGGCCCGCCCACCAGGGTTGCGGGACCGGCCGAACGAGACCTGCAGGTGCTCACGGGCACGCGTGATCCCCACGTAGAGCAGGCGTCGCTCCTCGGCCACGGCCTCGTCCGTCTCCGCGAGCGAGATGGGCATGAGCCCCTCGCTCATCCCGGCGAGGAACACCGCGTCCCACTCGAGCCCCTTGGCCGCGTGCAGCGAGGCGAGCGTCACGCCCTCGACCGTGGGCGCGTGCTGGGCCGACGCACGCTCGTCGAGCTCCGCGACGAACGAGGCCACCGTGGGAGGCGCGTCCTCGGGTGCGACGCGCGCGACGTCGTCGGCCAGGGCCACCAGTGCCTGCATGGACTCCCAGCGCTCGCGGGCCGCGCCCCGCGCGGACGGCGGCTCGGAGGCCCACCCGGCCGACATGAGCACGTCGCGGACCGTCTCCGGCATGGGGACCGCCGGGTCCGCGGACCGGGCCGCGCCGCGCAGCAGCACGATCGCGTCACGCACCTCCTTGCGCTGGAAGAAACGCTCCCCGCCACGGACCAGGTAGGCGATGCCCGCGTCCGCGAGCGCCTGCTCGAACCCCTCCGACTGGGCGTTGGTGCGGTAGAGGATCGCGATCTCGCTCGCTCGCGTCCCCGCGGCCAGGAGCCGCCCGATCTGCGCGGCGACGCCCTTGGCCTCGGCCTCGTCGTCGTCGTAGGCGACGTACGCGACGGGCGGGCCCGAGGGCCGCTGGGCGATGAGCTCGAGAGCCTGGTGTGCTCCCCCGCGGCGCCCCGCACGCGCCAGGAGCTGGTTCGCGAGCGTCACGACCTGGGGCGTGGAGCGGTAGTCGCGGACGAGCTTGACGACCTGCGCGCCCGGGTACTTCGTGGGGAAGGTGAGGAGGTGGTGGGGAGTGGCTCCCGTGAAGGAGTAGATGGTCTGCGACGGGTCACCCACGACGCACAGCTCCTTGCGTCCACCGAGCCACTGGTCGAGGACGAACTGCTGGAGCGGGGAGACGTCCTGGTACTCGTCGACCACGAAGTGGCGGTACTGGCGCCGGACCTCGTCGGCCATGGCGCCCTGCGACGAGAGCATGTCGCCGAGCATGAGCAGGACGTCCTCGAAGTCGATGACCGAGCGCTCGGTCTTGACCTCCTCGTACGAGGCGATGAGACGAGCCACCGTCTGGTGGTCGTACCCCGCGGGCGCCGGGCGGTCGATCGCCGCGCACGCCTTCACGTAGTCGTCCGCCGTGACGAGCGAGACCTTGGCCCACTCGACCTCCGAGGACAGGTCACGGACCGCGATGCGGTCCACGCCGAGGCCCAGCCGCCGCGCGGACTCGCCGACCACGGCCGCCTTGTACTCGAGGATGCGCGGCGGGGCGCCGCCCACGACCTTGGGCCAGAAGTAGCTGAGCTGGCGCAGCGCCGCGGCGTGGAACGTCCGGGCCTGGACCCCGGTGGCGCCGAGCTCGCGCAGTCGCGTGCGCATCTCGCCCGCGGCTCGGGCCGTGAACGTCACGGCGAGCACGCTCGTGGGCGTGTACACGCCCGTCCGCACGCCGTAGGCGATGCGGTGCGTGATGGCTCGTGTCTTTCCCGTGCCCGCACCCGCGAGCACGCAGACGGGCCCGTGCAACGCGAGGGCGACATCACGCTGGTCGGGGTCGAGGGCTTCGAGGATCTGGTCCGCTGACTCGTTCGGCATCACGTCGATTCTCTCAGCCGCCGCCCACACCGGACGCCACTCTCCACAGGGTGGGGTCGTCGTCGGGCGCGGTCGCCGTCGAGCGCGACCGGGAACGCGCGACCGGGACGAGGCGTGCCAGCGCTGCCACAATCGACCGATGCGCATCTTCCGCCTTCCCCAGCACACGATCGACCGGTTCGGGAGCTCGGGAGTCGACATGACGCTCCTCCCGTTGGTCGAGCACTCCGAGCGGACGCACGTGAACGTCGCCCGCGTCCGTGCGGGTGGCACGCTGGGTGAGCATCCCGCCACGGCGCCGCAGGTCTTCGCAGTCGTCTCGGGCGAGGCCGTCGTGTCCTCGGGCACAGGCCCCGAGCAGACGAGACTCGCCCTGACGAGCGGCGAGGCAGTCGTCTGGGAGCGGGGCGAGGTCCACCAGACCTGGGCGACCACCGACGTCGTCGCGGTCGTGATCGAGGCCGGGGTCACCGGAGGAGATGCCGTGGTCGGCCTGGGGACACCGTTCGAGGAGGTCACCGACCTCGCCGAACGGCGCTGACGCCGGCACGGTCGCGCACGGGAGCTCGCCGAGCCGAGCACCCCCGACGAAGACCGCCCTCGCCCGACGGGGAACAACCGCACCCCCGCGGACGTTGCCCACGACGGCAGCACCCGGGTCCCGCACCCGGCGCGGCTGCCGGCCCGTGCGCACGCCCGGGCCCCGCGAACGAAGGAGCACCGATGGCCACGGCCCCGACCACCCCCGACGCCGGATCGATCGTCATGTACTCGACGAGCTGGTGCGGATACTGCCGTCGCCTGAAGACCCAGTTCGACTCCGCGGGCATCGGGTACACCGAGGTCAACATCGAGGAGCACCCGGAGAGCGCGGCCTACGTCGAGCAGGTCAACGGTGGCAACCAGACCGTGCCGACCGTCGTCTTCCCGGACGGGACCGCGGCGACCAACCCGTCGCTCGCCCAGGTCAAGGAGCGCCTCGCGGCCTGACCTCCCCGCTTCCGGACGAGGTGCTGTCGCGCACCACGCGGCACGTCGTCGTCGCAGAAGGCCCCGGACCGGAGTCCGGGGCCTTCTGCCGTGCTCGGATCGTGCTCCGCAGCCCGCGGTCGCGCGCACGCGCAGCCCGCACGTGCCCGGCTGACCGGCTACTTCGAGGTTCCCGCCTCGAGGATCGACACGATCGAGAAGAGCGTGAAGCAGACCGCGCCGAGCCCGACCAGGACGTGCGCGCCGACGAAGAAGCCTGGCTCGGTCATGGTCGCCTCGAAGAGGAACGCCGCGAAGAACAGGGGCATCGAGGATCGGCCCGTCGAGCACTCTGGACGACCCCGTGGTAGGTCACTCCCCCGCGAGCGGCCCCCCGAACCACTCCTCGACGAGCGCCCGCGCGATCGAGGACCGGCTCGGCAGCTTCACGTCCCCGCTCTCCGTGGCCTCGGTGAGCTGCGCCCGGGTGAACCAGCGTGCGTCGGTGACCTCCTCGCCGTCGGGCCGGATGTCCGTCGTGAGCGCCGTGGCCGTGAAGCCCAGCATGAGCGAGGCCGGGAACGGCCACGGCTGGCTCGCACGGTAGACGACCTCCCCGACCTGGACCCCGACCTCCTCGGCGACCTCGCGCCGCACGGCCTGCTCGAGCCCCTCGCCCGGCTCGACGTAGCCGGCGAGCGTCGAGAAGCGTCCCTCTGGCCAGTGCGCGGCGTGGCCCAGCAGGAGCCGGTCCTGGCCGGGCCCCGCACCCGGGTCGACGACCGCCATGATGACCGCCGGGTCCGTGCGCGGGTAGTGCTCGATGTCCTGCGCCACACAGCGCCGCACCCAGCCCGCCGCGACCGGGACGGTCGGCTCGCCGCAGCGCGGGCAGCGCTCGTTGGCCGCGTGCCAGGCCGCGAGAGCGACCGTCTCGGTCGCGAGCCCCGTGTCGAGCGGACCGAGGCGCGAGGCCAGCTCGCGCAGGCCCGCCCACTCGTGCGCCCGTACCAGGACGGACAGCGGACCCGAGGGGTCCACGCCCTCGATGTCGAGGTCGAGGTCGTCCGCGTCGTCGGGCAGGAGGAGGGCCAGGAAGGACGTGCCCGACGGCGCGTCCTCGCCGAGGAAGACCCAGCGCGGCGTGTTGCTGTGGTCGCCGGTGGCCGCGTGGGGCTCGGGAACGGCAGCGACGTCCTGAGGGGTGGCGAGCGCGAGGCCGTCCGGCCCGGCCGCGAGACGCCCCCGGTGCAGCAGGACCACGCGGGTCGAGGGGTCCGCGCGCAGCGTCGCGAACAGACCCTCCTCGGTGCGGCGATGCGCCGCACGGTCGAGCGCGGAGTCGGCGAGCGGCAGGTGCGCGGCGAACGCGCTGGGGCGTGCGAAGGGTCCCGCCGGGGACTGCGGGGTCGGGACGGGGGCTGCGGGCAAGGTCTGGTCGGTCACCTGTCGACCGTAGGTCACGCCGGGCGCGCGGCGCTCGCCGTGCTCATCGTGCACCCGGCGCGGCTCGCTTCGCGGACACACCTGCCACCGGGACGGCCTGCCGCCGCGCACCGACTACCGTGGACGCGTGCCACGCTCACCTCTCACCCTCGCCGCGCTCGCGACCGCAGCCGTCCCCGGCCTCGACGTCCGGTCGGTCCGACCGTCCGAGGCGACAGGGGACGACGACGTCGCGATCGTCACCGACGGCGACGGGCAGGAATGGGTCGTCCGCGCTCCTCGCACGCTCGCGGCCGGTGCCGCCCTCGAGGCCGAGACGGCCCTCCTGGACTCGCTGCGCCACTACGTGACGACGGGCGTCCTGTCCTTCACCGTGCCCGACGTGCTGGGTTACGCCCTCCTGCCCGAGGGCGGGCGCGCCGTGGTGCACCACCGGTACGGCGGCGTCCCGCTCGACCTCGACACCCTGCGCCCCGGCCCGGGGCTCGCCGCGGACCTGGGGCGCGTGCTCGCCGCGGTGCACGAGCTGCCGCAGTCCGTCGTCGAGAACGCGGGCCTGCCCGTCTACACGGCCGCCGAGTACCGCGACCGGCGCCTGGCCGAGGTCGACGAGGCCGCGAAGACCGGCAAGGTGCCCGCCCGGCTCCTGCGCCGCTGGGAGGCCGCGCTCGAGGACGTGTCGCTGTGGAAGTACCAGCCGGTCGTGGTCCACGGGGACCTCGGCGCAGGTCAGGTGCTCGTCGCGCGCGGGCGCGTCGTCGCCGTGACCGACTGGGCCGAGGCACGCGTGGCCGACCCCGCCGACGACCTCGCGTGGCTGCTCGTCGCGGCCCCGCCCGAGGCGATCGACTCGATCATGGAGGCGTACCAGCTGCGCCGCACCGAGCTCACCGACCCGCACCTGACGGACCGGGCCCTGCTCGCGGGCGAGCTGGCCCTGGCCCGCTGGCTGCTGCACGGCGTGCGGCACGGGCTCGACGACGTGGTCGCCGACGCCGTCGACATGCTCCTGGACCTGGACGAGGTGACGAGCGGGGACGACGAGCGGTAGCCGGAGGTCGGAGCGATCACGTGCCGCGCCCCGCCACGAGCGCCTCGAGCTCGGCCGCGTCGAGCAGCCGTTCCGGACGCACCGTCTCGTCCGAGCCCAGGTAGTAGAACGCCGCGTTGACCTTCTCGACCGGCAGCCCGGACCAGCGAGACCACGCGAGCCGGTAGACCGCGAGCTGGACCTCGCGCGTGCGCCGGGCCTCGGCGTCGCGCGGAGCCTTGCCCGTCTTCCAGTCCACGACGACGACGGCGTCCCGCGCACCGCCGGCGTGCTCGGGGCTCTCGGGGAAGACGGCGTCGATGCGCGAGCGGAACATGATGCCGCCAACGGGGGTCTCGACGTCGACCTCCACGGCGATCGGCGTGCGCCCCGCCCACTCCGAGGCGAGGAACGTCTGCTGGAGCGCGTCGAGGTCCAGGTCCGGGGAGATGTCCTCGTCGTCAGCCCCTGGCAGGTCATCGACGTCGAGCAGCGACGACGACGTGAAGTACTGCTCGGCCCACAGGTGGAACTGCGTGCCGCGGCGCGCGTGCACCGTGGGCTGCGCGGGCACCGGACGCCGCAGGTGCAGCGCGTACTCGTCCCGGTCGGCGGCGAGCCGCACGAGCCCCGACGCCGAGATGTGTGCGGGGAACGTGATCTCGCTGCTCCGGGCGTCACGGCGGTCGCGCTCCTCGAGCAGGATGCGCGCGAGCTCGCGCAGGTCCGTGCCCGAGGGGTCGAGCAGCGGCGAACGCCCCTCCTGCACCGCGCTCGGCCCAGCACCTGGCCCCTCGTCCGCCACGATCGACGCCCGGGCGTCGATCCGCTCCCGGACCCTGCTCGCGGCCGCCCGCACGATCGCGCGGGCACGCGGCTCGGTCGACGGAAGGACCACCTCGGTCGAGTCTCCGGCCGCGGCGCCGGCGGCCTCGCTCCCACCGGCGGCCGGCTCCCCGCGCGGCCAGTCGGCCTCGTGGACCAGCTCGTCGCGCGGGTTGGTCTCGTCCTTCGCGGGCATGGTGGCCCAGTCGGCGTCGCTGACGATGCCGGCCTCGGCGAGCTCCACGAGGAACGGCGAGGGTGTGCGCGGCCTGGTCGCGTCACGCCACCACGACCCGGCCAGCAGCAGCTCGGCGCGGGCGCGCGTGAACGCCACGTACGCGAGACGGCGCTCCTCGTCGACCTGGTGCTCGCCGCTCGCCGCGAGGAACTCCTTGCGTCGACCGTCGAGGTCCTTGGCGTCCTCCGCGACCTCGTGGTGGAAGACGGGCAGGTCCTCGGCGTCACCGCGCAGCGGGTACGGCAGGTTGCCCAGCCCCGTGAACCAGCCGCTGTCCGTCGGGCCCTTGTCCCCCACCGCAGTGTTGGGGAAGATCCCGTCGACCATTCCCGGCACCGCGACGACGTCCCACTCCAGGCCCTTCGAGGCGTGCACCGTGATGATCTGCACCGCGTCGGGGTCAGGCTCGCGCACTGGCAGGTCGAGGCCACGTTCCTGCGAGCCTGCCGTGCCGAGCCATGCGAGGAAGGCGCCGAGCGTCGGCAGGTCCGCCGACTGCGAGAACGTCGCGGCGACGTCACGGAACGCGTCGAGGTGCGCTCGCCCTCGGTCACCGACCTCCTCGCCGAACCCTCCCGCCGCGAGCGTGGCGGCGGTGGTGACCTCGATGTCGAGGCCGAGGGCTCGCTCGGCCTGCGTCACGAGCTCCGGCAGGGACAGGTACGTCTGCCCGCGCAGGTCACGCAAGACCTTGGCCAGCGCAGCCAGCCGCGCGTGCCCCTCCTCGGTGAGCTCACGACCGTCACGCGCAGCGCGTCCGGGCGCGGGCAGGTCGTCGAGCGCGTCGACGATCGACCGGTGGTCGACCACGTCGCCCTCGACCACGGTGAGCGTCCCGTCCTCGGCGACGCCGGGCAGCTCGGCCTCGCCCGACGCGCCTGCACCGACCGACGCTCCGCCGTCGGGCAGGGCCCCCGGAGAGGAGTCCACCGACGGGCGGCGCGCCGCGTCCCGGCGTGCCAGGTCTGCCGCCCAGCTGCTCAGCGCGTGCAGGTCCGCTGCACCCAGGTTGAGGCGCGGGCCCGTGAGGATGCGCATGAGCGAGTCGCCGCGCGACGGGTCGTGCGCGACCTCCAGGAGTGCGACCAGGTCCACGACCTCCGGTGTCGAGAGCAGGCCGCCCAGGCCCACGACCTCGACCGGCAGCCCCTTGGCGCGCAGCGCGACCTCCATCGCGAGGAACTGCGAGCGTGCACGGCACAGCACGGCCGCCGTCACCCGTTCCTGACGGCGCGTGCGCGGGCGCCAGCGCTCCGCGACGAAGTCCGCGACCGCCGAGGCCTCCTCCTCGAGCGTCGCCGCGTAGACCCCGGTCACGACGCCGCGTCCGGCCCCGGGACGTTCGTCAAGCTGCGGCACGGGCACGCGCGTGGCGCCCTCGCGCAGCGGCGCGGCCGTGACGTTGGCCGCGGCCAGGACGGCCCGGTCGTTGCGCCACGACGTGCTGAGGTATCGCACGTCCGCGGGTGCCCCCGTGCTGCCGGGCCCCGTCGTGCGGAACCGTTCGGGGAAGCGTGCGAGGCCCGACGCGCTCGCGCCACGCCAGCCGTAGATCGACTGGTTCGGGTCGCCCACGGCCGTGACCGGGTGCCCGCCGAACAACGCGCACAGGAGCTCGACCTGCGCGTACGACGTGTCCTGGTACTCGTCGAGCAGCACGACCCCGTACCGCGCCCGCTCCCCTGCCGCGACGGCAGGGACGTCCCGCGCGAGGCGGGCAGCGATCGCGACCTGGTCCCCGAAGTCGAGCGAGTCCGAGGTCCGCTTGCGCTCCTGGTAGGTCTCGACGACGTCGAGCAGCCGGTGCCGCTCCCCGAGCGAGCCGAGGAGCCTCTTGACCTCGGCGTAGTGCTCGGTGCGCTTGCCGCCGAGCGGCGTCGCGAGGATCGAGTCGACGATGCCCGCGATGCCCGCGCGGGCCTCGTCGGGGCTCAGCAGGTGCTCGCTGAGCGCCCCGGACAGCGACAGCACCGCGCCGACGACCGTGGAGAACGCGGCGTCGGTCTGGAGGTCACCCGCCCAGCTCTCGACGACCTCTGCCGCGAGCTGCCACTGGCTGGCCTCCGAGAGCAGCCGCGCGCCGGGCTCGATCCCGATGCGCAGCGCGTGGTCCCCCACGAGCGAGGCGGCGTACGAGTTGTAGGTCGAGATCGCGGGCCGGTCCAGCATCGACAGCGCCGCGCCGTCGTTGCCCAGCGCGCGGTCGAGCTGCAGGAGACGCGACTGGACCCGCTCGGCGAGCTCGCCCGCAGCCTTGCGGGTGAACGTCAGCCCGAGCACGGCCTCCTTGGCGACCCACTCGTTCGCGATGAGCCACACGACACGCGCGGCCATGGTCTCGGTCTTGCCCGACCCTGCCCCGGCCACGACCAGCAGCGGCGCGAGCGGCGCCTCGATCACGGCGACCTGTTCGTCGGTGGGCCGGGGACGACCCAGCATCTCCGCGATCCGCACGGCCGAGAAACGGGGCTCGGGCAGCTCGCGCGTGCCCTCCCCGACGGCCCCGGCCGGTTGTCCGACGGGCCCGAGGTCCAGCTCCTCGAACAGCGACTCGGCGCTCATGCGATCACCTGGCGGCCTTCCGTCATCAGGGGGCAGGACCGGCGCACGGGGCACACCGAGCACAGCTTGTTCTCGCGGGCCGTGAACACCGAGTCGGCCATGGTGTCCGCGACGTCCTCGACGAGCTCGCGTGCCCAGCTCGACCCGTCGGGCTCGGGCTCCAGCGCGGGCTGTGTCCGCAGCCCGGCGTCCTTGCCGTCTCCCACGAACACGAGCTGCGCGCCGGCGCTCCGCGTGCCCTCGGGCAGGTCGAGCGCGCCGCCCTCGACCGCGAGCTGGTACGTACCGAGCTGGGGGTTGGTCACGGCTTCCGCGACGGACGGCTTGGTCTTGCCCGTCTTGAGGTCCGCGACGCGCACCGCGCCGTCCCCGGCGTCCTCGACCCGGTCGATGACCCCGCGCAGCACGGCGCGGCCGATCTCCAGCTCGAACGGCGCCTCGACCAGGAGCGGCTCGCCCGAGGCCTGGAGGTATCCCGCGAGGCGGCCGACCATGTCCTCGGCCTTGTGGCGTGTCTGGGTCGTGGGCCAGCCCGGCGTGAGCGCGAGCTCGGGCCAGCGACGGTCCAGCTCGGCGGCGAGCTCGGAGTGCATGCCGCGCGGGGCCTCCTGCGCGATCGAGTGGACCAGGTTGCCGAGCGACTGGGCCGTCGCGTCGGGGGCCGTGCCGCCCGCGCTCTCCACGGCCCAGCGCAGCGCGCACCTGCTCACCGACTCGACCTTGGACGGCGAGATCATGACGGTGTCCTCCGGCCCCCACAGGGGCTCGGTGCTCGAGACGGGGTTGACGCCGTACCAGGACTCGGGGCGGGCCTCGCCCACCCCTGCGAGCGCCAGGTCGGCGAGCAGCTCCGCGAGCGCCTCGGGACGCTCGGGGTCGGCAGGGCCCCGCTCGTCTCGCGTGGCACCGTCCCCGCGCACGACCTCTTCCACGAGCAGGCTGCGCGCCGCGGCCACGAGACCGCGCAGGTCGAGGGGTGGCCCGACCTGGACACGGCGAGGGTCGCGCTCCTCGTCGGATCCCACCGGGTCGTCCCCGTCGCCACCGTCCTGGGGCCCGCCGTCCGCACCCTCGGGGTCGCCCGGTGCTGCCGGTGGGCACACGAGGTCGACGAAGGGCGAGGGCACCTCGTCGACGTCGCTCACGGCGGTGACGAGCAGGCGGCGCGACGCGCGGGACGTCGCGACCGCGAACGAGCGCAGCTCGTCGGTCAGGACGGCGCGCCGTGCGTCCGGGCCCAGGCCGTGCGCGTCCTGCGAGCGCCCCGCGAGGAGCTCGGCGAGCGCCTCCGAGCCGAGCAGGGAGTCGCGCAGGCGCAGGTCCGGCCACACGCCGTCCTGGACCCCGGCCACGACCACCACGTCCCACTCGCGCCCCGCGGCGCCCGCGGGCGTGAGCGCCGCGACCGAGTCCGTCCCGGCAGCCCTGGCCGCGAGCGAGTCCGCGGGGAGGTCCTGGGACTCGAGGTACTCCACGAACGCCGACGGCGGGGCTCCCGGCATGCGGTCGACGAACGTCTCGGCGGCTCGGAAGAGGGCGAGGACCGCGTCGAGGTCGCGGTCGGCGCGCGCACCGACCGCTCCCCCGCCCAGCGCGGCGTCGCGCCAGCGGTCCGAGAGCCCGGTCGCGCTCCAGATCGCCCAGAGGACGGTCTGCGCGGTCGCGTCGGGGGCCAGCGTGGACTCGCGTCCGGCCGCGATCACCCGGGCCACGGCCAAGGCTCCACGGCGCACGCTCGCGGGCAGCGTCGCGGCGCGCGACGGGTCGAGCAGGACCTCGACCAGGAGGGCGTCCGACGTGCGCCCGCCGCCCGACCCGAGCTCCTCGGCGCGCAGCGCCCGGCGCAGGCGTCGCAGCGCGACCACGTCCAGCCCGCCCACGGGAGAGGTCACGAGCGCAGCAGCCGTCACGGGGTCCAGCTCGTCGAAGGCCGCGCCGGAAACCTGCGGCTCCCGCTCGATCAGGGTCTCGGCGGGGTCTCCCACGTCACGGGTCACGGCGTCGTCGATCCCTGCTGTACCGCGCACGCCGTCCAGGCCCCGGGAGTACCCGGCCGGGGGCAGGCCCACCGCGACCCGCATGATCGCGAGCAGCGGCGTGACCGCGGGCTCCTCGCGCAGCGGGACGTCCGAGCCGAGGATCCCGACGGGCACCGAGGCCGCGATGAGGGCGCGCCGGAGCGTCGCGAGCTGGGCCCCTGCGCGGCAGACCACGGCCATGCGTCCCCACGGCGTGCCGTGCAGCAGGTGCTCGGCGCGCAGCTCACGGGCGACGTACGCGGCCTCCTCGGCGCCGCTGCCGAGCAGCGCGACCGACGCCCCGCGAGGAGCCCCGGCCTCGGGGACGGGAACGGGTGAGGCCGCAGCACCACGGTGGACCGCCCCCGCGACCGTACCGATCTGGGTCGTCACGGTCCGGGTGACGTCGCGCAACGCGTCCTCCTGCCGCCAGGCCGTCCCGAGGACCTCGACGCGCGCGTCGAACTCGCCCGTCGCGGCACGACGGCGCACGGGTGCCGCAGCCCGACCGACCAGTCCCGGGCTCGCGCCACGGAAGGTCTGGACCGCGGTGTCCGGGTCCGCCAGGAGCACGAGGCGTGCGCCCGCGTCGTGCACGACGCGCAAGAAGCGCGCGGTGGCGATCGTCGCCTCCTGGTAGTCGTCCACGACGACCAGGTCCCACGTGGGCTTCACCGCACCCGTGACCTCGTCCTCCCAGGCGAGCAGCGCCTCGGCGGCCTCGTCCACCACGACGGCTGGGTCGTAGCGCGCGCCCAGGTCCGGGGTGCCGACGCGCAGCGCGGTCACGTCGAGGTACTCCTGGTAGACCTGCGCGGCGGTCCGCCACTCGGGCCGCTCGTGCGCCGCGCCCAGGTCGTCGAGGTCCGCGGGCGTCAGGCCGCGCTCGGCCGCGCGCATCAGCAGGTCGCGCAGCTCCTGCCGCAGGCCGCGCAGGGCCAGCACCTCCTCCGGCAGCCCGTCGGGCAGGCGCAGCGGCACGCCGTCCCCGTCGAGGTGCCCTGCGAGGAGCTCGGCCAGGAGGAGGTCCTGCTCGGGACCGGAGATGAGCGTGGGCGGCGGCTCGCCGATCGCGGCCGCGCGAGCACGCAGCACCGCGAACGCCGCCGCGGCGGCCGTGCGCACCATGGGCGCGCTGACCGTCCGGTCCGCGCGGGCCGACAACCGGTCCCGGACCTCTGCCGCCGAGCGCCGCGAGGCCGCGATCACCAGGACGCGCGCCGGGTCGACCCCCTCGCTCAGCGCCTGTGCGGCGACCTCGATGGCCACGGTCGTCTTGCCCGTCCCGGGCGCCCCGACCACCAGGGTCGCCGGTTCCGAGCGCGCCGCGTCGAGCGCGGCCCGCTGGGTCGCGTCGAGCCGGACCGGCGCCGCGGAGGCGGCGTCCGGCAGGACGAGGCGGAGGTCCGGGAGGTGCAGCACGGGAAGATCTCATCACGAGCCACCCACAGCCCGGCGCACCCGGGCGACGGGCACGCCCGGGTCTCGTCCAGTCCCGGGCGGCACACCCTGCCGGGTTCGCGGACGACGCCCGGAGGCCCTAGCCGAGCGTCGGCCACCCGTTGGGCAGGCAGCCCTCGGTCGACATGGACTGCTGCACCATCACAGGGGCGAGCGTCCCGGGTGCCGGGCAGCTCACGTGCCGGTGGCCCAGCACGTGCCCCACCTCGTGGTTCACCAGGTAGTGCCGGTACAGCTCCATGTCGCCGTCGAAGTCCGAGGCCCCCTCGACCCAGCGCGAGAAGTTGAGGATCGCCGCGCCCGTGACGCCGCACGAGTACGTCCCCCCGGTCCTGAGCGGTGCGCACATCCTGTCGGTCGTCGCCGGGCTCGCCAGGATCACGCGGATGCTCGCGTCGCCCCCCGTCCGGGCGAACGTCACACCGTCGACCGGTCCCCAGCCCCGGGGGTCGTTGAGGGTCGCCATGACGGCCGCGGCGAACGTCTCACCGTCCACGGGCAGCCCTTCCTCGACCTCGACGCGCACGGTCTTGACCGTCCCGGCACCTGGCGCCGCGACCTCCGCGGGCACGACCACGAGCGCACCCCCGAGGTCCGGCACCACCTCGGTCCCGACCAGGCCCGACCCCACCTCGACCTCACGTTCGAGCACGAGCGGGAGCGACCCGGGTCCGTCGAGCCCCAGCTGGGGGTCCCGGACGGACCGGCTCGCGGCGTCCTCGCTCCGGGTCTCGGACGCCCCGGCGGTCGGGTCGACCTCCGGGGTGGTCGCGTCGACCGCCGCAGGCGTCTCGTCGACAGCCTGCCCGACGGCGCCGCTCACCGAGCCGTCCGGCGCACCGCCCGCCACCGCGGCGTCGGCCGCCCCAGGAGCTCCCGGCACGAGCGACCCCGCACCGAGCCCACCGGCCCCGAGCCCGGCCAGGAGACCGACCGACGCGAGGACGAGCGCAGGACCGCGACGCATCCCGCGCCGGCGGACCCGTCCCAGACCGGCCCTGGCGCGCGACCTGCGCGAGGTGCGCGGCGCCGTCGGGCGGGCGGACGACGCCTGACCTGCGCGTTCGTGCCACTGCGGGGCGCCCTCCGGACGTCCCCTCGATCCGTCGTGGGGGGCTTCCGGGGGCATCACGTGTCCATGATCGCACCGCCCGTCACGGCCCGTCGCCGCGGCCCGTACTATCGCCGCATGTCGGGGGTCGCAGAGAAGCCGAGAACCACCAGGTCCATACCCGTGCGCATGCCACGGGACGAGCGGCGCGCCCAGCTGCTCGCGGTTGCCGAGCGCCTGTTCTCCGACCACGGCTACCACCACATCACCATGGACGACATCGCGGACGGCGCCGGGGTCAGCAAGCCCGTGCTGTACCGGCACTTCCCGTCGAAGCTCGACCTCTACATGGCCCTGGTCGACGAGCAGGGTGCAGCCCTGGTCCGTTCGGTGCGCGCTGTCCTCGCGCCCTTCCGCTCGGCGGCCCCCGGCACGTCGTCCGAGGACCTCGACGCCCTCGCGGTCGACGGGCTCGCCGTGATCGAGGGGATCGTCCGGGCCTACGTCGACTACGCCCGGTCGGCCGGCCCGTCGGCCGGGCTCCTGTTCGAGTCCGACGTCATGCGCGACCCCGGCGTCCGGGCTCGCGTGCTCGAGCCCGACGAGATCAACTCGCGCGAGTTCGCCGAGGTGCTCGGACGGCTCACGTCGCTCACCGAGCAGGAGGCGCTCGTGGTCGCCCGGACCTGCACCGCGATCGCCCGGACGGCGGCGACCGAGGCCGTGCGCGCCGGGAGCGACGTGACGACCGCCGAGCTGACCCGCCTGCTGCCCGCGCTCGCCTGGCGCGGCGTCCACGGGATGCTCCGCCGCGACGCCTGACGGTTCGGAGCCCCTCGGTACCCCCACCAGCGCGGGAGCACCGGAGGTCACCGGGAATCTCGTTAGTATCGGAGGAGTTGTCGACCAGTGGCCGGCGGGATCACCCGCGGGCGACGCTCGCGAAGGAGAATCACGTGGAAGTCACCATCGGTGTGCAGAACTTGGCCCGCGAGCTCGTGATCGAGACGGAGGAGACCACGGAGGCCGTCGCCGCCGCCGTCTCGGCCGCCCTGGCGGGCGGACCGGCACTCGAGCTGCTCGACTCACGCGGTCGCCGCGTCATCGTCCCGACGTCGTCGATCGGCTACGTCGAGATCGGCACCGAGGAGCAGCGTCGGGTGGGCTTCGGCTCCCTCTAGGGCTCACGAAGAACGAGGGCGGCGCCCCGGCTCGACGGCCGGGGCGCCGCCCTCGTCGTGCGTCACGACGACCTGAGGCGCTCAGCCCGCGAGCCTCTTACCGGACCGCTCAGGCCGCGAGGCCGTCCCCGACCGCTCAGGCCGCGAGGCCCAACCGCCCCATCCTGCGCGTGTGCTCCGCCGTGAGCTGCGAGAACACCCACGCCTGACGGTCCGCAGCCGTCCCCGTCGCGTCCGCCGCCCCGGGGGTCCCTGCCTCGGTGCGGTGCCCCGCACCGTCCGCGAGGAGCCGGCTCAGTCCTTCGCGCTCGGCGAGCAGCGTCTGCACCAGCCCGAGCGCCTCGCCCACGAGCCGCCGCCCCCACAGCGCGAGGCGCGACGCGAGCACGGGGTCCGCCGCCGCGGCGTCCGCGATGACGGTCGCCGAACGCTCGGAGTCGACGCCGTCCGAGAGGATCTCGAGGACCAGGTCGCGCGACTCGTCGTCGAGACCGTCCGCGGCGAGGCGGCAGAAGTCGTCGGCGACGCCGTGGCCGACGTACCCCTTGAGCACGCCCTCCCACCAGGTGCTCGACGGCGTCCGCGCCTCGAAGTCGTCGAAGATGCCGTCGAACGCGCCCATCTCGGCCTCGGGGTCGCCGCCCAGGTCGGCGATGCGCTCGAGGACGCGCTCGTGGCGCGCGAGCATCTTGCCCGCGTGGCGCGAGAGCTGGTGGCGCTGCGTGAGGGTCGGGGCGTGGGCCGCGTCGGCCGCGAGGCGGCCGAAGGTCGCGAGCTCGGTGTACGCGATGAGGCCCAGCAGACCGATCGCGTCACGGTCCGTGGCGAGCTTCTCGGTACCGACGGACGGGTCGTGGTGCTGCGGCTCGCTCATCGGGTCAGGATAGTCGAGTACCGCTGCCCGTCCCCTGTCGGGGGACGCGACATGACGGACCTTGACCGGCTTGACGGGTGCCGTCCGATAGTATGGGGGGGTACATCGGTTGCCCGGTCGTCCGAATCCCCGGTTCCCGGTGGGTGCTCGTGAGCCCCACCCCGTGCCGAAAGACTTGCGAACGACACTGCACGACGCCGACCTCGGTCGGTGCGCGCGGGCGGAACCGGGGTTCGCGCCTCACGGCCGACGACCCCCGACGACGTCCTCGCGGCGAATACCCACGATCGGCTGCCGGCCACTAGGCGCGAGAGACCGTACCTGCCTGGGATCTTCCCGGAGCATCGTGGACCCGCCAACCGTCGGGTCGATCACGCACGTGCGGGGCCTCGCGCCAGACATCAGAACCACGAGGCACCAGTGACCACCACCGAAACACCTGTCGAGCCCACCGAGCTCGACCTCACCCCTGCCGAGTCCCCTGTCGACGACGCACAGGGCACGCTCTCGTCGAGCGTCCAGGCCAAGGACGTCTCCTTCGCGGACTTCGGTGTCCGCCCGGAGATCGTCGAGGCGCTGGCCGACGCCGGCATCACCCACCCGTTCCCCATCCAGGCCATGACCCTGCCCGTCGCGATGTCGGGGCACGACATCATCGGCCAGGCCAAGACCGGTACCGGCAAGACGCTCGGCTTCGGCGTGCCGCTGCTGCACCGCGTCATCGCCCCGGGCGAGGAGGGCTTCGACCAGCTCCCCGCGCCGGGCAAGCCGCAGGCTCTCGTCATCGTCCCGACCCGTGAGCTCGCCGTCCAGGTCGCCGGCGACCTCGAGGCCGCCTCGGCCAAGCGCAGCGTCCGCATCATCCAGCTCTACGGCGGTCGTGCGTACGAGCCGCAGATCGCGACGCTCAACGCGGGCGTCGAGGTCGTCGTGGGCACCCCGGGTCGCATGATCGACCTCATGAACCAGGGGTACCTCAACCTCACGCGCGCTCGCTGCGTCGTGCTCGACGAGGCCGACGAGATGCTCGACCTGGGCTTCCTGCCCGACGTCGAGAAGCTCCTCTCGCGCACGCCCGCGGCCCGCCACACCATGCTGTTCTCGGCGACCATGCCGGGCGCGGTCGTCTCGATGGCCCGCCGCTACATGACGCAGCCGACGCACATCCGGGCCAACGACCCGGACGACGGCGGCCAGACCGTCAAGAACATCAAGCAGGTCGTCTACCGCGCGCACGCGCTCGACAAGGTCGAGGTCCTCGCGCGCATCCTCCAGTCCGAGGGCCGCGGCCTGACGATCGTGTTCGCGCGCACCAAGCGCACGGCCGCCAAGGTCGCCGACGAGCTCGCCGACCGCGGCTTCGCCTCGGGTGCGATCCACGGCGACCTGGGCCAGGGCGCCCGCGAGCAGGCGCTGCGCGCCTTCCGCTCGGGCAAGATCGACGTGCTCGTCGCGACCGACGTCGCGGCTCGTGGCATCGACGTCGACGACGTCACGCACGTCGTGAACTACCAGTGCCCCGAGGACGAGAAGACCTACCTGCACCGCACGGGCCGTACCGGTCGCGCGGGCAACAAGGGCACGGCAGTCACGTTCGTCGACTGGGACGACGTGCCCCGCTGGTCGCTCATCAACAAGGCCCTGGACCTGAACATCCCGGAGCCCGTCGAGACGTACTCGACGTCCCCGCACCTGTACTCGGACCTCAACATCCCCGAGGGCACCAAGGGCCGCCTGCCCAAGTCCGCGCAGACCCGCGCGGGCCTGGACGCCGAGAAGCTCGAGGACCTGGGCGAGACCGGCAAGCGCGGCGGCTCGCCGTCGTCCGCGCGCGGTGGTCGGGACGCGGGCCGCGACGCGGGCCGATCGGGCTCGCGCGACGCCGGACGTTCGGGTGGCCGTGACGGCGGGCGCAGCGGCTCGCGCGACGCCGGCCGGTCCGGTGGACGCGAGGGTGGCCGCAGCACCGAGGGCGCTCAGCGTTCCTCGGGTGCGACGGCCTCCGCAGGTTCGGAGCAGGCTCCGCGCGCCGAGGCTCCGGCCGCCGGGGCGTCCGCGGACGGCGCTCCGTCGCGTCCGCGCCGCCAGCGCAACCGTCGCCGCACGCACGGCGGCGGCTCGGGCGCTGGGACCGCAGGGGCCTCTGCTCCGGCCGAGTGATCCTCGACGCACGACCCTGACGGCGGGCCGTCGCTCCTCGGAGCGGGGGCCCGCCGTCGTCGTCCCGGGACCTTTCCCGAGCGGGGCGCAGCGGCGGCGTGCCCGACGCGCCGGGGCTAGCGTGGATCCATGGAACCTCGCGTCAGCCTGATCACCCTGGGGGTGCGCGACGTCGCCCGGGCACGCGCCTTCTACGTCGACGGGCTGGGATGGGAGCCTGTCGACGAGGTCGCGGGCGAGGTCGTCTTCCTCCAGGTCGGTCACGGCCTGCTGCTCTCGTTGTGGCGCCGGGCCGACCTCCTCGAAGAGGCCGGTCCCGGCATCCACGAGGCGCACCACGGCCCGGTGCCGGTGGTGCCCGTCGCGCTCGCGCACAACGTCGGCTCGCCCGCCGAGGTGGACGACGTCCTGGCGAGCGCGCTCGCCGCAGGAGGCTCCGTCGTCGTGCCTGCTCAGGTGCGCGCCTGGGGCGGCTACTCGGGGTACTTCGCGGACCCGGACGGGTTCCGGTGGGAGGTCGCGCACAACCCGGGCCTCGTGGTGTCCGACGACGGCCGGGTCACCTTCGTCGCGGCCGAGCCCGACCCCGGGGCCTGGTAGGTCCCGGCGGGACGACGTCAGCCGAGGCGGGTGCGGTGCCTCACGCCGTCACGGGACCCAGTCGACGTCGGCCACCTGGTTCCACCCGATGCCCGCCGCGGTCCAGCGCGGGGACACCTGGACGAGCCGGTCACGGAAGTCCGCGTAGCTGCGGTCGGCCTGCTCCGACCACGCGACCTCGGCCGTCGCCGGCAGTCGCGGGAAGAGCATGAAGTCGGCGTACGTGTCGACGGGCACGAACACGTCGGTGCTCGTCGGCAGGCCCGCGAGGCTGTCGGGGTAGGAGCGGTCGGACCACAGCAGCACCTCGACGCCCGCCATGTCGGACTCGTCCGCCAGGGTGCTCTTTCCGTCGGGCGAGGTGAGCTCGGTCGCGGGGTCCCAGTCGTACGCCTCCTCGAGCGTGATGCGCGAGGCCCACTCGAGGCCGTACGGGGTGTCCTCGTCGTACTTCATGTCGAGGTACGTGCGGTCGGCGGGCGACATGATGAGCCGGGCGCCCTTGTCGAGCGCGGCCTGGACGTCGACCAGGTCCGCGTTCTTCGCCTCCCCGCCGATGACCCCGCGCAGCCGCTCCCCCACACCCCAGTACTGGATCAGCGCGCCGGGAGGCAGGTCCTCGGACGCTCCCCACTGGTGCCAGCCGATCACGGTCTTGCCGTGGCCTGTCGCGATCTCGTTCGCGGCCTCGGCGTAGCTCTGGTACCACCCCGGAGGGCTGGGGGCCTCGTCGCCGCCCAGGTGCAGGTACGGGCCGGGGTTCTGCCCCGCGACCGAGGCGAGGACCGTCTGGAGGTAGGCCCGGACGTCACCCATGTTCTCGTCGCTCGCGCAGACGATCGGGTTGTTGACCTCGGGTCCCCAGTAGAGAGGGGTCGCGACGCCGTCGCAGGTGAGCGAGCCGAGCGACGCCTGGGCCGCGAGCGTGTGCCCCGGCCCGTCGATCTCCGGGACGACCGTCATGTACTTGTCGCGCGCGTACGCGACGATCTCCGCGTACTCGTCCGCGGTGTAGTACCAGCGCTCGCCGTCCCCCGTCCCGGGCTCCCACCCCTCCTGCGTCGTGGAGCCGACCTCGGTGAGCCCGGGCAGGGCGTCGACCGCGATGCGCCATCCCTGGTCGTCGGTCAGGTGGAGGTGGAGCGCGTTGAGCTTGTACGTCGACGCGTGGTCGATGAACCGCTTGACCGACTCGACCGGGTAGAAGCGGCGCGCGACGTCGAGCATCGCGCCGCGGTAGGCGAACCGGGGCTCGTCGGAGATGGTGACCGCCGGGGCGGTCCAGCCACCTGCGGGCTCCTCCTGGACCGTGGTCGCCTCGATCTCCGGCGGGAAGAGCTGACGCAGCGTCTGCACCCCACGGAACAGACCAGGGGGCGTCGCGGCGGTCAGGACGATCTGCTCGTCGTCGACCGTGAGCTCGTAGGCGTCGACGCCCGTGTCGTCGAGCAGGCCGTCCCGCTCCCAGACGACCTCGCTGTCAGGGACGAGCTCGAGACGGATCTCGCCCGCGGCGCCGTCGACCGCCGGGCCGAGCGGCAGGTCGAGACCCGTCGCGGTCCCGAGGCGCTCGGCGAGCTCCTCACCGACGTGGAAGACGTCCGGGGCCATGACCTCGGGTGTGACCAGCGCGATCGTGGAGTCCGCGTCGAGCACGAACGCCCCTCCCCCGTCGACGCTCACGTCCGTGGGCACCGGGACGAGCCCGAGGCCGGTCGACGGGACCGTGCTCTCCTCGTCCGTGCAGGCCGTGAGCAGCGCGGCGGTGATGACCGCGGCGATGATCCCCGCGGTGAGGGTGACCGGTCGACGGCGACCTGGCGAGTTCATCAGCACTCCTTCGTAACTCATGACGGAAGAAGGCCGGGCCTTCCTCTTGCCGTCCACCCTAGGGGCGCTCAGAGGCCGGGAGGCTCAGAATGGCCGTCTCGATGAGGTAACGAATCCGGTCCGACCGGTCCCATGACGTCCGGGAGGTCGTACCGCTGTCGGAGCACGTCGTAGCAGCGCGCGACCTCTCCTGTGCAGCGGACGGCCGGGGGTCAGTGATCGCCGCCCTGGTCGCCGTCCTCACCGTCACCGGCACCGCCGTCCAACATGCTGCGGTAGCCGATCAGCTCGATCCCCAGCAGTCGTCCGTTCGCGTCGAGGTCCAGCACGACCTCGCCGTGCAGCTGCGCGTCCTCCACGACGATCTGCCGCACCGCTTCGCCGTCGCCGATGGGCTGCAGCCTGATGTACGCCGCGTCGACCTCTGGGTCGATCTTCAGCACGTGCTCTCCCTCTTGTCCTGGGCCGCGAGGAGCCCCTCACGACCAGCGCCCCTGGCCAGACCTCCCAGTCCGCCGCGCGCCACCGCGCACGAGGCCCCTCGACCGTGCCACCGACGCCCCTCACCGACGCCTGCGCCCGAACGCCCGCGAGACCAGGAGGTCTCGCGGGCGTCGGGGCGCTACGGTCGGCCGGGCGTCAACTGGCCGCCTGGACGAACGCCGTGACCGCGTCCGCGACGAGCTGCACCGCGATGGCCGCGAGCAGCAGACCCGCGATGCGGGTCACGAGGATCGTGCCCGAGTCGCCCAGGACCCGGTGGATGACGTTCGCGAAGCGCATCGCCAGGAAGAGCGTGATGTGGACCGCGACGACGCCCGCCGCGATCGCGACCCAGTCCGCAGCGGACCCGTCGGCTCGCTGGACGAACACCATGGTCGCGACGATCGCACCGGGGCCCGCGAGGAGCGGCGTGCCGAGCGGGACCAGGGCGACGTTGACGCCCTTGTTGCCCGACGGCGTCGGCTCCTCCATCTTTCCCGTCAGCAGCTCCATCGCGACCAGCAGGAGCAGGAGCCCACCCGACGCCTTGAGCGCCGGGAGCGAGATGCCCATGTAGTTGAGGATCTGCTGCCCGAACACCGCGAACGACACGATCACGCCGAACGCGACGAGGATCGCCGTCCTGGCGGCCTGGTTGCGCTGCTTGGCGCCCATGGCGCTCGTCAGGCCCAGGAAGATCGGTACCGTCCCGGGAGGGTCCATGATCACGAACAGCGTGATGAACACCTCGGTGAAGAGGCGGAGGTCCATGATGTCGTTCACGACATCACCGCCCGCGCCGTCATCGGATCACGTCCAACGTGCCTAGCTCCTCGATCGTCTCCAGCACTCGTGGTGCTGTCGTGTTCTCGCCGAGCCGGTTCGGTTTGCCGGCTCCGTGGTAGTCGCTCGAACCCGTCACGAAGAGGCCCAGGGTGTGGGCGATGTCCTCGAGACGGGCAACTTGCTGTGCGCTGTGGTCGCGGTGGTGCACCTCGAGCCCCAGCAGTCCTGCGTCGGCCATCTGCTCGATGACCGCGTCCGGCACCACGCGCCCTCGCCCGTCGGCGCCCGGGTGGGCGAAGACGGGCACCCCGCCGGCTGCGCGCACCGCGCGCACGGCGTCCAGGACGTCAGGGGCGTAGTGCGGCACGTAGTAGCCCGTGCCGGGGTGCAGGATCGTGGCGAATGCCGCCGAACGGTCGCTGACGTGGCCGGTGGCCACCAGGGCGTCCGCGATGTGCGGGCGCCCGATCGTGGTCCCCTCCTCGGTCTGCGACAGGACATCCTCCCACGTCAGCGGGTAGTCCTCGCCGATCCGCTCGACCATGCGCCGGGCCCGCGAGACGCGGTCGACGCGCGTGCGCTCGGTCTCGGCCAGCAGGTCGGGGTGCGTGGGGTCGTGCAGGTAGCTCAGGAGGTGGACCGAGACGCGCCCCGACCGGGCCGAGATCTCCGCACCGCGCACCAGGGCGATGCCGCTGCGGGTGGCGGCCTCCGCGGCGTCGGCCCAGCCCGCCGTCGTGTCGTGGTCGGTGAGGGCCACGACGTCGAGGCCTGCGGCGGCTGCGTCCTCGACGACCTGCGCCGGGACGTCGGTCCCGTCGGACGCCGTGGAGTGGGTGTGGAGGTCGATGAGCACCCCCTCAGGATAGTGAGCGCGCGCGTCGGGGCCCGTCGGGCGGGGCCCGACGACGGCGCTCACCGAGGTGTGCGGGTCCCGCAGGACGCGACGGGCCGCCGCCTCGGCGCCGGTCAGCCGCCTCGGCGCGGGTCAGCACATCTAGCTGACCCGGACGAGGTCGGGGACCTCCGGACGGCTCTGGAAGCCGGCCGACGAGTACGTGGCGACCGCGCCGACGTTCGAGCTCTCGGCGCACACTGTCGCGCTCGAGGCACCCATCTCCCGGAGCGCCGAGGCCGCAGCCAAGGCGATCGCCGTGCCGTATCCGTGGCCTCGGTGGTCACGGTGCACGCCCAGGGGCTCGAGCACGCCGGGCCGCCCTTCTCCCGCCGACCACACGGTGGCTGTCGCCACAGCGGAGCCCTGAGCGTCGTAGGCGAGCAGACAACGGGCTGCGGCGTACGCCGGGCCGGTCGTCATCGTGTGCCAGCGCTCGTCCGTGAATCGAGACGACTCGAACGAGGCCCGCTGAACCAGGGTCCGCACGTGTGCCACCTCAGGGCCGACCTCCTCGATCCGCACGCCGGGGCGGGGCACCGGTTCCGCGAGATCCCGGATCATCGGTGTCCACAGGTCTCCGGCCTGCCAGCCTGCGCCAGCAACCGTGATCGGAACACGCCCCCGAGACGGGCCTCGACCGCGACGGGACCTCCAGGAAGGACTCCACGCGCCGGGTCGGCGACGTCGTCCGCCATCCGGGAGGCAAGTTCTTGGTCGCTCTCGGCGTCCGGCGCGATCGCCAAGCGCAAGAGCGTGCCACCGTCCAGGTAGCCCACGGCGACGGGCCGGCCGTTCACGGCCCACGTGCGAACCCTCCCGGCCAGTGCTGACGCACCGATCTGCCAGGCCCACCCCAGATCACCCGGGTGCAGCTGGACGGACTGGTCTTCCTGCTGCCAACCGGCGAGCGCCGTGATCATCTCGTCCAGCGCGGGGGTGTTCGGAGTGCTCAGCGTGATGGCCATGCCGACATGACACATCGAGCAGTCGGCGTGCACACGTCGACACGCCGGACAAACGGGACACGAACAGAGGCTCGCCGTCTTCTCGGTCGTCCGGGCGCAGCCCACAGCCCCCACAGGACGTTCACGCGAGGCTCCCGGGGCTTTCGCACTGCTCCCAGGTGACACTGGCAGCATCCGAAGCGATGCGAAACAGCCAGCCCTCCCCCCAGGCCTCCGTCTTCCCGTCCGACCCGTCGATCGATCTCCTCCCGAGCCTCGCGCAGGCGTCCTCGGCGGGGACCCCCGCAGCCGTCGTGTTCGTGCACGGTGTGCGCACCTCGAACGCGATCTGGGGGCGCCAGCTCGCCCACGTGCGCGAGGCGGGCCACCTCGCGGTCGCGGTCGACCTGCCGGGCCACGGCGAGCGCAGCGACGAGCGGTTCACGCTCGCACGGGCCTTCGAGATCCTGGACGACGCCGTCGCGTCCTTCCCCGACGACGTCCCCGTCGTCGTGGTCGGGATGTCGCTCGGCGGGTACACGTCGCTCGCCTACGCGGCGAGCCACCCCGACCGGCTCGCGGGCGTCGTGGCGTGCGCGTGCAGCGCGGACCCGCGCGGCAAGCCCGTCGCGCTCTTCCGCGAGGCCGCCGCGCTCGTGGATGCCGCGGGCGCCGCGACCCGCCGTGCGCTGGGCCGCGTCCAGGACGTGCTGCGCGCCGGCAGGTCGCTGCCCGGCGGCGCGCGCGCCTCGGCCCAGCTCACGGGGGCCGGCACGTTCGCCGACCCGCAGCTCCCCGGCCGGCCCGCGTGGCAGGTCGTGACCGACGTGCTGCACGAGCTCGCGGGCCGCTCCTCGCGCGCCGACCTCCGTGCCGCGAAGGTCCCGGTCTGGCTCATCAACGGCCAGCGCGACCACCTGCGCCTCGACGAGAAGCGCTACCTCGACACCGTTCCCGACACGGCCCTGGTGGTCGTGCCGCGCGCGGGCCACGACGTCAACCTCGACGCCCCCGACGCGTTCAACGACGCGCTCTCGCGCGCGCTGGGCGACCTCACGAGCCGCTGGTCCCCCGCGCGACGCGGTGAGCTGGTGGGCGCCTCGGCGTGACACGACCGTCCTGAGCGTCACGTCCGGCGACCCCGGACCGTGAGGACCCAGGACCGACAAGGCCCCAGGCACCCGAGGCGAGAACCGCCGTCGGGCACCTGGGGCCTTCTTCCTGCCACCTGCTCACCTCCCGCACCGGCACGTGCGGGCCGGCGTCAGCCGCAGGACGTCGCCGGGTAGGCGACCTCCAGCGTCCGCGGCTCGGCCCCCGGGAGCGTCACCGTGACGCTCGCCGTCCCGGCCTCGACCGCGCCCGAGCGTGCGTTGAACGTCTGCGCGGCGCTCTTGCCGGGCTGCAGCCCGTGGAAGGACTTCGTCCCGAACGGCGTCGCCAGGACGACGTCGACCGCGGTGTCGGCCGAGCTCGTGGCCTTGACCGAGACCTGGACGTTCTTGCCCACGCAGCGAGCCGTCGCGGAGACCTCGACGGGCAGCGGCGGCAGCGGCGCCGACAGGCTCGGGATGCGGTCCGCGGGCGCCGTGCCCCACGTGAGGCCCGCGCTCGAGTCGGCCAGGTCGAACTCGAGCGTGCCGCCGTCCTGGATCGCCGAGGCGTCCATCCACACGGCCGTGTGCTCTGCGCCGTCGAGCGTGACGCCCGAGACGTAGCTCGGCAGGTCCTCGTTGGCGCCCTCGGCCGAGATGGCGAACGTCGTGCCCGCGTCGGTCGTGACGGTCGCGGACTGGACCTTGGGCGCATTGAGCGCGAGCATGCCCGAGCCCGGCAGGACGGGCTCGAAGCCGAGCGCGGCCATGACGTACCAGGCGGCCAGGGTGCCCAGGTCGTCGTTGCCGACGCCCCCGCCCGGCGTGTTCGGGAACCGGTTGAGGTTCGCGGCCAGCACGTCGTTGGTCTTCCACGGCTGCCCGACGTACCCGTAGAGCCACGCGTTGGTGATCGTCGGCTCGTTGCCAGGGTTGTAGCGGATGGTCTGGTAGTACGAGCTGCCACCGCGCGCCCACGTCGAGGGCGAGACGCCCGGCTTCGCCGCGAGCGCCGGCATGTCGAAGTAGTAGTCGAGGCGGTCGACGAACGCGTCCTCGCCACCCATGGCCTCGGCCAGACCCGTGACGTCCTGCGGGACCATCCACTGGTACTGCCACGGGACCCCCTCGTGGAAGCCCGTGCGCGTGACGTCGGTCAGCTCGGGGAGCGTGACGAACGTGCCGTTGGGACGCTTGGCGTTGACCATGCCCTGGAAGCCGCCCGAGAGCTGGACGTCCGGGTTCCACAGCGTCTGCCAGTTGCGGCCCTTGGCGAGGAAGGTCTCGGCGTCCTCGGTCTTGCCGAGACGCTCGGCGGCCGCGCCCAGGCCCGCGTCGGACAGCGCGAACTCGAGCGTCGACGAGCCGCCGTGGCGGTACTCCTCGTACTGCCCGCCCAGGCCGCCCTCGTTCTCGGGGTAGAACGGGATGTGGCCGTTCTCGTTGTAGAAGGCCGCGCTCTGGCGACCCACCGACGCGACACCGGCGGGCGGGGCCGTCGTGGCGTTCTCCACCAGGTAGCCCCACAGCTCGTCCGAGATGTCGTCGGGAACGGTGCCCAGGGCGAAGTTCTCCGCGAGCCACGGCGTGACCGGGTCGCCCGCCATGATGTTGGTCTCGAGCGCTCCCAGCGACCAGCGGGGCAGCCAGCCGCCCTCGACGCGGTGCTGGTACATCGAGCGGACGATGTCCTCGGCGCGCTCGGGGAGCAGCAGGGCGTGCAGCGTCGCCTGCGTGCGGTACGTGTCCCAGAGCGAGAAGTTCTGGTAGTAGTCCCACCCGTCGGTCGAGTGCTCCTTCAGGTCCATGCCGCGGTACCGGCCGTCGACGTCGTTGCCGATCGTCGGCGAGAGCAGGGTCTTGTAGAGCTGGGTGTAGAAGATCGCACGCTTCTCGGGCGAGGCCTCGATGTCGACGCGGCCCAGCTCGGTGTTCCAGGCGTCACGCGCCTCCTCGCGGATCTCGTCGAACCCGACCTGGACGCCGTCGCGCACGGCCTCGGCCTCGCGGTTGCCGCGCGCGCCGTCGACGCTCACGAAGGACACGCCCACGCTCACCTCGACGTCGCGGTCCGTGGTCGTGTCGAACACCGCGACGGCGCCGTTGCGGCCCGTGGTGACCTGGCTCGTGGTGGAACCCGCGGTGTAGGCGCCGTTGGTGCCCCAGGTGCCGGACGAGGACACGGGGCGGTCGAACGTCGCGCTGAAGAAGTAGCGCTGCTTGGCGGGCGTGCCGCCGCAGAACCCGCCGTTGTCGACCCAGCCCTCGAGCGTGCGGTCGTCGACCCACGTGACCGAGCTGGCGCCCGCGTCGCGCAGCGTCTGCCCGACGTTGAACGACAGGTGCGACGTGGTCGAGGCCGGGAACGTGTACCGGTGCGCACCCACGCGTGTGGTGGCCGTGAGCTCGGCGTGCACGTCGTTGGCGAGAGTCACCTCGTAGAAGCCGGCGACGGCCTTCTCGGTGCTCGCCTGGTCCTTGATCGCGATGGGCGTCCGGGCCGTCCGCGGGGCCGCGGTGGTGTCCGGGGTCACGAGCAGCTCGCCCGCGGCGGGGCAGCCCGCGCTGTTGACGTGCCGGTGGCTGAAGCCCCAGACCCGCCCGGCGTTCTTGCTGTAGGAGGTCGAGGCGTAGGAGTTGGTGTTGTCCGGGCTGAGCTGGACCATGCCGAACGGGACCGTGGCGCCGGGGTAGGCGTTGCCCTCGCTCTCCGTCCCGACGAAGGGGTTCACCTCGAGGGAGTGGTCCGCAGGCGAGCGCGGGCCGGTCGGGTCCGTGGCGCCGGGGGCGGCGGCGACCGGGGAGGCGATGCCCGCCCCGATCAGCAGCGCGAGCCCCGCGGAGAGCGTGGCGAGTCGTGATCGTCTCATGCGTGTTCGTCCTCTTCGACGTCCGAGCGGGCAGCGATGCCCACGACGCTCAGGCCTCGCCCGGCGCGCACCGGTGCGCTGTCCGGTGCTCGTCCGACGACGACGTGGGGTCGCGAGAGCGGCTGGCACCGGTGCCGGACGACGAGCGTCCGCGGCCCAGCATCCCTGCGAATGACTGCGCTGTCAATTGTGAATGACAGCGCAGTCATCTTGCGCGGCCGCAGCGCTGACCGACGGCCGCTCGACGGCCGCCGGACGCTCCGGCACGCCTTCCCGACGACACCGGACGAGCACCCGAGGTACGCCCTCCCGACGGCACCGACGCACCCGAGGGGCGCTTCGTCGTCGGGCCGCACGCCCCCTCCCAGGGACCGATGGGAGACTGGTGGCCATGAGCAACGACACCACCCCCGTCAGCGCCCCGGCCGCGGAGTCCGAGCAGGAGATCGCCGCCCGGAACGACAACCGGTCGCACCGGCCCGACTCGGAGGCCTTCAAGGCGTTCATCACGAGCGGCTGGGCGCCGCGCGCGAGCAGCGACGTCGAGGCCGGCGCCGCCGCCCCGTACACCGCCGCCCGCCGCGCCGAGCTGTCCGCGGGCTTCGCGGGTGCACGCCTCGTGATCCCCGCCGGCCCGCTCAAGGTCCGCTCGAACGACACCGACTACCGGTTCCGCCCGCACTCGGCGTTCGCGCACCTCACAGGCCTCGGCACCGACCAGGAGCCCGACGCGGTCCTGGTCCTGCACCCCGTCGAGCCCGGCACGGGCGACGACGGCTCGAACCACCACGCCGTCCTCTACGTGCGCCCCCTCGCGGCGCGCGACACCGACGAGTTCTACGCCGACTCGCGCTACGGCGAGTTCTGGGTCGGGGCCCGCCCCAGCCTCGACGACGTCACGACCCTCACCGGGGTCGAGGCGGCGCACGTCGACGAGCTGCGCGACGCGCTCGCCAAGGACGTCGGCGAGCACGTCGTGCTGCTCGTCGTCACGGGGGCGGACGAGAACATCGAGGCCCTCGTCGAGGCCATCCGCCTCGAGAACGGCCAGGCCGACGACGCCGCCGCGGACGCCACGCTCGTCGAGGCCGCCTCCGAGCTGCGCCTGGTCAAGGACGCGCTCGAGATCGCGCACATGCGCGAAGCCGTCGACGCGACGATCGAGGGCTTCGCCGAGGTCGTGCGCAACCTGCCCCGCGCGACCGCGCACCGCCGCGGCGAGCGCGTCATCGAGACGACGTTCGACGCGCACGCCCGCCTCGAGGGCAACACGGTCGGCTACGAGACCATCGCGGCCGCGGGCGAGCACGCCACGACGCTCCACTGGATCCGCAACGACGGCCAGGTCCGTACCGGCGAGCTCGTGCTGCTCGACGCGGGCGTCGAGGTCGACTCGCTCTACACGGCCGACGTCACGCGCACGCTGCCCGTCGACGGCACCTACACCGACGTCCAGCGCCGCATCTACACGGCCGTGCTCGACGCCGCCGACGCGGCCTTCGCGGTCGCCGTCCCCGGGGCGCGCTTCCGCGACATCCACGCGGCCGCCATGGAGGTCATCGCCGAGCGCCTCGCCGAGTGGGGCCTGCTGCCCGCGACCGCCGAGGAGTCCCTCGCCCCCGAGGGGCAGTTCCACCGCCGCTGGATGGTGCACGGCACGAGCCACCACCTGGGCCTCGACGTGCACGACTGCGCGCAGGCGCGCCGCGACCTGTACGTCGACGGCATCCTGGAGCCGGGCATGGTCTTCACGATCGAGCCGGGCCTGTACTTCAAGAGCGACGACCTGACGGTCCCCGAGGAGTACCGCGGGATCGGCATCCGCATCGAGGACGACGTCCTGATCACGCAGGACGGCAACGAGAACCTCTCGGCCGCGCTCCCCCGCCGCCCCGAGGACATCGAGGCGTGGATGGCGTCGCTGCGCGACTGACGCACGAGGCGCAGCGGCGACACGCCGCACCGCCGGGCGCACCACCCGGCACGCAGAGGCGGCGGCCCCGAGGACTCCTCAGAGCCGCCGCCTTCGTCGTGCCCTCGGTCGGCCCGTGCAGGGTCGCCGTCCGGGCGCCCGGCGCGTCAGACCGCGCGCGCGACGACGAGCAGCTCGCCGTCGCCCTGCCCGACAGCCTCCCTCCGCCACCCGCCGTCGACCTGCTCGACGGTGAACCCGGCCGCCTCGACGCACCGCCGCACCTCCCCCTCGGCACGGAACCGCAGGGTCGCCGTGCTCGTCAGCACGTCGCCCTCGGGCATCTCGTAGCCGAGCGTGAAGTCGACGACACCGTCACGCTCGCCCGTGACCTCGCTCCAGGTCTGCACGACGCGCCCGTCACCCAGCGCCACCGGGTCGCGGTCTCCGGGAGCGTGCCACGCCTCCCAGGCGCGGTCACGGGGGTCGCGGGTGTCGAAGACGAGGACGCCACCGGGCACCAGGGCCCGCCGGAGGTCCGCGAGGACGCCCGCCCACTCGTCGTCGGCGACGAAGAGCTGGGCCACGTGGCTCGTCATGAGGGCGACGTCGAACGTACCCGCGGGCGCGTCGACGGACGTCCCGTGGATCCAGGTCACGCCCTGGGCGCCCGTCCGACGCCGGGCCGCGTCCAGAGAGGCGCCCGCGGGGTCGACGCCCGTCACCTGGTGCCCGGCGTCGGCGAGGGCGACGGTCAGCCGCCCCGTGCCGCACCCGAGGTCGAGCACCCGCCCGCCGGGACCCTCGGCCGCGCGGGCGAGGAAGTAGTCGTCGTCCCGACCCCACGTGTTCTGGGCGTCGTAGACCTCGACGAGGCGGGCGTCGCGGAACTCGGCCTGGTGCGCGGCGGGGTGCATGGCGGGGTGCATGGCGTCACGCTATCCGGCCGCCCGTGCGCAGGTCGCCTGAAATCCACCTCTTGTGTACGCCACACACAGTGCGTATGGTCTACACAGTGTAGGAAGTACACAACAGTCTGCGACGCACACGGAGGTAACGATGCCCGACCCGATGATCGACGTCCGGGGGCTCACCCGGTCCTACGGAGACCACGCCGTCCTGCAGGGCGTGGACCTGTCCGTCCGACGAGGCGAGATCTTCGCGCTCCTCGGACCCAACGGCGCGGGCAAGACGACCGCCGTCAACATCCTCACGACCCTCGTCCGGCCCGACGCCGGCACCGCGACCATCGCGGGGCACGACGTCGTCCGCCAGGCCGCCCGGGTCCGCGAGGTCATCGCGCTCACGGGCCAGTACGCCTCGGTCGACGAGTTCCAGACGGGCGAGGAGAACCTCGCGATGATGGCCACGCTCGCGCACCTGCCCCGCGCGACGGTCAGGGCCCGCACGGCCGCGCTCCTCGACCGCTTCGACCTGACCGACGCCGCCCGGCGACGCGTCGAGACCTACTCGGGCGGCATGCGACGCCGCCTCGACCTCGCGATCAGCCTGGTCGCGAACCCGCAGGTCCTGATCCTCGACGAGCCGACCACGGGCCTGGACCCGCAGTCGCGCTCCGAGCTCTGGGACGTCGTCCGCGAGCTCGCGGCCGACGGCATCACGGTCCTGCTCACGACCCAGTACCTCGAGGAGGCGGACCGGCTCGCCGACACCATCGCGGTGCTCGACGGCGGACGCATCGTCGCGCGCGGGACCACGAGCGAGCTCAAGGCCCTCGTCCCCGGCCAGCACGTGCGAGTCGACGTCGAGGACTCCCACGCGCTCGCGTCCGTCCAGGAGATCGGGCTCGAGATCTCGGGGATCGACGAGAAGGACCTCGCGGCGACGATCCCGACGACGGACCCGCTCCGCACGGTCCGCGACGTCCTGGCGCGGGCCGACGAGCAGGGCATCCCTGTCACCGGCGTGTCCGTGGTCAAGCCCTCGCTCGACGACGTCTTCCTCGCCCTCACGGGGTCGCGCGCCGCGCGCACCGCCCGCCCGCCGCAGAGCACCTCGGGCACCCCGTCCGTCCCCACCCGGCCCGCGGCCTCCCCCGCGACGACGAAGGCAGGCCTGCGATGAGCACCACGGCACCGACCACCACGCGGCGACCCGTACCCGACCGCGCCTCGCGCACGGCCCCGAGGGCCGTCCGCCAGTCCCCCGCGACCGCGCTGCGCGACGTCTCGGCCATGACGGGCCGCGAGCTGCGTCGCACGCTGCGCAGCGTCGACGGGCTCGTCACGGCGCTCATGCTGCCCGTCCTCATCATGCTCGTGTTCGTCATCGTGTTCGGTGGCGCGATCGAGGACGACGGGAGCTACGTCGACTACGTGGTGCCCGGGATCCTGGTCCTGTGCCTGGGCTTCGGTTCGGCGACCGCCGCGCTCTCCGTGGCCCAGGACATGACGAGCGGAACGATCAACCGTTTCAAGACCCTGCCCATCTTCGGGCCCTCGGTCCTGTGGGCGCACGTCCTGGCCAGCACGGTCCGCAACCTCGTCTCGGCCACGCTCGTCCTGCTCGTGGCCGTCGCGCTCGGCTTCAGCCCGGGAGCCGACCTGGGCGGGTGGGTGGGCATCGCGGGCCATCTCGCCCTCATGGTCCTCGCGTTCACGTGGCTGAGCTGCCTCGCGGGCCTTGTCCTGAGCGTCGACGCCGCGGCGAGCTTCAACATGTTCTTCCTGTTCGTGCCCTACCTGTCGAGCGGGTTCGTACCGGTCGAGACCATGCCGACGTGGCTGCACGGCTTCGCGACGCACCAGCCGTTCACGCCCGTCATCGAGACGTTGCGTGCACTGCTCTCGGGGACGTCGACCGCGGGGCAGCTCGTGCCGGCGCTCGCGTGGCTCGTCGGCATGTTCGTGGTCTCGTGCGCCGGGGCGTCGATCCTCTACCGACGTCGGACGGCGCACTGAGGGTGCTCGGCCCGTGCGGCCCACGCCCCCTCGCCCGTCGCGGCGCAGACCTGCGATCCCGCACGGACCGGCGATGATGTACCCATGACGGACACCACCGATCCCGGCCTGCCCCACGCCATCGCCCTGGCGTGGGGCGTGGCCGAGAACCCGCAGCGCGGCCCTCGGCGCGAGCTGAGCATCGAGCGGATCGTCGAGCAGGCCATCGAGATCGCCGACGCCGAGGGGCTCGGCGCGCTCTCGATGAGCAAGCTCGCGGCAGCCCTGGGGTACACGACCATGTCGCTGTACCGCTACGTCACGAGCAAGGACGACCTGCTGCTCCTCATGCAGGAGCAGGCGATGGACATCGATCTTCCCTCGGGGGCGCACCCCGAGCTCACCGCGGTCATGGAGGGGCGGATCCCCGCGGGCGAGGGGCCCACGTGGCGGCGCGGCCTGCGCGAGTTCGCGCTCGCCTCCCTCGCGGTCTACGAGGCCCACCCGTGGTTCCTCGACGTCGCGGTCCAGGGCGTCCCGCTCACGCCCAACAACCTGCGGTTCGTCGACCTGGGTCTGCGCGCGATGCACGACACGTCGTTGTCCGACGCCGACAAGCTCGCGATGATCATGCTCGTCACGAGCTACGCGCAGAGTGCCGCCCGGATCCAGCGCGAGCTGCGCGGAGCCCGGCAGGACCCCGGTGGGCGCGACGTGAGCGGGGCCGCGTACGCCGAGGTCTTCTCCGAGCTGGTGACCCCCGAGAGGTTCCCGTACCTGCACCCCGTGGTCGCCTCGGGCGCGTACCTGAGCGACGACGACGGGGTCGACGACGTCGTGTTCGGACTCGAGAGGGTCCTCGACGGGATCGGGGTCTACGTCGAGCGGACGCCCGTCGAGCGCGCCGAGTCTCCGCTCCCTCCGCACGAGGCGCGCGAGGCCGCCGAGCTCTACGCGCGCGACGCCAAGGTCAAGGAGGCGTCCAGGGCCCGCCGCGAGGCGGAGAAGGCCGTGCGCGAGGCCGAGAAGCGCCTCAAGGAGGCGCGCAAGCGTGAGCGGGACGCGGCCAAGGCCGCAGCGGAACGCGCCGCGCGCGACTGAGCGGTGGCCGGGGTCCGCTCCGGCCACCTCCTGACCGCCGGGCGTCGGTGCGGCCGGTCAGCCCCCTGGCCGCTCGTCGGTGGTCGAGGAGCGTCGAGACAGCCAGCCGGGCAGGTCTCCGACAGGTCGTTCGTCCGCCACGTCGGCGAGCGCGTCGACCAGCGCGTCGAACCGCGCGTCACCGAGCCGGAGCCGCCACGCGTCCATGACGCGCTCGAACCCGGCCGCGCTGGCCGCCAGGAACTCCTCTGCACGGGGCGTGCGGCGCAGCAGCACCGCCCTGAGGTCTCCCGGGACCGGCTCGCGGGAGACGTACCCGGACTTCTCGAGGCCGGCCGCCGTCTTGGCCGCCGCCTGCTTCGAGACGCCGAGCCGCTGACCGAGCTCGTTGATCGTGCACCCGTCGGGCCCGATCGCCTGGAGCGCGAACCCGTGCAACGGCCGCACCTCGGGGTACCCCTGCTCGGCGAGGTCGTCGTGGAGCGCATCGATGCTGCCGCGGAACGCGCCCGCGAGCAGGAGCACGACGCGCCATCCAGGTTCGCTCATCTCAGGACCTCCCTGTCGACAACATGGTTGACGATATCGCGGTGGCGTGGTTCCGTTGATGGACAACCATGTTGTCAATCCAGGGAGTCGACATGCCTGACCTCAAGATCGCTCGCTCGGACACCCGCGTCACCGAGACACCGAACGCCTCGATGACGACGCTCGCCTCACCCACGCAGGGCGGCACCACGACCGTGAGCCTGTGGCGCGTCGTCATGCACGCCGGTCAGCAAGGTCCTCAGCACTCGTTCGACAGCGAGCAGGCGTGGCACGTGCTCGACGGCGCAGCGACGGTGGCCGTCGACGACGAGACCGTCGACCTGTCGGCCGGAGACACCGTGGTGCTGCGCGCCGACGCCTCACGCCGGGTCAGCACCGCGTCGGGCGCCGAGTTCGTCGTCACCGGCCTCGCCGGCGCTCTGGCGACACCGATCTCACCCGAGGGTCCCGGCGAGCCGGTCTCGCCCCCCCCTGGATCGGATAGCCCCCTCCGCCCCGCGAGCACCACCTGTCCCCTGCCGGACGGCGGAGGAGCGACCCGGGGGCATCGCGCCGGGGCCGTGGCAAGGACCTAGCGCGTGCCCGACGACGTCTCGTCCGTCGCGCCGTCGGCTGCGGCCTGGGCGTCGGTCGCCGGACGGGTGTGCCCCTCGGCAGACGCGCCGTCAGCGGGAGCGGGCGGCGTGACGTCGCTGCGCATGGCTCCGTAGCGCGGCGCGCCCGAGGGCGTCGTCCAGCGCGGGTCCGGAGTCCTGACCGGAGGGGCCGGCTGGGCCGGGGCGTCGGCCGTCTGGACCGGTGTCGCGACCGGAGCGGGCGCCTGCGGAGCCGGCGGCTGCTGGGCCCCCCACGTCTGGCCCGGCTGCTGGCCGGGCGCCTGGCCCGGCTGTCCCCACTGGCCCGGCTGCGCGGGCGGCCCGGCCGGTCCCGCGACCGGCGGGACCTGACGCGCGATGGCCGCGGCGCCGTCGGGCATCTGGGACAGGAGGCGACGCGCGTCGCCCGCGCGCTCCGCGAGGCACAGCAGCGAGTACGACGACGCCACGATCTGGCTCGACGACGTGAAGTCGCGCTTGCCCCCCGTGAGCGAGTACGACAGGACCGAGAACAGCAGGCCGAAACCCGCACCCAGACCGATCGCGGCGAGCATCAGCCCGCCACCGCTGTTGAACATGTACAGCAGCAGACCCACGAACAGGCCGAACCACGCACCGGACGCGAGGCCCGCGAGCGCCACCCGGCCGTACGTGAGACGGCCCATGACGCGCTCGACCATGCGCAGGTCGGTGCCGACGATGGTCACGTACTCGACGGCGAACTTGTTGTCGGAGAGGTAGTCGACGGCCTTCTGCGCCTCGAGGTAGGTCGCGTAGGACGCGATCTGCTCCCCGCTCGGCGGCGTCGGGACCTTGGGCGCGGAATTGGGACGAGTCATGCTCATCTGCCCAGTCTCCCGTACATGTCGGTGTGAGGCGAGGGGGTTCGCTCTGGGGGTATCGCCGCGGGAGGGACCGCGTCGAGGGAGAGGGCCGGCACCCTCTCCCTCGACGACGTCCCTCGGCCTCCCGGGAGGACCCCGTCAGGCCGCGTTCAGCACACCCAGCAGGCGCACGACCTCGTCGCGCATCGCGTCGCGGCCCGCACCGAGGTACTTGCGCGGGTCGACGACGGCCGGGTTCTGGTCCAGGTAGGTGCGCAGCGCCCGCGTCAGGGTGTTGTTGAGGTGGGTCGAGATGTTGATCTTGGTCATCCCCTCCTCGACGGCACGCGTGAGGTCGGCGTCGGCGACGCCCGAGGACCCGTGCAGCACGAGCGGCACGGGCACGACCGCCCGCAGCTCGGCGATCCGCTCGAAGTCGAGCGCGGCCGTGCGGTCGGTCATGGCGTGCGACGAGCCGACCGCGACCGCGAGCGCGTCCACGCCGGTCGCGGCGACGAACGCCACGGCCTCGGCCGGGTCGGTGCGCACGCCCGGGGCGTGCACGCCGTCCTTGCCGCCGACCTTGCCGAGCTCGGCCTCGACGAAGACCCCGCGGGCGTGGGCCTCGCGCACCACGTCGGCCGTCGCCTCGACGTTGGCCTCGTAGTCGAGCGCGGACCCGTCGTACATGACCGAGTTCAGGCCCAGCGCGATGGCCTCGCTCACGAGCGCGCGGTCCTCGGCGTGGTCCAGGTGGACCACGACCGGTGCGCTCGACGCGCGGGCGATCGCGAGCGTCGCGAGAGCGATGGGTTCGAGGCCGCCGTGGTACTTCGCGGCGTTCTGGCTGATCTGCAGGACGACGCCCGTGCCGGCACGGGCGGCCGCGGCCACGAAGGCCTCGGCGTGCTCGACCTGGATCACGTTGAACGCGCCGACCCCCCGACGCTCGGCGCGGGCTCCGTAGATCAGCTGGCTGGCGGTGACGAGCGGCATTCAGTCCTCCGTGGTTCTCGGGGTGTCGTTCACGTTCTCGGTCAGGACGCGGTCGGCGAGCAGCCGCACGTCCTCGGGGTCGACCTCGCCCGCGACGGGCTGCAGCACCGCTGCGGCCGACGTGGCGACGGTCAGGGCCAGGCGCTCGGCCCAGGGCCGGCCGACGCTCACCGCGAGCGCCGCCATGGCCGCGTCACCGGCGCCGGTCGGGTTGCCGTGCACCGGGGCGTCGAGCCGGGCCCGCGCCGCGGGCGCCGTGGACCCGGGCTCGAACGCCGCGAGCCCCTTCTCGCCGTCGGTCACGACGACGTCGTGCGCACCCAGGCGCTGCAGCGCGGCCACGCCCTGGGCCAGGTCGGGCGTCCCGGTCGCCTCGGCGAGCTCGGCGCGGTTGGGCTTGATGAGGTCCGCGCCCGCCTGGGCGGCCCAGAGCAGCCCGGGCCCCGACACGTCGACGTGGACCGGGCAGCCGGCCTCGCGCAGCGCACGCACCAGACCGGTGAACCGGTCCTGCGTCGTGCCGGGAGGCAGCGAGCCGGAGATCGTCACGACCGGGCGGTCCACCGCGAGGCCGACCGCGGTGCGGACGAGCAGCCCCCACTCCTCCTCCGTGAGCACGGCCCCCGGTTCGTTGAGGACCGTGGGGTGACCTCCGTCGTCGGGCCCTGCGTGCTCCGGGACCACCGCGACCGCCTGCCGCAACGCACCCGCCACCGGGACGAGCGTCGCGGGCTGGCCCGCGGCCTCGAGGTCGGCCGCGAAGGCCGGCGCGAGGATGCCGCCCACGGGGGCGACCGCGACCGAGACGCCGCCCAGCGCGCGCACGACGCGCGCGACGTTGACCCCCTTGCCGCCCGCGCGGGCCGCGACGGACCGGACCCGCAGCGCCTCGCCCGGGTCCAGACGGTCGACGCCGTAGGTCACGTCCCACGCGGGGTTGGGTGTGAGGCACAGGACCCGGACCTGCCTGCCGGCCGTCACAGCGCCTCCAGCGCCGCAGCGGTCACGGCGTCCCACGCGAGGACCGACGCCCCGTACGTGCCGGCCGCCGACCCGAGCGTGGCCGGGACGAGCCGGGGCGCGGGATGGATCGTGAGGTACGAGCGCACCGCGGCGTCGAGCGGGACCATGAGGTCGTCACCCGCGCGCACGAGACCGCCGCCGATCACGACGACCGGCAGCGCGAGGAGGCGGACCATCTCGGCGACCAGCTCGCCGAGCCGGTCGATCGCGCGGTCCCAGACCTCGCGGGCCACGACGTCGCCCGCGTGGGCACGTGCCAGGACCTCGGCCGAGCCGGGGACCTCGTCGGACGTCGCGCCCGTGAGCTCGCGGTAGCTGCGCGCCATGCCCGCGGCCGACGCGAACGTCTCCGCACAACCGGTGCCACCGCAGGGGCACGACGCCCCGCCGTGCGCACCACCGTGACCGATCTCGCCCGCGTACCCGCCACCCACGTAGACCTGACCGTGCAGCACGACCGCCGCGGCGATGCCCGTGCCGATCGACACGTAGGCGTGGTCGGGCGCTCCGCGGCCCGCACCCAGGCGGGCCTCGGCGAGGCCCCCCGCGCGCACGTCGTGGCCGAAACCCACGGGCAGGCCCGTCGCGTCCGCGACGACCTGCCGCAGCGGCAGGTCGACCCAGTCGAGGTTCTCGGCGCTCACGACGAGGCCCGCCGACTCGTCGACCGTGCCCGGCACCGCGAGGCCCACACCCAGGACCTGGTACCCCGCGGGCACCTCGGCACGCAGCGCCTCGACGGCCGCCAGGACCGCGGCGACCGAGGCCTCGGGGCCGTCGGCCGCGCGGGTCGGGGTGACCCGCTCGACGAGGATCTCGTCGAGCGCGTCCGGGTCGCTGCCGCGCGTGACGATCGCGGACTTGATGTCGGTCCCGCCGACGTCGAGCGCGATCACCGCCCGACGCAGGCCCGCCCCCGGGGCCCCGGTCGCCGCCCCTCCGTGGGACGGCGACAGGAGCTCCGGGACGGCGGGGAAGGCGAGCTGCTCTTCCCCGACCATCATGATGCCGAGTCCTCCAGGATGATCGAGCGCGTCAGGTGGCGCGGGGCGTCGGGGTCCAGGCCCTTGCGCTCGGCGTTCGCGACCGACAGGAGCTGGCAGCGCACGAGCGTGAGCTGCGCGTCCTCGTCGAAGCGGACCACGAGGGCCCCCGTGCGCTCGATGTCCTCGACCAGGCCCGGGACCTCGGCACCGAGCAGGAAGACGGCGCTGGTCTCGTCGGAGATGCTGATGGGGCCGTGGCGGTAGTCCATGGCCGGGTACGACTCGGCCCACGCGAGGGACGCCTCGCGCATCTTGAGCCCGGCCTCGTTCGCGAGCCCCACGGCCATGCCGCGACCCAGGAACGTGAACTGGGTGCGGGCCAGCACGGCCTCGGGGACCTCCCAGCCCACGACCTCTTCCGCCGCGGTCGCGAGCGCCTCGATGTCGTCGCCCAGTCCCGCGCGCAGGAGCGTGAGCGCGGCCGTCGCGAACCGGGTCTGGACCACGGACTGCTCGTCGGCGAAGGGCATCACGACCACGTCGTCCGCTGCGCTCGCGCCGGGCGAGGTCGGGTCGCCGACGATCGCCAGGGTGCGCTGCTTGCCGTCGAGCACCTCGAGGAGGTGCAGGATCTCGGTGGTCGTCCCGGAACGGGTGATCGCCACGACACGGTCGTACTCACGGCCCGCCGGGTACTCGCTGCCGGCGAACGCGTCCGTGACCCCCTGACCCAGCTCCTCGCGGCGGGCCGCGTAGGCCTGGGCGATGAACCAGGACGTGCCGCAACCGACGATCGCGACGCGCTCGCCCGGCTGCGGGAGGACCGCGGCGCTCTCGGCGGCGAGGCGGGCCGCCTCGCGCCAGACCTGGGGCTGGCTCGCGATCTCGACGCTGACGTGGGAGGTGCTCATGGTGATGTCAAACCCTTCTGGTGTGGCCACCGGGCTGCGCGGTCGGCGCGGTCCGGCGTCCGTCGTGGTGCGGACGTGTGAGGCGGGAGCGGCGAGGTCTCGTCCTAGACGACGATGACCTCGACGCCTGCATCCCGCAGGGGCGCGAGCTGTTCCTCGGTCGCGCCCGAGTCGGTGACGAGCGTGGTGATGCGGGAGATGTCGCAGATCTGCGCGAACGAGCGCTCGCCGACCTTGTCGGAGGTCCCGACGGCGATCACGTGGCGCGAGTGCTCGACGAGCGCGGACGTGACCCCGGCCTCGTCGGGGTCGCCGCACGTGAGCCCCGCCTGGGCGTCGATGCCGACCATGCCGAGCACGAGCACGTCGAGCCACAGGGTGCGGGCCATGCTCACGGCCATGGGGCCCGTGAGCTCGTAGGACTGGGCGCGCGCCGTGCCGCCCAGGCACACCGTGCGCAGCTGCGGGCGCAGGACCAGCTCGGCGGCGATGTTGAGCGCGCTCGTCACGATCGTGTAGACGTGCTCGCCGTTGCGGGCCGCGTGCTCGGACCCCTGGTCCGAGAGCTCGCCGAGCGCCTTGGCGACCAGGGTCGTGGTGCGCCCGCCGTTGAACCCGATGACGGCCTGGTCCGCGTGGCGCTGCGTGACCAGGTGGGCCGCCGCCTCCGCGAGACGCTGGCGGTCGTCGAGCTGCTTGCCGTACCGGCCGGGCAGGCCGTACGCGACCGAGGCCGCGACGATCCCCCCGTGGGTACGGTGCGCGAGCTGGCGGTCGGCCATCTGGTCGAAGTCCCGGCGCACGGTCGACTCCGAGGTGCCGAACAGCTCCGCCACCTCGGTGACGGAGAGCCGGCGGCGGTCCGCCAGGAGCGCGAGCATGCGCTCCCAGCGGACCGACTTGCTGAGTCCGCCCGACGGCTCGGCGGCAGCGCCGCCGAGCTCGTGGGTCGCGTCCTCGATGCGTGTCACTTGATGCTCCCTGCGGTCAGACCTCCGACGAGACGCTTCTCGATGATCGCGAAGAGGATGATGACAGGCACGATGGCGACGATCGAGACGCCGAACACGTACTGCCACGCCGAGTCGTACTGACCCACGAACTTCGTCAGCGCCACGGACAGCGGCTGGTTGCCGGCTGTCGAGAGAATGACGAGGCTGGCGGCGAACTCGTTCCACGCAGCGACGAAGGTGAAGATGATCGCCGTCACGATACCGGGCCAGACCAACGGCAGGTTGATGCGGAACAGCGTCGCCCAGCGCCCCGCACCGTCGATCTGCGCGGCCTCGTCGATCTCCTTCGGGACGCTCGCGAAGAAGCTGTGCATGATCCACACCGCGAACGCCAGGTTGAAGGCTGCGTTGACCAGGATCATCGCGAGCCAGGTGTCGACGATCCCGAACGCGAGGAACTGTCGGAACAGGCCCGCCACGAGCACGGCCGGCTGGAGCATCTGCGTGACCAGCACGAGGAACAGGAAGGCCATGCGGCCCGGGAACCGGAAGCGGGCCGTGAAGTACGCGGCCGGCAGGGCCACGATCAGGACCAGGACCGTCGCCGCGACCGAGATGACGATCGTGGAGACGAGGTTCTGCGGGAGCGGCGTCTCCGGCGTGGACCACATGGTGACGTAGTTGTCGAGGTGCCACTGCTCGGGGAAGTACGTCGGTGGGATCCGCAGGATCTCGGCACGGCTCTTGAGCGAGCCGAACAGCATGATGCCGTAGGGCAGCAGGAAGAGCAGCGCCACGAGGATGCCCGCGACGACCCGCCCGGGGATCGACCCGCCCGAGCCGGGGCCGCCGGTCGCGTACCTCGAGGCCTTCTTGAGGGGCTGGGCGGGACGGGCGTCGGGCTCGCGCGTCAGGACTCCGTTGCTCACTCGTCCACTCCCTTCATCGGCTTGACGATGCGCATGTAGAGCGCGATGACCGCGATCACGATCACGAAGTTCACGACCGACAGGGCGCTCGCCTGGTCGACCGCACGGTCGGACTGGATGAGCTTGAAGATGAGCGTGGTCGTGGTGTCCGCGTCGTACCCCGGGATCGACCCCGTCATGAGTCGCAGGATCGGCAGCGAGTTGAAGACGTTGATGATGTTGATGATCGCGGCGACGGCGAGAGCCGGCTTGAGCTGCGGCAGGATGATCGAGAAGTAGACCTGCCGGTGCGAGGCGCCGTCCATGCGTGCCGCCTCGACCACGTCGCCCGGGATCGACTGGAGCCCGGCGAGGAGCGTGTACGTCGTGAACGGCAGCGAGACGAACACCGCCACGACGATCGCGACGACGAACGCCGACGTGGCGTTCTTGGTGAAGCCGAAGTCCGGGCTGTCGAGGATGCCGACGTCCGCCAGGAACTGGTTGATGATGCCGTAGTTGGGCTGGAGCCCGTAGTACACGACGGTCGTGGTCATCACGACGCTCGCGGCCCACGGGACGATGACCGCGAGGCGCACGATCTGCCGGCCCGGGAACTGCTTGTTGAGGAAGTTCGACAGCGCGAGCGACAGGACGACCGTGAGGGCGACGACGGCGACGACCCACACCGCGGTGTTCGCGAGCACGCGAGGCAGCGCGGGGATGGCGAAGACGTCCAGGTAGTTCTGGAACCCGGCGCTCCCCCGGTCGATGCCCGACTGCGAGATGTCACGGGTCGAGCTGAAGACCATGTACCCCGCGGGGAACAGGACGATCAGGATGATCAGCGCGAGGCTGGGACCGATCCAGGGAAGTGCGGTGAGCAGGTCCCGGAACGAGCGGCGTGGCCGCTCGGGTGAACCGGCGGCTGGCGCCGGGGCGGTGGTGGTGGTCGAGCTCATCGAGGTCCTTCGGTGCCGGGTCCTGGTCCCCGCGGGGCGGCCGGTCGAGCCGGCCGCGCGCCGCGGGGACCAGGACTGCTGGACGGGCAGTTACCGGTCCGGGGTCAGGAGTCGGCCTTGGCCTGGATCTCCTGGAGGACCGCTGCCGCGTCCTTGCCCTGCGCGACCTGTCCGATGAGCGACTGCATCGCCCCCTGCGTGGCCGACCACTGCGGGTTCGTCGACGGGTAGAACTGCGCGTCGGGCAGGAGCGCGAGGAACGGAGCGATCGACTCCTTGGTCGCGAGCTCCTCCGAGCCGGACTTCGTGACGGGGATGAAGCCCTCGGCGTCGACCCACGGCACGTACACGTCGGGCGTGTAGTAGTAGTCGAGGAACTTCGTGATCGCGTCCTGCTTCTTGCCGTCGTTCTTGAACGCCATCAGGTGGTCGGCGACCCCCAGCGTGACGGGCGAGCCGTCCTTGGTGGCGATCGGCGCGGTGCCGTAGTTCAGGTCGGGGTTCTTCTCGGCGATCTGCCCGATCGTGGGCGGCAGGCCGACGATCATGCCGATCTTGCCCTGGATGAACGTGTCGATGAGGGGCGTGCGGTCGGACGCTCCGGCGTCGGGCTGCGTGAGCCCGCTCGTGGCGAGCTTCTGGAAGAACTGCGTCGCCTCGAGGTTCTCCGGGGTGTCGACCGTGATCTCGGACGCGTCGCCGTAGCCGCCGCCTCCGCCGAAGAACCAGATGCCGGCCTCGGCCTGAGCCTCCTCCGAGCCGAGCGGCAGGCCGTAGCCGTACACGTCGCCCAGCGCAGAGATCTTGGTCGCCGCTGCCTCGAGCTCGTCCCACGTGGTGGGGGGCGCCGCGACGCCCGCCTGCTCGAAGATGTCCTTGTTGTAGAACATGGTGCGGGCCGAGGCGATGAGCGGCAGACCGTACTGCTTGCCGTCGATCGAGGCGTTCTCGACGAACGACTCCTGGAAGTCCGCGATGGTCTCGGGCGAGAGGACCTCGTCGGCCGAGTAGAGCAGGTCGTCCTCGACGAACCCTGCGAAGGCGTCGATGTTGAGGATGTCGGGGGCCTGGTTCGACTGGACCTTGGTGCGGACCACGTCGTTGATGTTGTCCCAGGACTGGACCTCGAGCTTGACGTCGATGTCCGTGTTCTCGGCCTCGAAGCCCTTGATCACGTCCTCCCAGAGCGACTTCGTCTGGTCGGAGTAGGTGGGGACCAGGAGGTTCAGGGTCGTGGCGCCGTCGGCCGCCGTGCTGTCGCTGCCGCTGTCGCCGCCGAAGCCGCACGCCGAGAGGGCGAGGCCCGCGACGATCGTCATGCTGACGAGCCGGATCGGGTTCTTCATGAGTACTTCCTCCGCTTCATTGCTTTGAGGTGTTGCTCGAGCTGTGTCGCTGCAGGGTGCTCTGCCGCGATGAGGGCTCCGTCACGTTCCGTCATCCAGGATGACAGATCTTGATCGATTGCGCCTCGTTGGTTCCAGATTCAAGCAGGTTCAACTCGTCTAGTCCAGTGGTCTCTCCCCGAAAGAAGGTCACGACTTGGCCACGGTCCGCACGCCCTCGCAGGACGACGCCCGCCGTGCGAGCAGCGCGCCCGACCGCACCCACCTCGCGCGGCCCGTCGGGGCGCCGCCCCCACGGGTGGTGCGTAGTCTTGCGACGTGAGTGCAACTACCCGCGTCTTCGTCGCGCGCCTGGCCGGTACGGCGGTGTTCGATCCCCTCGGTGACCAGGTCGGACGCGTGCGTGACGTCGTCGTCCTGCTCCGTCCCAAGGGCGCTCCGCGCGCGGTGGGTCTCGTGGTCGAGGTCCCCGGGAGACGGCGCGTGTTCCTGCCCCTGACCCGCGTCACGAGCATCGACGCCGGGCAGGTCATCAGCACCGGGCTCGTCAACATGCGCCGCTTCGAGCAGCGCGCCATGGAGACCCTGGCGGTCAGCGAGCTCCTCGACCGCACCGTCCAGTTCGTCGACGGGTCGGGGTCCGCGACCGTCGAGGACCTCTCGATCGAGAAGCAGCGCACGGGCGACTGGCTCGTCAACCAGCTCTTCGTGCGCCGCCAGACCGCCCCCAACGCGCTCGGCATCCGGCGGCGCGGCGACGCGTTCGTCGTCGAGATCGGTGCCGTCACGGGGCTCGCCGGCACACCCGAGACCCAGGGCGCGGCCCGTCTGCTCGCGGCCTACGACGACCTCAAGCCGGCCGACCTCGCCGACGTCCTGCACGACCTGGGAGACACGCGCCGCCTCGAGGTCGCCACGGCGCTCGACAACGAGCGCCTCGCCGACGTCCTGGAGGAGCTGCCCGAGGACGACCAGGTCGCGATCCTCTCGGGCCTCGACACCGACCGTGCCGCCGACGTCCTCGAGGCCATGCAGCCCGACGACGCCGCGGACCTCCTCCACGAGCTCCCGCAGGAGCAGGCCGCCGAGCTCCTCGAGCTCATGGAGCCCGAGGAGGCGCGCGACGTCCGACGCCTGCTCGCCTACGACGAGGACACCGCAGGCGGCCTCATGACGACCGAGCCCGTGATCCTCGGCCCCGAGACGACGATCGCCACCGCGCTCGCCCAGATCCGCCGCCAGGACGTGCCCCCGGCGCTCGCCGCGATGGTGTTCGTCGTGCGCCCGCCGCTCGAGACCCCCACGGGCCGCTTCCTCGGCATCGTGCACTTCCAGAAGCTCCTGCGCGAACCCCCGCACGTCTCGGTCGGGTCGGTGCTCGACTCGGACATCGAGTGGGTGCGACCCGACGCGCCGCTCGGGCGCGTCACGCGCCTGCTCGCGGCCTACGACCTGCTCGCGCTGCCCGTGCTCGACGACGAGAAGCGCCTGCTCGGCGCCATCAGCGTCGACGACGTGCTCGACCACATGCTCCCGGACGACTGGCGCGAGACCGACGACGAGTCCGAGGAGACGAGCCTGGGCACCCAGACCCCCGCGTCGTCCGCGTTCCCCGTCCGCCGAGGAGGTCACCGTGGCTGAGCGCCTCGACACCCCCAAGGCCGCGCGCCGCACCCTGCTGCCCCGCGTGCGGGTCGAGCAGGACGCGTTCGGCAAGATCTCCGAGGGCATCGCCCGCTTCATGGGCACCCCGCGGTTCCTGCTCTACATGACGGTCTTCTGCCTCCTGTGGCTCGGGTTCAACACCTGGGGACCCGAGTCCCTGCGGTTCGACTCTGCCGCGCTCGGCTTCACGGCCCTGACCCTGATGCTCTCGCTCCAGGCGTCCTACTCGGCACCGCTCATCCTGCTCGCGCAGAACCGCCAGACGGACCGCGACCGCGTGAGCGCCGAGCAGGACCGCCAGCGCGGCGAGCGCAACCTCGCGGACACCGAGTACCTCGCACGGGAGATGGCGGCGCTGCGCATCGCGCTGAGCGAGGTCGCGACGCGCGACTTCGTCCGCTCCGAGATCCGCAACCTGCTCGAGGAGCTCGACGAGAAGGAGACCGAGCGCGCGGAGGCGGCCGAGGCCGCCCGCGGCGACGGCACGGAGCCCGGGCTCGACGCCCCGCTCCCCCGGTCCTCCCCGTCCTCGCGGTCGGGGGCGCGCGACGCGCGCCGGTCCTCGGGAGGCGGCCGCCGTGCGGACGCCCCGCCGGAGCCGCGCTGACGCGAACGGCTACTGCGTCTCCTGCACCGCGACCGCCCGCAGGCGGTCCGCGAGCGCCGCGTCCCCGCGGACGACCAGCCCGTCCCGTTCCCCACGCCCCCAGAGCCACAGGTCGAGGTCCCAGGCGGCCCCCGAGACCTGCGCGCTCGTCGATCCCGGCAGGTCCACGAGCTGTGCCGAGTCGAGGTCGTACGCGGTGCCCGACTCGGGCCCGGTCCCTGTGAGGCGCCCGAACGCCAGCTCCCACGAGCGGGGTGTCTCGCCCGGCCCGTCGACCGCGACCGAGATCGTGCTCCCGTCGGGAGCAAAGGTCGCCCACTCGGGGATGCCGTCGACCAGCACGCGCAGGATCTCGTCGACCCCGTCCGCGGCCACCTCGGGGTCGGCGCTCGTGACGTCCCGGCCCGCGGTCTGCTCGGCGTCGACGCGATGGACGAGGGCCTCGTGCGCCTGCCGGCGCCGGACCCAGCCGACGGTACGGCCCGCGTCGTGCCACGACCAGCACGGCTCGTGGGGGTCCCGGCCCGCGAGCGCGGCGAGCAGCCGGGCGGTCGCCTCGGCGGCGAGCGTCGGCAGCGCCGCGTCGTCGTCGGGCCGTCGGAGCGTGCGCACGTCGTCGCCGTCGAGCCCGCGCCCTTCCGCAGGCCCGACGACGGCGCTCCAGAAGTCCTGCACCTCGGCCAGGTGGTACGTCAGGTCCGCCGCGCCCCACTCGGGGCAGGCCGGTACGCGCGCGTCCGGCCGCGCCGCACGGACGGCGTCGAGGAAGAGAGCCGAGTCACGGGCGATCGAGGCGAGGGCGTCCATCCTCGAACGCTAGACGCCCGCTTAGGATGGGGCCATGGCTGGCGGCTCCGCAACACCCACGACCGATGCACTCGAGGACCTCGTCCGGACGGCTCTGACCCAGGTCATGGACCCGGAGATCCGGCGCCCCGTGACCGAGCTGGGGATGGTGCGCTCGGTCGACGTGAGCGTCGACGCCGCTGCCCCGGGGGGGGCGCACGTCGTGGTCGGCATCGACCTGACCGTCGCGGGCTGCCCCATGAAGTCGACCCTGGTCAAGGACGTCACGGCGGCCGCGCAGACCGTGGCCGGTGTCGGGAAGGTCGACGTCGACCTGGGCGTCATGAGCGCCGAGCAGCGATCGGAGCTGCGCACCATGCTGCGCGGGGGTGTGGGCGAACCCGAGATCCCGTTCGCCAAGCCGGACTCGTTGACCAAGGTCTACGCGATCGCCTCGGGCAAGGGCGGCGTGGGCAAGTCGTCGGTGACCGCCAACCTCGCGGTCGCGCTCGCCGCGGACGGCCTCAACGTGGGCGTGGTCGACGCCGACATCTACGGCTTCTCGATCCCGCGCATGCTGGGCGTGGACCGGGCTCCGACGCGCGTGGACAACATGCTGCTGCCGCCCGTCGCGCACGGGGTCAAGGTCGTCTCGATCGGCATGTTCGTGCCGCAGGGGCAGCCCGTGATCTGGCGCGGTCCCATGCTGCACCGCGCGCTCCAGCAGTTCCTCGCGGACGTCTACTGGGGCGACCTGGACGTGCTCCTGCTCGACCTGCCGCCGGGCACGGGCGACATCGCGATCTCGGTCGCCCAGCTCCTGCCGTCGAGCGAGATCGTGGTGGTCACCACCCCGCAGGTCGCGGCCGCCGAGGTCGCCGAGCGCGCGGGGTCGATCGCGACGCAGACGCAGCAGGGCGTGCTCGGCGTCGTCGAGAACATGTCGTGGCTCGAGCAGCCGGACGGGTCCCGGCTCGAGCTGTTCGGGTCCGGAGGCGGGGCCAAGGTCGCCGAGAACCTGTCCAAGGCGACGGGCGGCACCGTGGAGCTCCTCGGACAGGTCCCGCTCGACGTGACCCTGCGCGAGGCCGGTGACGCCGGCACGCCCGTCGTGCTGACGAACCCCTCGTCGCCGGCCGCGGTCGCGCTGCGCCAGGTCGCGACGCACCTCGCGACCCGCAGCCGCGGGCTCGCAGGCCGCCGCCTCGGGCTCTCGCCCGTCTAGGCCTCGTCACCTCACACGTCCCGCACCCGGGCCCGGTCCGTACCGACCGGGCCCGTCGTCGTCGGGCCTCTCCTCTCCCCGGGCCCACCCGGGGATCCCGACGAGTGCCGACTGCGCGACCGCACCTCACGCCGGGCGCGGCGACCGGACGCGCGGTCCCCGTGGTCCTCCTCCGGTGTATGGTGCGCAGATCGTTTGTCAGAAGTGCGACCAATGAGGGTTGTCCAGGGGGACACAGGCAGACATCGCGGCAGGAAACTGACCCGATCGTGATCTTTCACGCATCCATCTCATACCTGGGGTGGATACGTGGGCGCTCGCCCACCCCCTAGTCTTCCCAGAGCATGCCTGGACCTTGAGCTGTCGGCTCATCGGATTTCACCTGGAGACCTGCCGTGGGCGTCACACGCCGGATCATCTTTCCTACCCTTCGTCTCGTGATCTGGGCGGTGATCGCGGTGACCCTGGTGGTGATCGCGTTCAAGTCGGCCCCCCAGGCGGCGGGCGACGCCGAGACCCCGTCGGCGGTCGTGACACTTCCGCAGGTCGCGGTCGCCAAGGGACCCATCACCAACACCGTGACCCTCACGGGGTCCGTCGTCGCGGACCCGGCGAGCGAGGAGAAGGTGACCCAGCTCGGCAAGGTCACCGCCGTGCACGCCAAGGTCGGTGACGTCGTCGAGGCCGGTGCCCCGCTCCTCGAGGTCACGCTCGAGACCCCGCAGGACCCCCTGATCACCACGAACAAGGAGACGGGCGAGGAGAAGGTGACCGAGCGCAAGCCCAAGGTCACCCGGACCACCATGAAGGCCGGCTCGGCCGGGACCGTCGCGACGTTCACCGCGATCAAGGACCAGGAGGTGAGCGTCGGCGAGACGTTCGCGTCGATCTCGCCCGGAACCCTGTCGGTGACGGCGTCCATGCTCCCCGAGCAGCAGTTCCGCCTCCTGACGATCCCCACCGAGGCGACGGTCACGGTCACGGGCGGCCCCGCCCCGTTCACCTGCACCTCGTTGCGCATGGGCACGGCGGCCGCGGCATCGACCACCGGGGCCGAGGAGACGGGCAACGAGCCCGGCGCGACGCCCTCGGCGTCGATCACGTGCGCGGTCCCCGCGGGCACGGTCGTGTTCGCGGGCCTGGCCGCCAAGCTCGAGGTGACCGCGGGCTCGGCCGAGGATGCCCTGCTGGTCCCCATCACCTCGGTCCAGGGCTCGGTCGAGACGGGCAACGTGTGGGTCGTGGCCGAGGACGGCACGAACACCGAGAAGGCCGTGAAGCTCGGCATCACGGACGGCTCGCAGGTCCAGATCGTCGAGGGGCTCGCCGAGGGCGACCTCGTCCTCGAGTTCGTGCCCGGCCAGGACGTCGCTCCGGTCGACGAGGGCATGATGTACGGGGGCTCGGCCGGATGAGCCTGCTCGAGCTGCACGGCGTGACCCGGTCGGTCCGACTCCCCGACGACCGGATCCTTCAGATCCTGCGCGGGATCGACCTGACGGTCGACGCGGGCGAGCACGTCTCGATCGTGGGGCGCTCGGGGACCGGCAAGTCGACGCTCCTGAACATCCTGGGCCTGCTCGACACCCCCACGGCCGGCGAGTTCCTGCTCGACGGCGTGCCCATCGGCCGCCTGTCCGGCCGTGTCCGTGCACGCCGGCGCGGCGCCGACTTCGGCTTCGTGTTCCAGCAGTTCAACCTTCTCCAGGCCCGTACGGCGCTGGAGAACGTCGCGGCCCCCCTGCTCTACGCCCAGGGCAAGCAGTTCTGGAACCGCAAGAGGCTCGCAGCCGAGATGCTCGAGCGCGTCGGCCTGGGCGACCGCCTCGACACCATGCCGGAGAAGCTCTCGGGCGGCGAGCAGCAGCGCGTCGCGATCGCTCGCTCGCTCGTCCGCGGCCCCCGCGTCATCCTCGCCGACGAGCCCACGGGCGCGCTCGACGTCGACACGGGCGGCGAGGTCATGGACCTGCTCGACACGATCGCCCAGGAGAACGGGTCCGCTCTCATCGCCATCACCCACGACCTCGCGGTCGCCTCGCGCGCCAAGCGCCACTTCCGCCTCGCGGAGGGCGTCCTGGCGCCCATCGCGATCGGCGCCCGCAGCGCGGGATCGCTCGACGGGCTGGGCACGACCATGGAGCACGTGCCCGACGGCGAGGACCACCAGGCGGAGCACGTCGCCGTGCCGCTGGGGACCGTGGCATCGGCAGCGGCGGCCACCGGCTCGGCCGGGGCGCACGGCTCCGGCTCCGGCTCCGGCAGCACCCTCGACGACCTCTTCGGCGACTCGGTGGTGGCCTCGTGACCGGGTTCTTCGGCGCCCTGGCGGAGGCCTGGGACGAGCTGCGCGTCCACAAGCTCCGCGTGCTGCTCGCCCTGATCGGCGTGGCGGTGGCGGTCTGCGCGATCACGACCATCACCGCGGCCGGCGACATGCTGCGCCAGGTCTCGGCCGAGTCCAACGAACGCTGGGGCGGGCGACCCGCGACCCTCAACGTCTCGGCCTGGCCCACGGGCCAGGAGATGCCGGGCGTGGAGGAGTACGTCGCGGCGTACGACGACATCACGGCACGCTACGAGGTCGAGTACTCCTCGATGGTCATGTGGGCCCAGACCCCCTTCCGGTTCCCGGGCGGGACCATGGAGACCCAGACCAACGCGGTGAGCGCCGACTGGGCGACCATGCACCGGTTCGTGGTGGACGGCGGGCGCTGGTTCACGGAGGCCGACGCGGAGAACCTGTCGCCTGCCCTCGTGGTCAACCATGCCTTCCTCGAGGCCCTGGGCCAGCGCATCGAGGACCATCCGACCATCGTCATCGGCGGCGAGAACCCTGTCCTCGCGACGATCGTCGGCACCTACCCGGACAGCTGGCCCGGCGAGGGACCTGCCGCCTACATGCTCGTGGAGTCCCACCTGCGGTGGGCCTCCCCCACGTCGCTCGTGAACTCCGGCGCACCGTCGCTCGAGCTCTGGGTCCCCACGGACACGGCCGACGTGCTCACCGAGGCCGTCCGCCGCGACCTCACGGGCGCGATCCCCGGGACGCAGGTCGAGGTCAGCCGCATGGACAGCCCCGACATGGGCATGATCGACGGCGCGACCAAGTGGCTCATCCTCGGTGTCAGCACGATCGCCCTGCTGCTCGGTGGACTGGGGCTCGTCAACATCGCCCTCGTGACCGTCCGGTACCGGATCCGTGAGATCGGCATCCGACGCAGCTTCGGCGCCTCGTCCGGGCGCGTCTTCTTCTCGGTGCTCATGGAGAGCGTCGTCGCCACGATCGTGGCCGGGGTCGTGGGCGTCTCGCTCGCGATCGTGATCCTGCACAACGTCCCGCTCGACACGCTCATGGGCTCGACCGTCCAGGACCGCCCGGGCTTCCCGGCCTCGGCAGCCGTCACGGGCATGGTCGCCGCGGTGAGCGTCGGCGCGCTCGCCGGGCTGATCCCCGCGCTCGTCGCGGTACGGGTCAAGGTGATCGACGCCATCCGCTACTGATCGGCGCGGACCGACGAGCACGCGGCCGTCCACCTCGCGGGGTGGGCGGCCGTCGTGCGTCCCGGGGCGCGTACGCCCGTCGCGGTGATGTTCACTCTTGTTGCTTTCTGTTCGAATGTGTCACCATGGCAGCATGCTCGCCTCCCAGCGCCACGAACGCATCCTCGCGGGGCTCCGCGACCACGGCGCCGTCCGGATCGCGGACCTCACCCAGGAGCTCGGCGTCTCCGACATGACCGTGCGACGTGACCTCCTCGAGCTCGCCGAGCAGGGACTGCTCCGCAAGGTCCACGGGGGCGCGGTCTCCCCGCAGGCCACGTCGCACGAGCCCGGGTTCGAGGCCAAGAGCGCGCTCGCTCTCGACGAGAAGCGTGCGATCGCCCGCGCCGCCGTCCGTCTCGTCTCCCCCGGCTCCTCGATCGCCCTGTCGGCCGGCACCACGACCCACCTGCTCGCGGTCGAGATCGCGGCGGACCCGAGCCTGCGCCCTCTGACCGTCGTGACCAACTCGCTCCCGGTCGCCGAGGCCCTGCACCGGGCGGGCGACCCTCAGCTCGAGACCGTGCTCACGGGTGGTTCGCGCACGCCGTCGGACGCCCTGGTCGGCCCCCTCACCGAGGCCGCGCTCGCGAGCCTGCGCGTCGACCAGACCTTCCTGGGCGCGCACGGCGTGAGCGTCGAGGCGGGGCTCACGACGCCCAACCTCGACGAGGCCGCGACGAACCGCGCCCTCGTCGCGATCGCCGGAAGCACGGTCGTGCTCGCCGACCACACCAAGTGGCGCACCACGGGCCTGAGCGTCTTCGCGCGGCTCGACCAGGTCGACGTGCTCGTGACCGACGACGCGCTCCCGTCCACCGATCAGGAGGCCGCGCGCGACGTCGTCGAGCAGCTCCTGGTCGCCTCGCGCGACGAGCCGACCCGGCTCCCCCGAACCCCATCCACCCCCGCACACCAGGACGGTCGTACCTCCCGATGAACCAGCACCTGCGCCGCACCCCGACCCGCCTGGCCGACGGCCGCGAGCTCGTCTACTTCGACGACTCGCCCGCGTACGTCTCGGGCGAGCTCACGCGTCGGCTCGACGACCCCCGCCCGCTGGGCGACCGGTTCGCCGCCGTCACCGGCCCCGACGGGCACGAGCACCCCTACACGGGCCCCGAGATGCGCCTCGACCCGCTGACCGGCGACTGGATCCCGATGGCCGCGCACCGCATGAACCGCACGTTCCTGCCCGCCGCCGACTCGTGCCCGCTGTGCCCGGCGCGCCCCGGCGCCGCGTACTCGGACGGCGAGGTCCCGGACACCGGTTACGACGTCGTGGTCTTCGAGAACCGCTTCCCGTCGCTGCAGTTCGTGCCGGGCGTCGCTGACGGCACAGGTGCCGAAGACGGCTTCTTCGGTGGCGAGGGCACGCTCGAGACCCGCGCTCCGGCGTCGGGCCGTTGCGAGGTCATCGTCTTCTCGAGCGACCACTCCTCGTCGTTCGGCGCGCTGCCCCCGCAGCGCGTGCGCACCATCATCGACGCGTGGGCCGACCGCACCGAGGCCCTCGGACGCGAGCCCGGCGTCGAGCAGGTCTTCTGCTTCGAGAACCGCGGCCAGGAGATCGGCGTCACCCTGCACCACCCGCACGGCCAGATCTACGGCTACCCGTACATCACGCCCAAGACGCGCGCGATGCTCGACCAGGCCCGCGCCCACCACGAGCGCACGGGCGGCAACCTGCTGCGCGACGTCCTCGACGCCGAGCTCGCGGACGGCCGCCGGATCGTCCTGGAGACCGAGCACTGGGTCGCCTACGTGCCCTTCGCGGCCCGGTGGCCCGTCGAGGTGCACGTCGCGCCGCGCCGTGACGTGCCCGACCTGCCCGCGCTCACCGACGCCGAGCGCGACGACCTCGCGGTGACCTACCTCGAGCTCCTGCGCCGCCTCGACCTGTTCTTCGAGGGGCCCGACGGCGCCCCCGTCCCCCTGCCCTACATCGCGGCCTGGCACCAGGCCCCGGTGCGCGAGGGCCGCGAGCTCTCGCGCCTGCACCTGCAGGTCTTCTCGGTGCTGCGCGCACCGGGCAAGCTCAAGTACCTCGCGGGCTCGGAGTCGGGCATGGGCGCGTGGGTCAGCGACACGACCCCCGAGCGGATCGCGGCGCGCCTGCAGGCGCTCGCCCCGGCCCCGGCCGCGCAGTGGGTCGAGTCCTGGCCCGACGACGTCGGCGCGGACCGCGTCCGGCAGGCCTTCGCGGCGGCGTACCCCGCGGACGGCACGGAAGGCGGGGACGAGGCGGACGGCGCGTCGGACGTCCGCGTCTACGCCGCCCCCGGGCGCGTCAACATCATCGGCGAGCACACCGACTACAACGCCGGGCTGTGCCTGCCCGTCGCGCTCCCCCACCGCACGTACGTCGCGCTGCGCCCCCGGACCGACTCGGTCGTTCGCCTCGCCTCGGCCCAGGAGCCGGGCGCGGCCTGGACCGGGCGGCTCGAGGACGTCGCACCGGGAGCCGTGACCGGCTGGGCCGCGTACGTGGCCGGGGTCGCGTGGGCGCTCGGACAGCACCTCGAGGAGACGGGCCGCTCGGCCGGGACCATCCGTGGTTTCGACGCCGTGGTCGACTCGTGCGTGCCCTACGGTGCGGGCCTGTCGTCGTCGGCCGCGCTCGAGTGCTCGGTCGCGGTCGGGATCGACGACGTCGCGGGTCTGGGGCTGGCTGCCACCGATGCGGGACGCGCGACCCTCGCGGCCGCCGCGATCCGCGCCGAGAACGAGGTCGCAGGCGCCCCGACCGGCGGCATGGACCAGTCGGCCTCGCTGCGCTGCGCCCCGGGTCACGCGCTGCTCCTCGACTGCCGCCCGGGTCTCGACCCGGTCGACGCGGTCGAGCAGATCCCGTTCGACCTCGCGGCCGAGGGGCTCGCGCTGCTCGTGATCGACACCCGGGCCGAGCACGCGCTCGTCGACGGCCAGTACGCCCAGCGCCGCGCGACGTGCGAGGCGGCCGCCGCGACCCTGGGCCTCGCGAACCTGCGCGAGCTCGCGGACTCGGTCGCCGGTGCGGCTGCCGCCACGGGCGACCCCGCGTCCCACGAGGCCGCGTTCGCCGAGGCTCTCGGCGCGGCGCTCGACCGCCTGCCCGACGACGTCTCGCGCCGCCGCGTGCGCCACGTCGTCACGGAGATCGCCCGGACCCAGGACCTGGTGGCGCTGCTGCGCGCAGGGCGAGCCTCCGACGTCGGGCCGCTCATGGACGCGTCCCACGCGTCCCTGCGCGACGACTACGAGGTCTCCGCGCTCGAGCTCGACGTGGCGGTCGAGGCCGCGCGCGAGGCCGGCGCCCTGGGGGCCCGCATGACGGGTGGCGGGTTCGGCGGCTCGGCGATCGCACTGGTCCCGGCCGAGCGCGCGTCCGCTGTCGCGGACGCCGTGGCCGGAGCCTTCGCCCGCGAGGGCCTCGCGGCCCCCGGCTTCCTGCTGGCCGTGCCGTCAGCCCCGGCCGGCGCCTGCTGACGCACCGCTGCCCACAAGGGTGCGCGGCGAGGACTCCTCGCCGCGCGCCCCGTCCGGCTCGGTGCCGCGGGCAGGGCCCCTCCGCCCGCCGGGGAGCCACCAGTTCCAGCGCCCCAGGAGCGACATCGAGGCCGGGAGGAGCAGGCCGCGGACGATCGTGACGTCGAGCAGGACCGCGACGGCCATCCCCACACCGATCTCCTTCATGGCCACGAGGTCCCCCAGAGCGAAGCCCGCGAACACGATCCCGATCGACACGGCCGCGACCGTGATGACGGGGCCCGACGCCACGATGCCCGCGAGGACGGCTCGGTCGTTCGCGCGGCGGTCGTCCCCGGTCCGTCGGCGCCACTCCTCCGCGATGCGCGCGAGGAGGAACACCTCGTAGTCCATCGACAGACCGAACAGGAAGACGAACAGCAGCGCGGGACTCGTGGCGTCGATCGTGCCCGTGGGCTCGAAGCCCAGGAGCCGAGCTCCCCAGCCCCACTGGAAGATCGCGACGAGCACCCCGAGCGAGGCCGTCAGCGCGAGCAGGTTCAGGACCAGCGCCTTGAGCGGGACCACGACCGACCGCGTGAGCCAGCCCAGCAGGAGCATGGCCGGCAGCACGACCGCGGCGAAGGCCCACGGGAGCCGGTCCCGGGACTGCTGGGTCGCGTCGACGAGCTCGGCCGCCGGCCCCGCGACCTGCACCGAGAACGGCACGTCGAGGCCACGGACGTACCGGACCACGGACTGCGCCTCCTCACCCGTGGCCGTGCCCTCGGGGGTCACCTCCGCGACCGTCACGTCCGCCGGGAAGTCTTCGAGGTGCCGGACGTCCTCGACGCCGGGCGACGCGTAGACCGCGTCGAGCAGCGACCGGACCTGCGGGTCCTCGACGGACGCCCCCAGGACGAGCGTGACCGGCTGGACCCCCAGGACGTCGAAGTCCTGCTCGATCTTCTCCTGCGCGACCCGCTCCGGGGTTCCCGGCGGCAGCGACCGGGCGTCCGAGCTCCCCAGCGCGAGCGAGGCCAGAGGGGCGCTCAGGAGCAGGAGGACGGCCGCTGAGCCCAGCGTCACCGCGACCGGCCGGCGCTGGGCGAACGACGCCGACCGCGCGAGCAGCCCGGCTCCCGTCCCCGTCCGGCGGCGAGCCCAGGTCCGGGTCCGCGGGGCAGGGATCGAGGCGTGCAGCACCGCGACCAGGGCGGGGACGAGCGTGAGCCCCGCGACGGTCGTCAGACCGACCACGAGCAGGCCGCCCAGCGCCATGCTCGCGAGGAGCGGGTCGGCGAGGACGAGCAGCCCCGTGAGCGCCGAGGCGACCGCGAGCCCCGAGACGAGGACCGCCCGGCCCGCGGTCGACACGGTCCTGGACAGCAGCTCCTCGAGCGTCGCCTCAGGGGCCCGTTCGCGCTCCTCCCGGAACCGCACGATGACCAGGAGGCTGTAGTCGACGGCCAGACCGAGGCCCAGGAGGGTCACCACGTTGACCGCGAACTCGCTCACGGGGACCGCACCGGCCAGGGCGCTCAGCGCAAGGAGGGAGGCCGCGATCGACGCGAGCGCGGCGGCCACGGGCAGCAGGCCGGCCCGCAGGCCGCCCAGCACGAGCACGAGGACCACGCACAGCACCACGAGAGCGACCGACTCGCCCACGACCGCGTCGGCCGTGGCGATGTCGGCGAACGTCCGCTCGGCCATGAGCTCCCCGCCCACGACGACCTCGGGCGCGTCGAGGGTCTGCAGGGTCGCGGCCACGCGGTCCCCGACCTCGAGCGCCTGGGCGTCCGTGAGATCCCGCTCGAGCTCGACCGCGACGAGCGAGCTGAACCCGTCGTCCGAGACGAGGCCGCCGGACGTGAACGCGTCCGTGACCTCCAGGACCCCCGGGATCTCGCGCACCTCCTGCATGACGCGGTACGCGCTCTCGACGAGCGAGGGGGTGAAGAAGTCGACGCCACCGACGACCGCGGTGAGCGTCTCGCCCTGCGGGTCGAGCTCGTCGAGCAACGCCTGTGCCTGTGCGGCGGGCGCACCGGCCGGAAGGCTGTCGACCGCGGTCGTGCGGTCGAAGACCCCGCCGCCGACCACCGCCCCCAGGAGAGCGAGCGTGGCCCACAGGGCCAGGACGAGAACTCGGTGACGGACCGTGACCCGACCAAGGTGCGCGAGCATGGTCGACTACCTCTCGACGACAGACGAGGCGTCGTCGTCGACGCCCCGGCAGATGGTGACAGACGCCGCGCGACGAGGGCAAACGTGCGGCGCGGCGGTGGAGCGGGGCGGCGCGGGGCCGCGCTGCGTCGCGCGGCCCCTCTGCACCGGGTGCGCGACGCGGCGGCGACCCACCGTACGTGTCGCCGCCGCATCGTGCGCTCAGTCAGGGGGCTCGGGCGGCGGCCGGCTCAGCCGCCCGCCGCCCGAGGGTGCGTCAGCCGCAGCTCGACGCGTCGTAGGTCGTCTCGACCACGACCTCCTTGCCTCCGGAGCTCGCCGTCACGGTCGCGGTCCCGGCCTCGATCGAGGTCGAGCGTGTCGCGAACGTCTGCTGAGCCGACTTGCCCGGCAGGACGCCAGTCATGGTCTTCTTGCCGAACGGCGTGCTGAGCACGACGTCGACGGGCACCGTGTCGTCGTTGACGGCACGCACGCTCAGCGTGACCTTGCCGGCCACGCACTTGGGCTGGACGGTCACCGACACCGCGAGCTCGGGCTCGGGCTCGGCACCCAGGTCCTTGACGCGGATGTTCCGGTAGGAGACCGTCTCACCGTTGCCGTGGTTCTGGATCCCGATGAAGCCGCTCGACAGGTCGCGCGCCGGGTCGGTGCTCGTGAAGTCGTTGACGAGCACGTCGTTGAGGTAGATCCGGATCCGGTCGCCCTCGACGCGGATGTCGTACGCGTTCCACTGGCCCACGGGCTTGAGCGCCGCGGTCACGGCCGCTGCGTCAGCGCCCTGGAACGTGTAGATCGCACCGGTCGTGCGGTCGGCGGCGTCGCTCGCGTCGATCTGGATCTCGTACCCCTGGTTGACCGCGACCCAGGGGTCGTTGCCGGGGTTCGGGAAGCCGACGAACACGCCGCCGTTGTCGTCCTTGACGAGCTTCCAGTCGAGCTTGAGGGAGTACTCCTCGAGCTCCTGGGCCGTGTACCAGAGCAGACCCATGCCACCGTTGGTGCGGATCGAGCAGTCGTCCTGGCGACCGAACGTGCCGGCGCCCGCAAGGCTCCAGTCCGCGAGGCTCGCGAGGGTGCCGTCGAAGATGCCGCGGTAGCCGTCCTCGACGTCCGCCGGGGAGCAGATGTCGGGGTTCTGCCCGATCGAGAGCACGTCGAGGTTCACGTTGCCCTGGTCACCCTGGTCGTACTTGAGGGTGATCGTGTTGTGGCCCGCGACGAGGTCGAGATCGCGCGTGATGGTCGCCCACTTCTTCCAGTCACCGGTCGTGGGGAGGGTCCACGGACCGACCTTCTGGTCGTTGACGTAGAGCGAGACGTTCTTGGCGCGGAGCTCGGTGTACGGGTGGATGCCGTTCGCGTAGCGTAGGTTGACCGGGTAGGTGCCCGCCTCGGGTACCGTCACGGCGAACGTGCGACCGGAGCCGACGTTCTGCATGCCGGCGGCGAAGCCCGAGCCGGAGTAGTTGCTGTGGTCCGAGCCGAGGCTCGAGCTGCCGAGCGGCTGCGCCTCCTCGGCCTCGTACCAGCCGCGGTCCGCCGGGGCGACGTAGCCCGGCAGCGAGTTGAGCGTGTACCAGGCCTCGGTGCTCAGGAGCTCAGCACCCTCGTCCGAGGCGAACGGGCGCGGCGAACGCAGGTGCACGACGTGGCCGGGCTTGAGACCCTCGACCTCGAGCGTGACGGTCGTGCGGTCCTCGGACACCGTGGCGTCGGTGACGAACAGCGGCGTCTCGTCGACCTTGGGGCCGCCGTACTGCTGCGTCGGCACGTAGCGCCACTGCTTGAGCGTGTAGGCGTCGGCCAGCTTCGCGACCACGGCGTCGGACACCGGGTCGGTGTACTCGATCTCGAACCCGCCCTCGACGACGCGCATCTCCTTCATGTCGAACGAGTCCTCGTCGACCAACGAGAGCTTCTGGAGACCGAACCGGAGCTTGCCGGACTCGCCCCAGTTGCCGCCCTCGCCCGTGCCACCGACGTACAGCGCACCGTCGGGGCCCGTGATGACGCGGTTGGCACCGACCTCGAGGCCCGCGGTGTGGCGGAAGACCGCACCCTGGAACTCGCCGTCGACCTTCTCGAGGAACGCGCGCTGAAGCCCGCCGTAGGTGACGTCGCCGAGCAGCATCTGTCCGGCGAACTCGCCGTCCTCGACGAGGATCGGGTTGCCCGGGGAGTTCGCGATCTCGTTCTGCGGGAGCCACAGCGCGGGCTGGGACACGGGGTTCGCGTCGAACTTCCCGGCAGGGGTCGTGAAGTGGTTGAAGAACTTGTCCTGCTCGATGTGGACGAGCTTGTTCGCAGGGAGCCAAGCGCCCTGGTTGTCCGTCCCGAAGATCTCGCCCTCGGGACCGAACCCGATGCCGTTGGGGGTGCGCAGGCCGCCCGCGACGTAGGTGACCTCACCCGTCGCGCGGTCGATCTTGATCGAGGTGCCACGGTTGGCGGCGGGCTGCGGGGTGGTCGTCGCGCCGCCGTTGTCGATCGCGACCGAGAGGTTGACGTAGAAGTAGTTCTCGTCGTGGATGAGACCGAAGGCGAACTCGTGGAAGTTGCCGCCGTCGGGCCACCCGGCGATCTTGGTGTGCGTGTCGTAGAAGCCGTCGCCGTCGGGGTCGGTGAGCTGCGTGAGCTGGTACCGCTCGGAGACGAAGATCGAGTCCTCGATGACCTCGATGCCCATGGGGTTGAGGAGCTGGTCGGCGACCTTCGTCACCGTGACGTCCTCGGGGCCGGTCGCGTCGATCACGCCGTCGAGGAGGTACACCTCGCCCGACGTCGGGTTGGGCCGCCAGCCACCGGAGCTCACGTCACCCGTGGTCACCACGGCCAGCTTCTCGTCCGGGGTGAACGCGAGGCCCGAGACCTTGGGCTCGAAGCCCGCAGGACGCAGGTCGACGAGCTCGTAGTTCGGGTTGACGGTGTCCAGGCGCAGGCCGTCGCCCGAGGTGTCCGTCGCCCCCTCGCAGTACTTGTTGCCGGGCGCGGTCACGCGCACGACGTTGGCCTCGGTGCTCAGCACCGACGTCGGGACCACCACGAACGACGACGCGCCAGGGGTCTTCCACGCGAGCGTCAGACGCTGCTTGTCGGTGCCCTCGTAGTACTCGACCCGCAGGTCGTGGGCACCGGCGGTGAGGGTGATCGCACCCTCGACCGAGGTCGAGTCGTTGGGTCCGTCGTTCTCGAGCACGAGCTGGTCGTCGATGTAGACGAGGGCGCCGTCGTCGTTCGTCACGCGGAACGAGTACTCGCCCTCCGCGGGCACGGTGAGCGTCGCCAGGGCGTGGGTGATGAAGCGGTCGGACGCACCGAACTGCTCCGGGGTGCTCCAGTCGATCGTCGGCATGAGCTTGTCGACGTTGGGCGTGGTCCCCGACTTGAGGGTGCACACGGAGCCGGGATCCTGCGCGAGCTGGAAGGTGCGCAGCGTGACGCCGGGCTCCATCTCGGTCTCGGCCGCGGTGGCCGACGGAAGCGTCCCGGCGAAGGCGAGGGGTACGAGCAGTGAGGCCCCGAGCAGGCCGGAGAGGCCTCTTCGATGGCGTGAGGGGGTTCGCACTGGAGATCTTCCTCCTTGAAGACGAGTCAGCGTTGACTCTCGGACCCTAAGGAGGCTTTTGCTCGCTGTCAACCAAAAGTTGCAAGTTGTTAGGCAGATTGAGACCGGACGATCCGGCGCCGCCTTGTGGACCGGATCGACCGGCGCTGGCGCCGCCTTGTGGACCGGATCGGTCGGCGCCGCCGCGCCGAGTGCATGATTCTGCTGCGACACGCCCGGCGAGTCGCCGCAGAATCATGCACTCGGGCGCGGGTCGCGGCTCGTGTCGTGGTGGATCGCGACAAACACCGACCACGGTTCGCCGTCGGCCACCGGCTCGCGCTGCCGGAAGTCCTCGAGGACCTCGTTGAGGCGCCGCGAGAGCTCGTCACGGCCCTCGGCGTCGAGCCGCAGGCCGAGCCGCCCCATGTCGACACGCGCCGGGTCGGCCGCCGACAGCTCCTCGAGGAACGCGTCGAGGAGCACCTGGTGACCGCCAGGCCCCAGGTCCGTCGTCCAGGACCGGCCCGTCGCGAGGTACGGGACCTCCCGCGCTCCGCGCGCCCCGGTGCGCGCGGGCTGCGCCGTGAGGAACCCCCGGGCCACGAGCGTCCGGACATGATGGAGCGTCGTCGCCGGGTTCTTGCCGAGGAGCTGGGCGATCTCCTTGTTGGTCCGCGGTTCGTCGAGGCAGATACGCAGGATCCGCACGCGCACCGTCGACGCGAGAGCGCGCGCGTCGGCGTCCCGTTCGGCGACCGAGTCGCCGGCCGTCGGCAGGTCGGCGGTCGGCGCGTGCGCACCGCGCCCTGCGGCCGCGGCTGCGGCTGCGGCTGAGTGCGGCGCGCTGGGGGCTGCATGGTCCGGGGTCACCCCCACAGGCTAACTGATTGACATTTCCCAATCACTTGCAGCACGCTGTCCCGCATGACGTCTGACGAACCGCAGGTGCGCACCGCTGCGTCCCCGCGCAGCCTGATCCACCACCGCGACTTCCGCTACCTGTGGGGTGGCGATGCGCTGGGGCAGCTCGGTGCGCAGCTCACGGGGTTCGTCCTGCCGATCTTCGCCGTGTCCCACCTGCACGCGACCGAGTGGCAGATGGGCGCCCTCAACGCGGCGGAGACGGCGGCGTTCCTGCTCCTCAGCCTGCCGGCCGGGGCGTGGGTCGACCGCATGCGCAAGCGCCGCGTGCTCGTCGCGGCCGACCTCGCACGCGCCCTCATCCTCTCGGTCGTGGTCGTCGCCGCCCTGACGGGGCACGCGAGCATGGGGCTGCTCATCGGAGCCGCCGTGGTCATCAGCACCTTCAGCCTGTTCTTCGACGTCGCGCACCAGAGCTACGTCCCCGGCCTCGTGGGGCTCGACCACGTCGTCGAGGGCAACTCCAAGCTCCAGGCGACCCAGTCCGTCGCGATGATCGCCGGTCCCGCGATCGGCGGGGTCGCGCTGCGGGTGCTGTCCGCTCCCTTGGTGATGGTCGCGACCGTCGGCACGTACCTGGCCAGCGCGTTCGCGATGGCGCGGATCGGCCACCGCGAGGACCTGCCCGACCCCGCGTCGCGACGCCCGCTGCGCACCGAGATCGCCGAGGGGCTCCGCTTCGTCGCGAGCGAGCCGCTGCTCCGACGGATCCTCGCCTGCACCTCGCTCAGCAACCTGGGCGGGGCGATCGGCAACGCCGTCGTGGTGATCTTCGCCCTGCGCACGCTCGACGTCGGGACCGCGACCTACGGCGTCGTGCTCTCGGCGAGCGCCGCGGGCGGCCTCCTCGGCGCGGTCGTGGCCGACCGCGCCGCCCGCTGGGTCGGCCCAGCACGGATCATCCCCGCCTCGGCGGTGTTCACGGGGCTGTCCTACGCCATCACGCCCGCCGCGGCCATCGTGGCGGCGACGGGCGCGACGACCGGCGCCGGGGAAGCCCTGGTCCCGGTCGTGCTCGTGGTCGGGGGGTTCGTGTTCAACCTCGCGGTCGTCGTCTACAACGTCGCGCAGGTCAGCTTCCGTCAGCGGCTGTGCCCGCCCGCGTTGCTGGGCCGCATGAACGCCTCGGCCCGCTTCATCGTGTGGGGCCCCATCCCGATCGGCGGACTGCTCGGCGGATGGATCGGGACGGTGTGGGGCGTGACCCCCGCGCTGTGGATCGGGGCGGCCGTCATGACGCTGGGCGCCCTGCCCGTCCTCCTGTCGCCGCTGTCACGCATGACCGAGCTCCCGGTCCCGGCCCACGACTGATCCGGGGAGCCCCGGGCTCAGAGGTCGTACGTCGCGACCAGCGCGGCGTGGTCGCTCCAGCGGCTCTCGTAGTCGTCGGCGCGGTCCACCTCGACCTTGACCGCGTGCTCGGCCAGGGCCGGGGACGCGAGCTGGTAGTCGATGCGCCAGCCCGAGTCGTTGACGAAGGCCTGGCCACGCCAGGACCACCAGGTGAACGGGCCGGGGCCCTCTCCGCCGTGACGACGCCCGAGGTCGACGAACCCCAGATCGTCGAACCAGGTGTCGAGGTAGGCGCGCTCCTCGGGCAGGAAGCCCGCGGACTTCTGGTTGCCCTTCCAGTTCTTGATGTCGACGTTCTTGTGCGCGATGTTCAGGTCTCCCGCGACGACGACGAGGCCCCCTGCGGCCGAGAGCTCGCGCAGGCGCTCGGTGACCTTCTCGAGGTAGGCGTACTTCTCGTCCATCTTGGGCGTGCCGGCCGTGCCCGAGTGGATGTAGGTCGAGACGACCGTGAGCTTCTCGCCCGAGGGCAGCTCGAGGTCCGCCTCGACCCAGCGACCCGTGTCCACGGGCGGCTCCGGCTCCCCCTTGCCCAGGCCGATCCGCACGGCCGTCACAGGCAGGCGCGACGCGACCGCGACCCCTGCCCGGCCCTTGATGTCGCACGCCTGGTGGGCGATGTGCCAGCCCTCGCCCAGGAGCTCGTTCAGGATCTCGTCGGGGGCTCGCACCTCCTGGAGGAGCATGACGTCCGGGGTGCGCGAGGCGACCCAGGCGTCCATGCCCCGACGGTAGGCGGCGCGGATCCCGTTCACGTTGGCAGTAGCGATCGTCAGCACCCGGCCATCAAACCCCACGCCACCCACACGGGGGAAAACGAGGCCGCGAGACGCTCGTCACGGCGTCACGACCTCACGACGCCGGTCGTCGTAGGCGCCCGGCGAATCGGCCGCCCACCTCGGGTGCGTCGCCTCCGCGGCCTGCGGCCCCCTCAGGACCAGCGCGACGCCCTTCACGCTCCCGACGGGCCGACGGGGAGCCTGGCCTCACGGAAGCGCCCCGCGAGCACGACCGTCGCGAGCGCCAGCACGGCCAGCACCCCGAACCCCAGCCGCAGCGTGTCGGTCGTCGCGAACACCCCGGTCATCGCGCCACCGAGCACGGCGCCGACGTAGGTGAAGACGTTGAGCCGGGCCACGGCCCGGTCGGTCGCCTCCTCGACGGTCGGCCCGACGCCGGCCGCCGGGCCACCACCGGCAGCAGGTGCCACAGGGGCCACGGCAGCACCGGCCACCGACTCCGCGGCCCGGTCTCCCGCGGCCGAGAACGCCATGGGAGCCACGACCCCGAGCCCCAGCCCCGTCGCGGCGAACCCGAGGACCGCGAGCGGCCACACCGGCGAGACCGCGACGAGCCCGAGCCCCACGACCCCCACCGCACCGCCGAGCGCCACGACACGCACGCGCCCCCAGCGCTCGACCGCGCGGTCCCCCAGGAGGCGCGAGCAGATCAAGGTCGCCTGGTAAGCGCCGAACCCCAGCGGCCCGACGACGGCGCTCGCCCCGAGCACGTCCTGCAGGAAGGTCGCACCCCAGCTCGAGACCGCGGAGTCCGCGACGGGGAACGCCAGCATCGCGAGGCCCAGCACGATCACGGTCCCCGCCCCGACCATGCCCGTCGTGGCACGAGGAACCCGCACGGCGGGAGCCACCGCACCGCCATGCCTTTCGCCCTCGCCGCCTGCCCCGGACCCGCCGCCCGTCCCCGTGACGGGAGCGGCGCCGTCGGGCACCTGACGCGTGCCACCCCCGACCCGACCGGGCACCCCCGCCTCCCCCGCGACCGCGACCGCCGCGGTCCGCGAGAGCAGCCCGGCCCGCAGCACGAGCGCCGTCACCGCGACGGCCGCAGCGACCAGCGCCAAGGACACGGGCAGCGCGATCCCGAGCCCCGCCGCGCCCGACACAGCGAGCGACCCGACGACCCCGCCCGCGGCGTTGGCCGCGAAGAACGACGCGATGAGGCTGCGTCCGTACGCGCGCTGCACGTCGATGCCCTGCATCGACGTCGAGGCGTCGACCGACCCGAGCGCCAACCCGTACACCGCGAACGCGAGGAAGAACGTCGCGAGCAGCCCCGCCCCCGCGCTCAGTCCGACCGCGAGGATCCCGGCGGCGGCCACCAGGAGCCCACCGGTCACGACGCGCGCCGACCCGAAGCGGGCGGCGAACCAGCCGGACAGCGCGCTGCCCGTCCCTGCGCACACGCAGACCCCGAGGATCACGAGCGTGATGACGTCGGGGCCGATGCCCAGGTAGCGCTCGTACGTGGGGACGTTGGTCAGCATCACGGCGAAGCCGAAGCCCTGCGCCGCGTACGCGGCCGTGGCGCTCCAGCGCGCGCGGCGCACGACGTGAGGGACGACGAGAGGGGCGGGGACGAGGGCCGCGATGCCGTCGTCTCCCCCGGCCCGGGACGCGGGGGTCATGGCGGAACACTAGTCCTGCTCGGCAGTCCGGCACGACGGTACGTCAGAAAAGAGGCGTCGGAGAGAGCAGGACGGGCGCGCCCCGGAGGCCGCGCCCGTCCCGATGTGTCCGGAGAGCCACAGCCTCAGGCGGTGATCCCCGCGGCGCGCTCGGCCGAGTCGACGACGTTCGCCAGGAGCATCGCGCGCGTCATGGGCCCGACGCCCCCGGGGTTCGGGGAGATCCAGCCCGCGACCTCGGCCACGGCCGGGTCGGCGTCCCCGACGACACGGCTCTTGCCGGTCTCCTCGTCGACCTCGCGCGAGACGCCCACGTCGATCACGACGGCGCCCGGCTTGACCATGTCGCGCGTGATGATGCCCTTGACGCCTGCCGCGGCCACGACGACGTCGGCCCGGCGGACGAGCGAGGCCAGGTCCTGGGTGCCCGTGTGCGTGAGCGTCACGGTCGCGTTGACCGCGCGGCGCGTGAGGAGCAGGCCGATCGAGCGGCCCACGGTCACGCCGCGGCCCACGACCACGACCTCCTTGCCCACGAGCGAGATCCCGTGGCGCTCGATGAGCTCGATGATGCCGCGCGGCGTGCACGGCAGCGGCGACGTGACCTCCTCGTTGACGCGCAGCACGAGGCGGCCGAGGTTGGTCGGGTGCAGACCGTCGGCGTCCTTGTCGGGGTCGATGAGCTCGAGCACGCGGTTGGTGTCGATGCCCTTGGGCAGCGGGAGCTGCACGATGTAGCCCGTGCACGCGGGGTCCTCGTTGAGGCGGCGGACCGCGGCCTCGATCTCCTCCTGCGTGGCCTCGGCGGGCAGGTCCTCACGGATCGACGACAGCCCGATCTCGGCGCAGTCGCGGTGCTTGCCCGCGACGTACCACTGCGAACCGGGGTCGTCGCCGACCAGGAGCGTGCCGAGTCCCGGCACGACGCCCCGCTCGGCGAGGCCGACGAGGCGGGTCTTGAGCTCGGACTTGATGGCGGCGGCCGTGGCCTTGCCGTCCAGGATCTGCGCGGTCATGGGGCTCCTCAGGGTCTGGCGGGGACGAACAGACCGCTGAGTGCGGAGCTCTTGTGCGACTCGCCGGGCGTGTCGCACAAGAGCTCCGCACTCAGCGGCTCACGGGTGACTACTGCGACAGACCCGGGTACAGCGGGAAGTCGGCCGTCAGCTTCTGCACACGAGCGCTCAGGCCCTCGACATCGGCGCCCGCACCTGCCTTGAGCGTGGCCGCGATGATCTCGGCGACCTCGGTGAACTCCTCGTCGCCGAAGCCACGCGTCGCGAGCGCGGGCGTGCCGATGCGCAGGCCCGAGGTGACGCGCGGGGGGCGCGGGTCGAACGGCACGGCGTTGCGGTTCACGGTGATGCCCACGGCGTGCAGGAGGTCCTCGGCCTGCTGGCCGTCGAGCTCCGAGTGGCGCAGGTCCACGAGCACCAGGTGGACGTCGGTGCCGCCCGTGAGGACGGACACGCCCTTCTCCGCGACGTCTGGCTGGGCCAGGCGGTCCGCGATGATGCTCGCGCCGCGCAGCGTGCGCTCCTGACGGTCCTTGAACGCGTCGGAGCCGGCGATCTTGAACGACACGGCCTTGGCCGCGACGACGTGCATGAGCGGGCCGCCCTGCTGACCCGGGAACACGGCGGAGTCGATCTTCTTGGCGAACTCCTCCCTGGACAGGATGAAGCCCGAGCGGGGGCCGCCGATGGTCTTGTGGACCGTCGAGGACACGACGTCGGCGTAGGGCACCGGGGACGGGTGCAGGCCCGCGGCGACCAGTCCGGCGAAGTGCGCCATGTCGACCCAGAGCTTGGCGCCGACCTCGTCCGCGATCTCGCGGAACGCCGCGAAGTCGATGTGGCGCGGGTACGCGGACCAGCCGGCGATGATCACGTCGGGGCGGGTCTCGAGGGCCGTCTTGCGGACCTCGTCCATCTCGATGCGGTACGACTGCGGGTCCACGCCGTACGCGGACACGTCGTACAGCTTGCCCGAGAAGTTGATCTTCATGCCGTGCGTGAGGTGGCCGCCGTGCGCCAGCTCGAGGCCGAGGATCTTGTCGCCCTTGTTGATGAGGGCGTGCAGCACGGCCGCGTTGGCGGTCGCACCCGAGTGAGGCTGGACGTTGGCGTGCTCGGCGCCGAACAGCGACTTGGCGCGCGCGATCGCGAGGTTCTCCGCGACGTCGACCTGCTCGCAGCCACCGTAGTAGCGGCGGCCCGGGTAGCCCTCGGCGTACTTGTTCGTCAGGACCGAGCCCTGCGCCTGCAGGACGGCGCGCGGCACGAAGTTCTCCGACGCGATCATCTCGAGGGTGTCTCGCTGGCGGGCGAGCTCCCCGTCGAGGACCGCGGCGATCTCCGGGTCGACCTCGAGCAGGGACTGGTTCAGGACGTTGTCCGGCTGGGCGCTCATGCGTCTCCTTGGGTTCTGTCTGCGGATGACGGTCTCGTGGGGAGGCGTGCTCTATCCGGGCACGTCCCCACAGGGGGCGACCCGGGGCCCAGGCGAACGACCCGTCGTCTACACAGCATGCCGCTCCCCGGTGGTGATCCACCATCCCCGTCCGTCCCGTGGCCTCCCCGGAGGGCGGCGTGCGGGGCGCGGGTGCGCCAGTCGCGACGTGCACGATCCTAGCCCACGTCGGTGGGCCGCGGCAGGTGGTCCGTATCACGGCACGTCCAGGCCGCGCCGGGCGGGGGTCGGGCCCGACGGCGGAGCACGCGCCGGGCGGTCGGGCGCCCCTTCCCGCGAAGGCCGTCGCCCTCGGCGGACGAGGTGCGCTCCGCCGTCGGGCGCCCGGCACAGCACAGCGGGGTGCGCGCGGCTCTCGCCGCACGCACCCCGCTGGTCCGGTCACGGCAGGACGGGTGTGCGCCCGTGCTGCCGTCCCCCCACCGCACCTCTCCTCACGACGGATCAGGAGAGTGCGGCGCGCCTCTTGCTCAGCAGGTCGAACGCGACCGCGAGGAGCAGGACCAGGCCCTTGATCGCCTGCTGCCAGGCGGCGTCGACGGCCATGATCGACAGACCCATGTTGAGCACGCCCATGATGAGCGCACCGATCATGGCCCCGGACACGCGTCCTACGCCGCCCGCGACCGCGGTGCCGCCGATGAAGCACGCGGCGATCGCGTCGAGCTCGTAGTTCATGCCCGCAGCGGCCACGCCGGCCCCGGCACGTGACGTCGTGATGACGGCCGCGACCGCGGCCAGGACACCCATGTTGACGAAGATGCCGAAGTCGACCCGACGCGAGTTGACTCCCGACAGGACCGCCGCGTGCCGGTTCCCGCCGATCGCGTAGATGTGCCGACCGAACACGCTGCGGTTGAGCACGAACGAGTACGCGATGATGAGGATGCCCACGATGAGCAGGACGATCGGCGTGCCGCCCGAGCTGAGCGAGAGCCAGTACGTCACGACACCGATGAGCACCGCGGCCAGGACGATCTTGACGACGAACGCGGGCAACGGCTCGACCGCGAGCTCGTGGCGACGCAGCGAGGTCCGCGAGCGCCACTGCGCGATCGCGAAGGCCACGATCCCGATCGCACCGATCACGAGGGTCACGACGTCGAGGTTCCCGACGAACCCGAACCAGTTGGGCACCGAGCCGTTGCTGATCGCGATGAACCCGCTCGGCAGGCCGGCGACCGTGGTGCCGACCAGGACGATCGCCAGGCCACGGAAGATGAGCATGCCCGCGAGCGTCACGATGAACGCGGGTATCCCCACGTACGCGACCCAGAAGCCCTGCCACATCCCGACGAGCGCCCCGACCCCGAGGGACAGGACCACGGCGAGGAGCCACGGCAGGTCCCACTGGCTCATCATGATGGCGCACAGGCCGCCGACGAACGCGACGACCGAGCCGACCGACAGGTCGATGTGTCCTGCGACGATCACCATGACCATGCCGATCGCGAGGATCATCACGTAGGCGTTCTGCTGGATGAGGCTCGCGACGTTGTTCGGGTAGAGCAGTCGTCCGTCCGTGAGGACCTGGAACAGCAGGACGATCACGAGCAGTGCCGCGACGATGCCGTACTGGCGGACGTTGCGGCCGAGGTATTCCCTGACGGCGTTCATCGGACGGTGACTCCCTTGTCCATGGTCATGTAGTGCATCAGTGCTTCTTGGGTGGCGTCGGCGCGCGCGACCTCGCCGGTGATCCGGCCCTGGCTCATCGCGTAGACACGGTCGCACAGGCCGATGAGCTCGGGGAGCTCGGAGGAGATGACGACGACGGCCTTGCCGGCGTCGGCGAGCGCGTTGATGATCGCGTAGATCTCGTACTTGGCGCCCACGTCGATGCCGCGCGTCGGCTCGTCGAGGATGAGGACGTCGGGGTCGGAGTAGACCCACTTCGACAGGACGACCTTCTGCTGGTTGCCGCCCGAGAGCTTCCCGACGACGGCCTCGACCGTCGGGGCCTTGATCCGGAAGTCGGTGCGGTAGCGCTCGGCGACCTGGGTCTCGGCCTGCGAGTCGACGACGCCCCAGCGTGAGACCTTGCCCAGCGCCGAGGCCGAGATGTTCTCGCGGATGGTCTGGATGAGGTTGAGCCCGTACCGCTTGCGGTCCTCGGTCGCGTAGGCCAGCCCGTGGGCGATGGCCTCCTTGACGCTGCGCGTCCGGATGAGGGTCCCGTTCTTGTACACGCTGCCGGAGATCCTGGAGCCGTACGAGTGCCCGAACACGCTCATCGCGAGCTCGGTGCGCCCTGCGCCCATGAGGCCGGCCATGCCGACGATCTCGCCCGCGCGCACGTGCAGGTTCGCGTGGTCGACGACGACACGGTCGGTGTCGATCGGGTGGTGCACCGTCCAGTCCTCGATGCGCAGGACCTCGTCGCCGATCGTCGGCTCGTGCTCCGGGAAGCGGCTGTCGAGCGAGCGGCCGACCATGCCGCGGATGATGCGGTCCTCGGTCACGGGCTCTTCGCCGTGCAGGTCGAGGGTCTCGATCGTGGCGCCGTCGCGGATGATCGTCACGCGGTCGGCGATCGCGGCGATCTCGTTGAGCTTGTGGGAGATGATGATGCAGGTGATCCCGTGGCTGCGGAACTCGTCGATCAGCTTGAGCAGGTGGGCGCTGTCCTCGTCGTTGAGCGCCGCGGTGGGCTCGTCGAGGATGAGCAGGTCCACGCGCTTGGACAGCGCCTTGGCGATCTCGACGAGCTGCTGCTTGCCGACCCCGATGTCCATGGCCTTGGTCGCGGGGTTCTCGCCGAGCCCCACGCGCTCGAGCAGCGCGGCGGCCTCGCTCGTGGTCCGGTGCCAGTCGACGATCCCCGCCGAGGCCTTCTCGTTGCCGAGGAAGATGTTCTCCGCGATCGACAGGTGCGGCACGAGCGCCAGCTCCTGGTGGATGATGACGATCCCGCGGGCCTCGCTGTCCCGGATGGTCCGGAACTCGCACGTCTCGCCGTCCATGACGATCGTGCCCTCGTAGGTGCCGTGCGGGTAGACGCCCGACAGCACCTTCATCAGGGTCGACTTGCCGGCCCCGTTCTCCCCGCAGATCGCGTGGACCTCGCCTCGACGCACGTCCAGCGTGACGTCCTGCAAGGCCTTGACGCCGGGGAACTCCTTGGTGATCCCCCGCATCTCGAGGATGTTGCTCTCGCTGGCCATGGGTCAGCTCCTCACTCGTCCGTTCCTGTCGGCGGGATCGCGCGGCCGTCGGCCGACCGCGCGATCCCGCCGCTCGTCATGCTCCTGTCGTGCTCACCGCGCCCGGCCCCGGGGCGACCCCAGGGCCGGGCGCGGCGCCGACCGGTCAGAGGCCGAGCTGGTCGGCCGTGTAGAAGCCGGAGTCGACGAGCGACGACTGGACGGTGTCCGACGTGACGACCTGCGGGTCGAGGAGGTAGGACGGCACGACCTTCACGCCGTTGTCGTAGGTCGTGGTGTCGTTGACCTCGACCTCCTCGCCGTCGATGATCTGCTGGACCATCGTGGCGACCTGGTCACCGAGCGTGCGGGTGTCCTTCCAGACCGTCATGGCCTGCTTGCCCGCGAGCATGTTCTTGACGTTGGCCTCGTCGGCGTCCTGACCCGTGACGAGCGGCCAGGCGTCGCCCGGGGTGTAGCCGCCACCCTCGAGCGCCTGCTCGATGCCGAGCGCGAGCGAGTCGTTGGGCGACAGGACGACGTCGACCTTCTTGTCGGTGTAGAACGAGTTGAGCCGGTTCTCCATCTCGGACTGGGCCTTGGCGGACTCCCAGCCCTGGATGCCGATCGTGGTCCAGTCGTCGACCGTGGCGGGTGCCTTGCCCGAGGGCACGACGAGCTGGCCCTTCTCGACGTAGGGGCTCAGGACGTCCCAGGCTCCCTTGAAGAAGAAGCGGGCGTTGTTGTCGTCGGGCGACCCGGCGAAGGGCTCGAGGTTGAAGGGGCCGGCACCGCCGGCCAGGCCGAGCTGCTCGACGATGAACTCGCCCTGGAGCGTGCCGACCTTCTCGTTGTCGAACGTCGCGTAGTAGTCGACGTGCTCGGAGTCGTTGATCAGTCGGTCGTAGGCGATGACCGGGATCTCCTCCTTGGCCGCCGCGTCGAGGACGGGGCCCAGCGCCGTGCCGTCGATCGAGGCGATGACGAGGACGTCGGCCCCCTGGTTGATCATGTTCTGCAGCTGCGTGATCTGCTGGTCGACCTTGTTGTCGGCGTACTGGAGGGTGGTCTCGTAGCCGGCTCCTGCGAGCAGCTCCTCGAGGTGGGCACCGTCGTTGTTCCAGCGCTCGAGGCTGCGGGTGGGCATCGCGATGCCGATCAGGGGCGTGTCGGTCCCCGTCTCGCCACCGCCGGACTCTCCACCCGAACGCTCCGAGCTGCAGGCCGTGAGAGCACCGAACAGCAGCGTCATCCCGGCAGCTGCGGCGACCGCCTTGCGCATAGACGTCATCGTCATTCCCTTTCGTCTTCGAACCAGGGCGGGCCTCAGCTGTGAGGCCCGGGATGCCTCCGAGCCGCGGAGGGAATCCGCGAGGCCTCGGTCGGCACTGCAGTGAAACTAGCCACCCTTGAGTTCGAGCGTCAAGCGCAGTAATCAGTTCGTGACCTAATTGTGTTCGAGACTCGAACTCAGAGTGGGAGCGGTACCACCCGGAGCACCTCGCGGATTCCCGGTTCTGCCTCCGTTCTGCGGCTCCCAGGAGCGTGTACGCTCCTTCCTGTGAACAACGACCGGTCCACGCCCGGCTCGCAGACCTCACTCCGAGAAGCGAACCGAACGCGCATCGTGGATGCGGTGAAGCGCTACGGCGGACTCACCCAGGTCGAGCTCGCCGAGGCCACGGGACTCTCGACGGCGACGGTGTCGACCATCGTCAAGGAGCTGACCCAGGCAGGGGTCGTCGACACCCGACCCACCTCGCGCTCCGGACGACGCGCCCTCAAGGTGACCCTCGCCCGCCAGCTCGGTCTCGTGGCAGGCATCCAGTTCGGCCACCGCCACCTCAAGGTCGCGCTCGGCGACTTCGGCCGCACGATCGTGGCCGAGCAGCAGATGCCCCTGCCCGTCGACCACCGCGTCGACACGGGCCTGGACCGCGCAGCGCTCCTCGTCATGGACCTCCTCGAGCGCGTGGGCGCGTCCACGGACGAGCTCCTCACGGTCGGCATGGCCCTGCCCGCCCCGGTCGACATCTCGACCGGGATGATCTCGGTGCGCGGCATCATGCGCGGCTGGGACGACCTGCACGTCGGCCAGGTCATGTCCAAGCGCCTGGCCCGCCCCGTGGTCGTGGACAACGACGCGAACCTCGCCGCGCTCGCCGAGGCCGAGCTCGGTGCGGCCCGCGCCGTCCGCGACTCGGTGTTCGTCCGGGTCTCGTACGGGACCGGGGCCGGCGTCGTGATCAACGGGAACGTCCATCGCGGGTACGCGGGCACGGCCGGGGAGATCGGGCACGTCCAGGTCGACCCCGCAGGACCCATCTGCCGCTGCGGCAACCGTGGTTGCCTCGAGACGGTCGTCGGTTCCGACGCGCTCCTCGCCCTCCTGCGCTCGAGCCACGGCGACCTCACGCTGCGCGACGTCATCTCCCGGGCGCTGGCCGGCGACCCGGGCTGCAGCCGCGTGGTGGCCGACGCCGGTGATCGCATCGGCATCGCGGTCGCCACGCTCGCGAGCGCCATGAACCCCCAGGTCATCGTCGTGGGGGGCGAGCTCGCGGAGACCGGCGAGATCCTCGCTGGCCCCCTGCGCGACGCGGTCCGCCGGCACCTGGTGCCCAACACGATCGCGCCCGTCGAGGTCGTGCTGAGCGAGCTCGGACCCCAGGCCGAGGTCATGGGTGCGCTCGCGCTCGCGCTCCAGTCGACCGACGTCGCGAGCGACGTCCGCCTCGCCCCCGGCACGCCCGGCCCGGTCGGGCTGGCGTCGGCCCAGGACCCTGGTGGCGCGGGCCGGTCGGGAGCCCCCGGATGACCCGGGCCCTCCGGGCGACGCCCCGACCCAGGACCCCGACCACCGCACGACCGCCGCACCACGACGACGTGGTGGGCACCCCGACGCCCCCAGGCGCCCGAGCACGAACAGGTGACACGACGTGAGCAGCTCCTCCGCCCTCCCCGCACTGTCGCTGCACGGCATCGACAAGTCGTTCGGCGCGGTCCGCGCCCTCGAGGGCATCGACCTCGAGGTCCATCGCGGCGAGGTCGTCGCGCTCGTGGGCGACAACGCCGCGGGCAAGTCGACGCTCGCCAAGGTCATCGCGGGCGTGCTGACCCCGGACGCCGGCATCATCGAGTCCGACGGCGTCCCGGTCACCATCCCCTCCCCGGCCGCGGCGCACGCGCTGGGCATCGCGACCGTCTTCCAGGACCTCGCGCTGTGCGACAACCTCGACGTGGTCTCCAACCTCTACCTGGGGCGCGAGCTGCACCGGGGTCCGCGCCTCGACGAGGCCGCGATGGAGGAGAACGCGCGGCGCATCCTGCGCGACCTCACGTCCCGCATCCCCTCGGTGCGCACGCTCGTCTCCGACCTGTCGGGCGGGCAGCGCCAGAGCGTCGCGATCGCCCGCACGCTCCTCGGCGACCCGCGCATCGTGGTGCTCGACGAGCCCACGGCCTCGCTGTCCGTCTCGCAGACGGCCGAGGTCCTGACCCACATCGAGCGCCTGCGCGACCTGGGCCACGCCGTGATCCTCATCAGCCACAACATGACCGACGTGCGCGCGGTCGCGGACCGGATCGAGGTGCTGCGCCACGGGCGCAACAACGGCAGCTTCTCGGGACCCGGCACGAGCTACGAGGAGATCATCGCCGCGATCACCGGCGCCATGACGACGCCGCGACGCAGCGTGCGCCTGGGCTGAGCCCAGGCCGACGGGTGGTGCCGGGGCCACCGAGCGTCCCGAAGGGCCCTCCGTCCGCAGGCCCGGACCCGCCGGACTGCTCCCCGCACCGTGCGTGGCGCCGTCGGGCCACCCGACGCGCACGAACGTGCCGCGGCCGCGAGCGCCGCACGTGACGTCCCCGTGAACGGGACGTCAGCCACCGTGACGGGGCGTTACCACCGGGTTGCCGACCTGTGGAGATGTGGGCGCACACCTCGCATCACGCGCGAAACGGACGGCGCGGTGCTTCCGTCCTGCCCGCGTCTGCCCCTACGTTCGGAGCACGACACCGCAGGAGGTCCGGGGACACCCGGTCGCCCGCCGTCGTGACAGGCACGCAGGGGTGTCTCTGCCCGTCCCGACGTCATCGCCGCCGCCGCTCTCGAGCCGCCGTGCGCGTCCTGCGCGCCACGACGACCCGACCTGGTCTCGTCGTCCGGCGGAGGTACGCATGGGAAGCAGCAGGCTCGCGGCGGTACGGCTCCTGGCCGTGGTCGCGGTGGCGTTCGGGCTCGTCTACATCGGCTGGCGCTGGACGGGGACCGTCGCCTGGGACGCCTGGTGGATCGCGGTCCCCCTGGTCCTGGCCGAGACGTACAGCCTCGGCGAGACCGTCCTCTACGCGCTGACGATGTGGAACGCGAGACGGCGGGCGCCCGCTCCCCCGGCGCCCGAGGGCCTGAGCGTCGACGTGTTCGTCACGACGTACAACGAGCCCGTGGACCTGGTGCTGCGCACCGCGATCGCCGCACGCGACATGACGTACCCGCACGCGACGTGGATCCTCGACGACGGCAACCGGGCCGAGCTCGAGGTCGCGGCCTCGCGCGTGGGGATCGGGTACATCACCCGCGGTCCCGAGTGGGAGGGGCGCCCCCGGTTCGCCAAGGCGGGCAACGTCAACAACGCGCTGTTCCGCACGAGCGGCGACCTCGTCGCGATCCTCGACGCCGACCAGGTCCCCGAGCCGCGGTTCCTCGACCGGGTCCTGGGGTACTTCGACGACGAGGAGGTCGCGTTCGTCCAGACGCCCCAGCACTTCTGGAACGTCCCCCCGAACGACCCCCTGGGCACCCAGGCCGAGCTCTTCTACGGACCCATCCAGCAGGGCAAGGACGGGTGGGGGGCCGCGTTCTTCTGCGGCTCGAACGCGGTCCTGCGGCGTGAGGCGCTCATGGCGCTCGGGCTCACCCGGTTCAGCCGGGACGCCCGGGGCAGCATGCGGGCCGCGCTGCGCGCCGGCAGGTCGCGCCTGCAGGACCTGCTGAGCCAGCTCGCGGTCCGCGAGCCCACGGCCATGCCCGTGGCCGAGCAGGCGCTCGCCGCGGTCCGGCGCGCCGAGGGGCAGTTCCGTCGGGGCGACGTCCTGACCGAGATCACGTCCGAGCTGAGAGCGGCGTTCGCCGCAGCCCTCGCTCCGCGCCCCGGGGCAGCACCGCTCCCCGAGGAGGTCGCGGGAGAGCTGCTCGAAGAGCTCGACGGCGTCCTGGAGCTGGTCGACGTGGCCCGCACCGACCAGGCCCTGACGATCAACCCCCTCGACACGACGACCATCACCGAGGACATGGCCACGGCCATGCACCTGCACGCGATGGGCTGGACGAGCGTCTACCACCACGAGGTGCTCGTCCACGGCCTCGCGCCCGAGGACGTGGGCACCGCGCTCTCCCAGCGCCTGCGCTGGGCGACGGGGTCGATGCAGGTCTTCTTCCGCGACAACCCGCTCATGGTCCGCGGCCTCACGCTCGCCCAGCGGCTCATGTACCTGGGCACCATGACGAGCTACCTGAGCGGGTTCGCCGCCCTGGTCTACCTCTCCGCACCGGTGCTCTTCCTGACGGTCGGGATCTTCCCGCTGCACGCCGACCCCACGTTGTTCTTCCTCCACTTCATCCCGTTCTTCGTGGCCTGCCAGCTCCTCTTCCAGCTCTCCGGCCGGGGCAGCCGTGGGCTGTGGCGGGGGCAGCAGATGTCGTTCGCGCTGTTCCCCACGTGGATAGCGGCCACGCTCTCCGGGGCGTCGGCGGTGTTCCTCGGCAAGCACATCGCGTTCTCGGTCACCTCCAAGACCAAGCAGGCGACGGGCACGGGCTACCGGCACGTGCTCCCCCAGGTCGTGGCCACGGCCGTGCTGCTCGTGGCCTCGGCGATCGGCGTGGCCCGCATGCTCGCGGGCGAGGCCTCGGCCCCGGCGACCTACCTCACTCTGGCGTGGGTCGTGGTCGACCTCGCCCTCCTGTCCGCCGCGCTGCGTGCAGCGCGGTACACCGGTCCCGGCGACTCCGTCGTGGACCCCACTCCCCCGTCCGCCGCGCTCCTCGCGGCCCAGGCCGTGAGCGACGGGCTCGACAGCAACGACAGCAACGGCGCTGGGCTCACCTCCCTCCTCGACCCGACGGATCTCCCGCTCGACCTCACCGTCCGCCACGCACCCAGGAGCTCACCATGGCCACCATCGTCAGCGCACCCGACCTCACCCTGACCCACCCCGTCACGAGCATCGACCTCCCGACCGGCGGCAGGCTCGACGCAGCGGCCGTCCTGGCCCTGCGCGGCCCCGTGGCCGCAGCCGTCGCCGACGGCCCGGTGCTCGTCCTGCTCGACGTCTCGGGCGTCGACGGCGTCTCGCCGTCGGGGGTCGCCGGGCTGCTGGACCTGCTGCGTGTCGTCCGCTCGCGCGGCGGCGACCTGCGGTTCTTCGGGGCCTCGGCGGCGGTCCGGCACGCCTTCACCGCGCTGCGCCTGGACACCGTGGCCCGCATCTACGGCGGCCACGACGAGGCGCGGGGACTGCTCGCCACCCGGGCCTCCTGATGACGTTCTACCTCCCTGGGACGAGCGGGCGCCGGCGGCGGCCCGGCCTGGTGACGCCCGTCATGATCATGTTCCTGGGCGTGGGGGCGGTCGGCGCCGGGTTCGCGGTCGCGGGTCCGCCCGAGGCCGGGCCGCCGCCTGCCCCCGAGGCCTGCACGGCCGACGCCGCGCAGGTCGTCCCCGACGACGGCACGCTGCTCGGGGTCAACCTCGACTGGGCGTCCGAGACGCTCGAGGAGCACCGGACGTACCTGGGCCACGCCCCGGCCGTCGCGGTCCAGTTCTCCGACGTCCCCTACGACCGGGCGACCTGGGAGCACACGGTCAGCGCGGTCACCCAGATGAAGGCCAACGGCGGGGTGCTGCTCCTGACCCTCGAGCCGCACGCGGGCCTGGCCGCCATGAGCGACGAGGTGATCGCGACGCTCGCGCACGACCTGCGCGAGGTCAACCAGCAGGGAGTCGCGGTCGTGCTGCGGTTCGCGCACGAGATGAACGGCTCGTGGTACGCGTGGGGCCAGCAGCCCACGGCGTACGTCGAGACGTTCCGGCGGGTCGCCGCGGCGGTCCACGACCAGGCGCCCGGCACGGCCATGATGTGGGCGCCCAACTACGGGGGCGGGTACCCGTTCACCGGGGGCCAGTTCGCGGCGCTCCCCGGGTCGGCCGACTACGCGGCCCTCGACACCGACGGCGACGGCACGGTCACCATGTCCGACGACAGCTACCTCCCGTACTTCCCCGGGGACGACGCCGTCGACTGGGTCGGCGTCTCGCTCTACCACTGGGGCAACCAGCGCCCCTGGGGCAACAACGAGGTCCCCGAGGACGGCAAGTTCCTCGCGATGCTGACGGGCACCTACGTCGGCACGGCCGGGGACGACGCCGCCGTCCCGGACTTCTACACCGTGTACGGAGTCGAGCACGGCCACCCGGTCGCGGTCCCCGAGACCGCCGCGATCTACACGCCCTCGCGCGGTGGCGCGGCCGAGCTCGACATCAAGCGCGCCTGGTGGCGGCAGGTCTTCTCCCCCGAGACCCACGAGCGGTTCCCGCAGCTCAAGATGGTCAACTGGTTCGAGTGGGACAAGTACGAGATCGAGATCGACGACGACGTCGACTGGCGTGCGGCGGGTGCCCCCGACGTGCGTGACGCGTTCGTCGCCGACCTCCCGTCGTGGCTGCGCTACGCCGAGGACGTCTCGACCTGCAAGGAGTGATCATGCGCACCTCCACGTCCCCCAGCCTCCTGCTCTCGGCCGTGATCGTGGTCGCGGTGCTCGGGACGCTCGCGGCCGCCGCCGTCGGGCCTCCGGTCGCCCGGACCGCGAGCGCCGCCCCGACCATGGGTGCTCCGCCCGGGCCGCTCACCTGGTCCGACGAGTTCGACGGCGCCCCCGGCGCCCCGCCCGACCCTGCACGCTGGCGCCTCGAGACGGGAGGCAGCGGGTGGGGAAACAACGAGCGCCAGTACTACACCGACAGCCCGAGCAACGCCTCGACCGACGGGGCGGGTCACCTCGTCGTCACGGCCCGCAAGGAGAACCCGGCCGGCTATCAGTGCCACTACGGACGCTGCGAGTACACGTCGGCACGGCTCATCACCGCGGACCGGTTCGCCCAGCAGCACGGGCGCTTCGAGGCACGCATCAAGATCCCGGGCGGGCAGGGGACGTGGCCCGCGTTCTGGATGCTCGGGCAGAACATCTTCACCTCGGAGCCGTGGCCCGCGAGCGGCGAGATCGACGTGATGGAGAACGTCGGTCAGGAGCCCGGCACGGTGTGGGGAAGCCTGCACGGTCCCGGGTACTCGGGGGCGGACGCGGTGCACGAGTCGTTCACGCTCCCCGGGGGGCAACGCGTCGCCGACGACTTCCACACCTTCACGGTCGACTGGGCACCGGACTCGATCACCTGGTACGTCGACGGCGTCGCATACTCGCACAAGACCGCCGCCGACACCGGCGGGGCACCCTGGGTGTTCGACGACCCGTTCTTCCTGCTGCTCAACCTCGCGGTCGGTGGGGACTGGCCGGGAGCACCCGACGCGAGCACCCCGCTGCCCGCGCAGATGGTCGTCGACTACGTCCGGGCGTACGCGTGGGACCGACCCGACGAGCCGGGCACGTCGCCCGTCGCCACGACGGGGCAGCTCGTGGGGCTCGGCGGGACGTGCCTCGAGCTGCCCTGGGGCGACACCGCCCCCGGCGTCCCGGTCCAGGTCCGCACGTGCTCGGACGCCGCCCACCAGCAGTGGACGCTCGAGGCCGACGGCACGGTCCGCACGCTCGGACGCTGCCTCGACGTCGCGTGGGGCGCCCGCGAGGACGGCGCGAAGGTCCAGACCGCGCCGTGCTCGGGCGATCCTGCCCAGCAGTTCGTGCTCACCGCGAGCCACGACCTGGTCAACCCGCAGGCCGACCGGTGCGTCGACGTCAAGGACTTCAGCACGGCCGACGGATCGCCCGTCCAGCTCTGGAGCTGCGCCGGGACCGCCAACCAGAAGTGGTGGGTCCGCTCCCCCTGAGGCCGTCGTCCGAGCCGTCCCGCGCGCCTCGGGACGTGCCCGCGCGGCGTGCGCCCCGCCGTCGGGCCGGTGCGGTCCCCGCCCAGGACGCAGCGAGGCGCGTCCCCGTCCAGGGGACGCGCCTCGCCGGTGCGTGAGGGCTCAGTCCTGCCCGACGGCGTCGCTCGCGTTGCGCGCCTCGGCCTCGCCCAGGATGCGGCGCAGGTACGTGTACGTGAGGTCGCCCGCGGCCTTGTCGTACTGCTCCTCGTAGCCGTGACGCGTGTAGAGCTCGAGGTTCTGCTTGGAGTCCTTGCCCGTGAAGACCCAGATCTCCGTGGTCTCCTCGGGCAGGTGCGGCAGCACCGCGAAGAGCATCTGCGTGCCGATCCCGCGACCCTGCAGGTCCGGGGCGACAGCGAGCCGGCCCAGCGTGGCCTTGCCGCCCTCGATCTCGACGCGCACCGAACCGACCAGGCGCGGCCCCTGCCACGCACCGAGCGTGATGACGCCCGGCGTCGCCAGGTCCGCCTTGAGCTCCGCGAGCGTCTGGGTCAGCGGCGGGATGTTGGGGTCCCCGTAGAGCTGCGCCTCGGTGACGAACGCTGCCCGGCGGAGCGTGAGGAGCTCCCCCGCGTGCTCGTCCGTGACGAGGTCCATGGTCATCGGCGTGTCGGTCATGGTCCCATCGTGTCAGATCCGGGCACCCTCGACGTCCGCGTCCGCGGGTGGAATGCCGACCGTCTCACCCCCTCGATCGCGGCTACCCTGGGACCGTGTCCAGCACTCCTTCGTCGAACGCTCCCGCGCCCACGCCCACCCACTGGGTCCTCACGCTGTCCTGCCCGGACGGTCCGGGGATCGTGCACGCCGTCGCGGGGACGCTCGCCGAGCACGGTGGCAACATCACCGAGTCTCAGCAGTTCGGCGACCCGCTGTCGGGGCTGTTCTTCATGCGTGTCCAGGTCGAGTCGACCGCCTCGCGCGACGAGCTCGAGGCCGCCCTGGCACCCGTGATCGAGGCGTTCGACATGACGTGGAACCTGGACGTCGTCGGGCGCCGCGTGCGCACGCTCGTCATGGTGTCCAAGGCTGCGCACTGCCTCGTCGACGTGCTCTACCGCGAGCGCTCGCAGGGCATGCCGATCGAGGTCGTGGGCGTCGTGGGCAACCACCGCGACCTCGAGGACATCGCCGCGTTCTACGGCAAGCCGTTCCACCACGTGCCCGTCACGCGCGACACCAAGGCAGGGGCCGAGGACCGGCTGCGCGAGCTCGTGGCCGAGCTCGACGTCGAGCTCGTCGTCCTCGCGCGGTACATGCAGATCCTGTCCGACGACCTGTGCCGCGACCTGTCGGGCCAGGTCATCAACATCCACCACTCGTTCCTGCCGAGCTTCAAGGGCGCCCGCCCCTACGCCCAGGCCCACGACCGCGGCGTCAAGCTCATCGGCGCCACGTCGCACTACGTGACGGGCGACCTCGACGAGGGGCCGATCATCGAGCAGGACGTCGAGCGCGTCGACCACTCGCGCGCCGTCGAGGACCTCGTGGCGCTGGGCGAGGACGTCGAGCGCCGCACGCTCGCACGGGCCGTGCGCTGGCACGCCGAGCACCGCGTGCTGCTCGACGGGCACCGGACGATCGTCTTCCGCTGACGGACCCTGTCGCATGTGCCGAGCGTGCAGTTCGGGCTGTCGCACGCCTCGATCGACGACCCGAACTGCACGCTCGGCGACATGACGATCACTCCTCGGGCCACGCTCCACGTCGTCACGACCCGGTGGACCAAGCGCTCGCGCGGCGGCGTCAGAGCGGCAGCTTGAACCCCTCGTGCGACTGCGCGTAGCCGAGCGAACGGTAGAACCGGTGCGCGTCCCCGCGAGCCTTGTCCGACGTGAGCTGCGCGAGCGACGCACCACGCTCGCGCCCGCGCTCGTGCGCCCACGCCATCATCGCGCGCCCGATCCCCTGTCCGCGCTGCCGCGAGTCGACGCGCACGGCCTCGACGAGCAACCGGGTCGCCCCGCGCCGCGAGATGCCCGGGACGAACGTCAGCTGCATGACCCCGACGACCTCGCCGCCCACGTCCGCGACCACGAGCTCGTTGTTCGGGTCCGCGTCGATCGCGGCGAACGCGACGTGGTGCTCGTCCCCCAGCTCGCCCGTGCGCCGGGCGGCGATCGCGTCGTCGGCGATGAGCTCGACGACGCGGGCGAGGTCGTCGAGGCGGGCGGTCCGGAAGGTCACGGGGCTCGGGGTGGGCGCGGTCGTCACGGCTGGGCACGCTACCAGCACCGGAAGGCGAGGGGCCCATCGCGCCTGCAGCGCGAGGGCCCCTCTCGGACCCGGCCCGGCTCGAACGGGCAGCCACCCTCACCAGCTGCAGGCAGGACGCGCCTTACCGGGTAGGCGCGCCTTGGGCGGGTTCAGAGATGAACGTACATCGAGCGATGGAGCAGGTCATCGTCTTTTCGGGGGACGCACCCTAGGGCCTCGCGGCCCGCACCGCGGCCGCGAGCCGGGCCACCGCCTCCTCGACGCGCGCGTCCGCGAGGTTGCCGTACCCGACGACGAGCCGGTCCGTCTCTCGATCGCTACCGTCGGCGGCCGTCGCCCGGTACCGCTCGATCGCCGTGACCGACACCTCGCGCAGCACCGCCTCACGCACCACGTCCGTGGCCACGACGCCGGGCGGGAGCGTGACCACGGCGTGCATGCCCGCGGCGATCCCCGTGACGCTCGCGCCGCCCGGCAGCGCGGCCCCGAGCGCGGCCACGAGCGCCTCGCGGCGGCGACGGAACCGGCCGCGCGACGCGCGCAGGTGCCGCTCGTACGCGCCCGAGACCAGGAACCTGGTCAGCGCGAGCTGGTCGATCGTGGACGGTCCGGCACCACCCCGGTCGACGACCCTGTCGAGCCACCCGGGCGGCAGGACGGCCCACCCCAGCCCGAACCCGGGGGACATCGTCTTGCTGAGCGAGCCCAGCAGCATGACGCGGTCGGGCGCGAGGCCCTGCATCGCGGCCACGGGGCGGCGGTCGTAGCGGAACTCGGCGTCGTAGTCGTCCTCGACGAGCACGCCGTCGACGTCCCGCGCCCAGCGCACGAGGGCCTCACGGCGCCCCGGCGACAGGGCAGCACCCGTGGGGAACTGGTGGGCGGGAGTCACGAGCGCGGCCCGCGCCCCGGTCCGGCGCGACGCCGCGAGGAGCGCGTCGACGTCGACCCCGTCCTCGTCGACCGGGACGGGCACGGGCGTGAGCCCTGCGGCCGCGGCCGTCTCGCGCAGGCGCGGCCAGCTCGGGTCCTCGACGAGGAGAGCCCGGTGCCCGGCCTGGTGCAGCGCGGCGGCGATCCGCCGCATCGCGTCGTCCGCGCCGTGGGTCACGACGACGTCGCCCGCCCCTGCCCGCACGTGCCGGGCGCGCGCGAGGTAGGTCGCGAGCGCCGCCCGGGTCGCGGGGTGACCGGTCGGGTCCGGCGCGGCGAGGTCGGCGTCGGGGGCGACGGCAAGGGCTTCGCGCAGCGCGCGGACCCAGGCGGCGCGCGGGACGTGCCGCAGGTCGGGCACCCCGGGCCCCAGGTCGAAGCGCGCTCGCGGGGCACGGGTCCCCGTGCCTGCACGGCCCGACGACGTCGCTCGCGTCCCGACGTCGTCGTGTGCGGCTCGGGAGGACGGCGGGGCGGTCCCGGCCGCGAGCGGCACCCTCGTCCCCGAGCCGGTCCGGGACTCGAGGAAGCCCTCGGCGACGACCTGACCGTAGGCCTCGGTCACGACCCAGCGCGAGACACCGAGCGTCTCGGCGAGCACCCGGCTCGGCGGCAGGGCTGCGCCCGGAGGGACCCTCCCCGAGAGGACTGCGGCCCGCACCGCGTCACCGAGCCGGGCGTGGAGCGGTGCCGGCCCCTCGCCCAGGTCGAGGACTGTCTCCCAGGCGAGCGCCGCCGTCGGGCCTGGGCCGGACGAACCGGACGCACGGGACACGTCCGCCGCGAACCGCCGGCGCGAATTGGTCTGGTCCGATGCCATGCCAATGGACCGTACACCCAGGCCGCTCGCCTTCTAGCGTGGAGAGCGTCAACCCGCCGCACCCTTCACCGGAGACCACCATGCGCTACCGCACCCTCGGCGACGGCCGCACGTCCTTCGACGTCAGCACGCTCTGCCTCGGCACCATGAACATGGGCACCCTGACGGACGTGGAGACCTCGTTCGCGATCCTCGACCGCTACCTCGAGGCCGGAGGGACCTTCCTCGACACGGCCAACAACTACAGCTTCTGGGCAGGAGGGAACGGGCGCGACAGCGAGGACCTGATCGCTCGCTGGCTCGTGAGCCGAGGGGTGCGCGATCAGGTCCGGATCGCGACCAAGCTCGGCGCGGCCAAGAAGGACCCCGCCCTGCCGTTGTCCAACACTCCCCCGACCAACTTCCAGGGCCTGGCGGCCGAGACCGTCGCGTGGGAGGCGTACGAGAGCCTGCGGCACCTCGGGGTCGACCGGCTCGACGTCCTCTACGGGCACGTCGACGACCTCGACACCCCGCTCGCGGAGACGGTCGGAGCCTTCGGCAAGCTCCAGGCCGAGGGGGTCGTGGGGATCTCGGGCATCTCGAACGTCGCGCTGTGGCGCGTGGTCGAGGCGCGTGAGGAGGCGCTGCGACAGGGCGTCGCCCCCTACGGGGTGGTCCAGGAGCAGCTCAGCTACCTCTACCCGACTCCCGACCCCGACCGGCACAACTGGGCCTCGCCCGAGCTGCTCGACTACGCACGCTCGACCGGGAGCGACGAGCGCCCGCCGCTCGCGGTCACGGCCTACTCCCCGCTCCTGCAGGGGGCCATGGTGCGCGACGACAAGGAGCTGTGGGAGGGGTACGGGCACCCGACCTCGCTCGAGCGTCGGCGTGTGCTGCACGAGGTGGCACGCCAGGTCGGCGCGACGCCGAACCAGGTCGCGCTCGCGTGGCTGCTCGGCGGTCCGGTGCCCGTGATCCCCGTGGTCGGGCCCAGCACCGTCGCGCAGCTCGACGAGCTGCTCGGCGCGGCGGACCTGGACCTCGACCCGGAGGTGCGGGACCGGCTCGACGCGGTCTGACCCCGGCGACGCACCGAGTGCGAAGCTCGTGCGAGAGAGTCTCGCGAGAGCTCCGCACTCAGCGGACCGGCAGGGAGGCTAGGAGCAGTCGCGTGCCCCGTACGACACGTCGTAGACCGTCCGGACCTCCTTGCCGCCGATCGTCGCCGTCCCCGTGACCGTGGCCGTCGCGGCGGGGATCGTCGCCAGACGCGTCGCGAACGTCTGCTGGGCGCTCTTGCCCGGCAGCACGCCGGTGAAGGTCTTGGCGCCGAACGGCGTCTCGACCTTGACCGCGGCGGGGACCGGACCCGCGTTGACCGCGCTGACCGTGAGGGTCGCGCGTCCTGCGACGCACTGGGTGCGCGTCGAGGTCGTGAGCTCGACCTTCGCGGCCTTGGGCTCGACGAGCACCGCGACCGAACGTGCCGGGACGGTGACCGTCCCGGTCGCCGCGTCCCATGTCGTCGTCTTGACGACCGGGTCGGCTCCGCGAGCCTGGACGGGAGAGAGCGAGTACTCGCGTCCCGAGAGGCCGGCGACCGTCTGCGTGACCGGCTCGGGCGAGGCGTTGAAGACGACGAGCGCGCCGTCGAGCTCCTTGTCCACGTCCTTGCCGATCGTGTCGTCGATGCTCATGACGATCACGCCGGGCGTCTGACCGGTCCCCGCGTCGGGGAACGTGACCTTCTGGTTGATGAGGTCCGCGCTGCCCAGGCGGAACAGGTCCGTCGAGGAGCGCAGCCGCAGCAGGTCGGCCGCGTTGTCCGAGGCCGACGCGATGTCCTGGGCGGTCGGCTTGAGCGCGGGGTTCGCGAGCAGGGGCGCCATGAGAGGCCACTTCTCACCGTTGTCCGCCTCGAGCGGCAGCCCCTTGCCGAACCCGTTGTCGGTGCCCGTCCAGTCGATCGCGTTGTACCAGTCGCCCGAGTCGTAGCTGTTGCGGTCGAGCGACTTGGAACGCAGCAGGTCGGTGCCCGCGTGCCACAGCGAAGGCGTCTGCGAGAGAGCCGTCGTGGCGAGCGAGACGTTGTTCATGCGCACCCGGTCGGCCATCGACGTGTCCGTCGGCAGCTTGAGGGTCAGCAGGTCGAACAGCGTCTCGTTGTCGTGCGCGTCGACGTAGCTGATGATCTCCTCGGGAGAGTCCGCGTAGCCTGCGGGCGCACCCCGGTAGTCGATCTGGTCGCCGCGCAGCGCCTCACCCGTCGAGGTCGTGAACGTGAAGCTGCGCAGGTTGCCCGCGAGGCCCAGACGGACCAGGTCCGTCTCGTGACCCAGCGACGCCAGCTCGTCGTCGGACCCGTCGTTCACGGTCCCCGGCTCCCCCGCCCGGGCAGGCTGCCCGTTCGGGTCGGTCGCCAGGCCCGTGCCGAACCCCTGCGTGAAGGTCGAGGCCCCGTCGACGGGAGACCCGCCGTGGACCGCGTCACGCAGACGGTCGGAGAACGTACCGATGCCCGTGCCTCCGAGCTGGCCCTGCGTGGCCTGCTCGAAGAGCGCGTTGTCGGCGACCTCGCCGAAGTTCCAGCCCTCGCCGTACAGGTACACGGCCTTGCCGTCCACGCCGTCCTTCTTGAGCGTGAGCTCGTCGAGCGCGGCCCGGACGTCGAGCATGTTCTGCTTCGAGTGGTGACCCATGAGGTCGAAGCGGAAGCCGTCGACCTTGTAGTCGCGGGCCCACGTGACGACCGAGTCGACCATGAGCTTGCCGGTCATGGCGTGCTCGGTCGCGAGGTTCTGGCAGCAGGTGCTGGTCTCGACCGCACCCGTCGTCGTGTTCTGGCGGTGGTAGTAGCCGGGCACGACCTTGTCCAGGACGCTCTTGGCGTCCTGACCGCTCGCTGCGGTGTGGTTGAACACCTGGTCGAGCACGACCTGGAGCCCGGTCTGGTGCAGCGACCCGACCATGGTGCGGAACTCCGCGGCACGCGCCGAGCCCTCGGCGTCGACCGCGTACGAGCCCTCCGGCGTCGAGAAGTGCAGCGGGTCGTAGCCCCAGTTGAAGCCGTCCGTGCCCTGGATCGCGGACACCGCGGCCTGCTGCTCGGTGCCGTCGGGCGCGAAGCCGTTCAGGTCATCGGTGACCGACTGCTTGGACCTGTCTTCCTCGATGGTCGCGATGTCGAACGTCGGCAGCAGGTGCACCGTCGTCAGACCGGCGTCGGCCAGCTCGGCGAGGTGCGTCATGCCGGCCGACTTCTTCTCGCCGAACGCGAGGTACGTGCCACGCTTGGCGGCAGGCACCGTGGTGTCGGCGATCGAGAAGTCCCGGACGTGCAGCTCGTAGATGGTCTGGTCGACGGCCCGCTCCACGACGGGAGCCGGCGTGTCCTTCCAGACCTTCGGCTGGGTGTCCTTCGCGTCGAGGTCGACGACGACCGAGTGGGTCGAGTTGAGCGTCAGCCCCAGCGAGTACGGGTCGGTCACGACGTTCGTCTCGACCTTGCCCGTGGACGGGACGAAGACCTTGACCTCGTAGAGGTACCTGGCCCCGACCCAGCCGAACTTCTTGTCGGCGTCCTTGCCGTCGACCGTCCACGTCCCGTCCGACTGACGCTCGGCGGGGAACCGCCGCGCGTCCTCGTTCTTCAGGTCCGCGGCGTCGCCCGAACCGGGCCACGCGAGGAGCGTGACGCTCTTCGCCGTGGGAGCCCACAGCGCGAACGAGGCCCACTTGCCGTTGGTGTAGATGCTCGCGCCGAGCGTGCGGTCCGCGGCGCCCTCGGCGAACAGGTCGTCCAGGACACCGGGGAGCTGTACGCCGGTCGCCGCGGTGAGCGGAGCGTCCGCCGCGGTACCGGCGCGCTGGGCGACGAGGAGCTGCCCCGTGAGCGCGGTCGTCGCCGCGTCCACCGAGATCGGCTCGCCGTCGGCGCCTGTGACCCGCAGGGCCACCGCGTCGGCGAGGGCCGGGAAGTCCTCCGCGACGTCGTCGGGCAGGCCCGCCGGGTCGAGGACCAGACCGAACGACGACGACCCCTCAGGCGCGACGACCACACCGTCGGCGACGCTCAGGCCGCCCGCCGGTGCGGTGTGCAGCGTCCAGCCCAGCGTCGCCGGGTCGGCGCCCGCGAGCAGCTCGCGCGGCCACGCGACCAGGTCGCTGGTCACCCAGTGCGCGGCCTGCTGACCGGTCCCGGGCAGCGGGGGATCCGCGACCTCGATCGTGAGCACGTGCGTCGCGAGGACGTACGAGAACGTGACCGACTTGCCGTCGGACGCGCTGAACGAGTAGTTCTGGCCGTCCTTGACGCCGCCGACACCGTAGTTCTCCGCCCAGCTCAGACCGTGCGCGACCTTTCCCTCGTAAGCACCCGTGGCGAGCGCCGACGTCGTGAGCGTGTAGACCCCGTCACCGTCAGGGTCACGGAGCCACGAGCCCATGCAGTCCGGAGACCAGGCGGCCGAGCAGCCGAGCTGGTCCTGGAACGAACCCGCGACCGTGATGATCGGGCCCTGTGCAGAGCTCGAGAAGTCGTGCGAGACCGGGTCCCAGTAGAACGTCACGGGGCCACCCGCGGTCGTGTACGTCGCGTTGGCACCGTCCTTCGCGCCGCCGACACCGTAGTTGAGGTCCCAGGACCCGTTGATCGCGACCTTGTACTCGTAGGTACCCGCCGGGATGTCGAACGTGCCCGCGTAGACGCCGTCGGCACGCTTGGTGAGCTTGGCCGCCTCGCAGCCGGGGGCCCAGTCGCCCGCGCAACCCATCTCGGAGTTGTGGCTCCCGGCGACCGTCACGAGGTCGATGTCCGTCGGAGGTTCGACGTCCTCGTCACCGCTCACGGAGTTGCCCACGCTCGCGAACGTCGAGGCCGCGTGGCGGTCACCGTCGGCGTCGACCGTCACGGCCCGGTACTCGACGAGCGTGCCCTTGGCCAGGTCGCTCACGTCGTGGAAGACGCGCGGCGAGGTGTCTTCGGCCGTGCCGAGGCCCTGCCACTCGTCGGACCCGACGACGCGCCAGGCGAAGCTGGTCTCGGACCACGCGGCATCGTCGACGTCCGCGGCGACCGGGGCGACCCCGGTGAGGCCCGCCCCCGCGGCCGGTACGGCCACCGAGACGTCCCCCGTGGACTCGACGCCCACGGCGCGGTCCGCCTTGAGCACGACCGAGCCGAGGGCCGGGACCGTGAGCGAGACCTTGCCGTCGTCACCGGCCGTGACCGCGTCGCCGCCGCCGTAGAGCGGCGCGTACGTCGCGCCGGGCGTGAGCGTGGTGAAGCTGACCGTCTTGGCCGCGGCCGAGTTGTTCAGCCCCACGAGGTGCTCGATCTTCTCGGTGCGGTCCACGCGCGAGAACGCGTAGACGCCCGCGCCCGAGTCGGTGTAGCGCTCGATCTGGGCACCCTGCGCGAGCGCCGGGTTCTCGGAGCGCAGCGCGGAGAGCTCGGCGATGTGGGTGTAGAGCGGCGACGTGGTGTCGTAGCGGTCCTGGCTGCCGGCGGTCTCGCCCGTGATCAGCTTCTGGTCCGCGTACTCGTCGACCTGGGTCGCGAACAGCGACTGCCGCGCGTTCTTGTCCTTGCCGTCGCCCGCACCCGCGAAGCCCTGCTCGTCGCCGTAGTAGACGACCGGCTGACCACGCGTGAGGTACATGAGGTCGTGCGCGAGCTCGTCACGACGCTGCGCGTCGCCCGTGGTCTGCAGCAGGTACCCGATGCGGCCCATGTCGTGGTTGCCGAGGAACGTGGGCAGCGCCGACGCCGAGGAGTCCGGCGTCGTGTACATGTCGTCGCTCGCGAAGAGCTGGGACAGGCCCTTGGCGCTGTTGCCGCTCGCGAAGCTCGCGGCCGAGGACTGGAACGCGAAGTCGAGAACGGAGTTCATGTCCGTCTTGCGCACGTAGGGCGAGAGCTTGGCCGCGTCGGCGTCGTAGATCTCGCCGAACATGAAGAAGTCGTCCTTGCCCTTCGAGTGGGCGTAGTCGAGGACCTCAGTGGTCCAGGTCTCCCAGAACTCGAAGTTGACGTGCTTGACCGTGTCGATGCGGAAGCCGTCGATGCCGAGGTCGACCCAGCCCTGGTAGACGTCGACGAACCCGTCGACGACACGCGGGTTCTCGGTCATGAGGTCGTCCAGGCCGTCGAAGTCGCCGTAGGTCACGGACTCGCCCGACCACGTCGAGTTGCCGCGGTTGTGGTAGAGCGTCGTGTCGTTGAGCCACGCGGGGACCTTGGCGTCCTTCGCGTCCTCGGCCACCACGGGCGTGTAGGGGAACGACGTCGCGGCGTCCATCGCGGGGAACGTGTCCTTGCCCGCGTGGTCGGCCGGGTCGAACGCGGTGCCCGCGGCGTCCTTGTACGGCGAGGTCGCCTGGTCGACGTACGAGTACTGCTTCTGCTCGTTGTCGATCAGGTCGGCCGTGTGGTTGGTGATGATGTCGAAGTAGACCTTGATGCCCTTGGCGTGGGCCTCGTCGATCAGTGCCTCGAGCTCGGCGTTGGTGCCGAGGTGCGGGTCGATCTGCGTGAAGTCGGTGACCCAGTAGCCGTGGTAGCCCGCCGACGCGTTCGCTCCCTCGCCCTGGACCGGGTTGTTCTTGAACGACGGGGTCAGCCAGATCGCGGTGGTCCCGAGCCCGTCGATGTAGTCGAGCTGGTCGCGCAGGCCCTGGATGTCGCCACCCTGGTAGAAGCCCTTGTCCGTGGGGTCGTAGCCCGAGTGCAGCGCACCGCCCTCGATGCCGGCCTCGTTGTTGGTGGGGTCGCCGTCCGCGAAGCGGTCGGTCATCACGAAGTAGAACTGCTCGTCGGAGCCGGCTTGGCGCACGGGCGGGGTCACGATCTTTGCGTCGCTCGCCTCGTCGTAGGCTCCCCCGAGCTCGACGGGCGCGAGCGAGACGCGCTTGGCGACGTCGTCGAACGTGAAGCGCAGGGTCGTGGGGCCACCGACGACCAGCGGGATGTTGTCCGCGCCGCCGTTCAGGCCGTAGGCCTCGTCCCACGTGTCGTTCACGGCGACCTTGTACTCGTAGGTGCCCGCGGGCACCGTGAAGTCGGCCGAGTAGACCCCCTCGGCGCCGGTCGGCGCGAGCTCGGTCGCGGCGCAGGCCGGGTCCCAGTCGGCTGCACAGCCGGCCTCGTCCTGCAGGCTGCCGACGAGTGCGAAGGTGCGGGCCGCGTCCGTCGCGGACGCCGCGGGGCCGGTCGCCGCGTTGGCGACGGCCGTGAAGCCTGTCAGCCCGGTGAGCCCGACGGACAGCGCCGCGAGGGACGCTGTGGCGCGGCGCGGTCTGGACGACCGCCTGGGGCGGGGTGATGCCATGAGGACTCCCTTGTCGACCGGGGAGTCGGACGTGCGTACGCACCGCCGGGTGACCGAGCCCCTGCGCTCCACGTGGTCTCCCGAGCCGGGCGCTCCCCGACGCCGGCTGACCCAGACTGTAGCCGTTGCTGAAAGTTGCAGCAAGGGTGCAACCGCATGTCGGCACGCCGAACCCGTGGCCTCCACGACGGGGACGACCCCGGACAGCGCGAAGCCCGGCCGGGAAGCGTGATCGCTGCCCGGCCGGGCCAGGGGGCTGGAGGACGTCAGCCCGCGAGGTGGCTCCAGCGCGGCGCCAGGTCGCTCCAGGGCCCGACCTCCGCGACGGCACCCTCGTGGAGCACCACGACGCGGTCCGCGCGGGCCAGCGCCGCACGCTTCGAGGTCGAACCGATCACCGTGGTCCCCCGCTCACGGAGCGACGACCACAGCTCGATCTCCGTCGCGGCGTCGAGAGCGCTCGACACGTCGTCGGCCAGGAGCAGCTCCGCGTCGGTCGCGAGCGCGCGGGCGAGCGCGAGCCGCTGCACCTGACCGCCCGAGAGCCGGACCCCTCGGTGCCCCACGAGGGCCTCGTGACCGCCCGCCTCGACCACGTCGCGCTCGAGCCGCGCGGCCGCGACCGGGCCGTGGACCTCGCGCTCGTGGCCGAGCCGCACGTTGTCCGCGAACGTCCCCGACAGGACGCGCGGGACCTGCGCGACGTGCGCGACCTGGCCCGGGCGCAGGAACGTCTGGGCATCCTCGACGTCCGTCCCGTTCCACCGGATGTCACCCGTGTGCTCCATGAGCCCCGCGAGCGCCGCCAGCAGGCTCGACTTGCCCGACCCGACCTGGCCGAGCAGGAGCACGAGCTCGCCGCGCTCCACGCTCAGGTCGACGCCGTGCACGCCGATCGTGCCGTCGTCGTGCAGCGCGCTCACCCCCGCGAGCTCCAGGAGCTCGAGCGCCTGACGCGGGCCGGGGGCAGGGGTGGGTGCCTCGCCCGTGAGGAGGTCGACGCCGCGAGGCAGGTCCATGAGGTCCGCCCCGGCCGCGAAGCGGCTCGTCGCACGCTGCCACGAACGAGTCCCGGGAGCCTCCGTCACGACCGCCCCGGCGACGACGCCGAACCAGCCGAAGCCGTTGACCGCGTTCGCGACCAGGAGCGCGGTCGCGAGGTCCCACGTCCCGGTGAGGAGCCCGGCCCAGGCCGCGACGACGCCGAGCTGGATCATCACGAGCGGCACGCCGTCGAGCGCGGCCTGCACGCGGTGCTCGAAGACCGCGGCACGCACGCGGCCCGCGTCGACCTCGTGCAGGTGCGCGTGCACCTGGGGCGTCCGGGCGGCCAGCTTGACCGAGCGCGCCGAGTCGAGCGCCGAGACCAGGGCCCGCCCGAACCGGGCGCGCGCGGCCGACGATCGCGTCGCCGAGCGGCCCGCGATGGGGCGCCCGAGCGTCGACGCCGCCGCCGAGACGACCATGACCGCGAGCAGCACGGCCCCGGCGAGCCACGACCGGCTCAGCAGCGCCGTGACACCGGCGATGACGAGGCCGTTGACGAGGTCCACCCAGCGGTCGGCGTACCGCACGAACCGGTCGGCGTCCATGGCACGCGCCACGACCTCGCCCGGGGGTGTGGCCGAGAGGCGGTGCTGGCGCGTCTGGCCCGTCATGACCGACATGCGCACCCGCAGCAGGACCTCGATCCACCAGCGGGGGTAGACGTACAGGGCCCGTGCGAGGCACAGCGGCGCGACCACCAGGAGCACCGCGAACGGGACGAGCAGCGCCGCGGGGAACCCCTCGTCGAGCCCCTGGACCGCGTGGCCCCAGAGGAAGCCGGTCACGGCCCCCTGCGCCGACACGAGGCTCGCCACCAGGAACAGCACGGCCCCCACGACACCCCACGCCGGCCGCACGAACAGCGCGTGCAGCACGCCGCGCGCGAGGCTGGGGCCTTCACCCGGGTCCGCCAGGGTCGGCGGGACGCCACGCCGACGCCGGCCGCCGACGGCCTCGTCGAACGCGCCGGGCGCGCCGGTCGTCTCCGGGTCCGCTCCCACGACGGCGGCGGCGACAGCGGCCGAGACCACACCGCCGTCCGCCTCAGCAGCGGCGAGTCCGACCGCCGCAGCGTCCTCGCGGCCCTCGCTCCCCCGGTCGACGAGCGCGACGTCAGGCGAGCCGCCCTGCGCGACGCTCGCCTCCAGCAGGTCGCGATAGGGACCCGCGACGCGCGCGAGCGTGGCCCGCACACCCTGCTGGACGACGCGCCCCCGGTCGAGCACCGCGATCAGGCCCGCGCGCTCGATCGTCGTGAGCCGGTGCGCGACGAGCACGCCCGTGCGCCCAGCGAGCAACCGCTCCGACGCCGCCACGACGCGCGCCTCGGTCAAGGGGTCCATGCGTGCCGTGGCCTCGTCGAGGACCACGACCTGGACGTCTCGCACGAGCAGGCGGGCGAACGCGACGAGCTGTTCCTCGCCGGCCGACAGCGACGTCCCGCCCGGGCCGAGCAGCGTGTCCAGACCGTCCGGCAGGCCGGCGACCCACTCGTCGAGGCGCAGCTCGCGCACCGCGTCCTCGACGGCCGTGCGCGGCACGTCGGCGAAGAGCGCGACGTTCTCCGCGAGCGTGCCCGCGAGGATCTCGGTCCGCTGGGTCACGACGCCGACCGCGGCGCGCAGCGCCTGCAGGTCGAGGTCTCGCACGTCCACGCCCCCGAGGAGCACCGCACCGGGCGGTGGCTCGACGGCCCGGGACAGCAGCGACGCGAGCGTCGACTTGCCCGAGCCCGTGCGGCCCACGAGCGCGACCGTCGCGCCCGCGGGCACGTGCAGGCTCACGCCGTCCAGTGCGAAGGTGCCCTCGGCGTACGAGAAGTGCAGGTCTCGGAGCTCGATGCCCACGGGCCCGGCCGGCACGTCGCGCCCGCCCACCGGCTCGGGGGCGACCGAGAGCATCTGACGGATGCGCGTGAGCGCCCCGAGCCCCTCCTGGATGTCCGGGAGGTGGTGGACCAGGTTGTCGGTCTGCCCCACGAACATCGACGTGACCAGGAACAGGGTGACGAGACGGTCGACGCCCAGCTCGCCGTCGGCGGCGAGGGCAGCCCCCGCGACGGCCACGCCCGCGAGCAGCGACGCGAGCACGAGCCCGGCCCGGCGGAGCATGCGCGACTCGACCGACAGCACGGCCTCGAAGCGTCGGTGGACCTGCGCCGACCGCTCGGCGAGCCTGCGTACCGCGAACGACTGCCCCAGGCTCGTGCGCAGGTCGTCGCGTGCTGCGACCGCTTCCTCGAACACCGCGGCGTGGTCCGTCCAGGCCGCCTCCTCGACGACCTTGCGGCGAGCGATCTCGCCGAGCATGGGGCGCACGATCAGCGCGGCGACCAGACCGAGCACAGGGAAGAGGATCCAGGCCGGCCACCAGGTGAGCCCGGCGACGACCCACATGGGGATCACGCCGACGAGGGTGCGGCCCGCCCCCCAGGCCTGCCGGCGCACGAGCGTGCCGACCGCGTGGGTGTCGTCGTCGACCCGGTCGAGCACCTCTCCGACGGCCTGCTCGGTGAGCGTGGCGAGGGGCTGGTGCAGCGCCGCGGACAGGAGGTCGCCGCGCAGCCGCCCCTCGGCCCGGTCGACGACTCCCGCCCAGACCACCTGGCCGATCGTGTCGAGCAGAGCCGCGCTCACGATGCACGCGGCCAGGAGCTGGAGCGTGGCCGTCGTCGGGTCCGCCGCGAGCCACCCCGCGACGACCGTGCCGAACGCACCACCGACCGCCCCGACGGTGAGCGCGACGAGCGCGAAGACGGACTGCGGGCCGCGCAGCCGCCGCCAGTCCAGGCGGCGGGCGGGGTCCGTCGAGGAGACGGTCGGTGAGGAAGGGGCAGCGTCGGGGCCGGTCGGAGAGCCGGTGGGTGCATCGGTCATGGCCAGCCGATCCTATGGCGGGGGTACGACGCGCACGCAGGCATTTTCCGGCCCTGCGTCCTGGTCCGGACGTCATGGTCCGGACGACGGTGTCCTGTTGCGGGAACCCGCGGGACCGGCCACAGGGACCGGCCACGCAGCGGGTCGGGGGCCCCGGGGCCCCGCCCCCCCCCCCCCGGGGGCCCACCCGGCCCGGGCCCCCCCCCGCGGGGCCCGCCTCCACCGGCGCGGGGCCCGCGGCGGGGGTTGGGCCCCGCGGGCAAGGCCAGGAAACGC
>NZ_JBHXCQ010000003.1:356258-393408 GCF_042726295.1 Oerskovia sp. NPDC060338
TGTAATTTGCCGCCCTGGGGTCGGGTTCGGGCGTTACGGGCCGGTCGTCGGGTGCCTGTTGGCGGCACCCGGGGGCCCGGCCCCCCGGCCCGGGCCCCCCCGGGGGGCGGCGCCGGGGGCCCCCGGGCGCCGACCCTCGTGGCTCAGACGAGGCCGAGGCCCCGCACGGCGTCGCGCTCCTCGACGAGCTCGGCGACCGAGGCGTCGATGCGTCCGCGCGAGAAGTCCGAGATCTCGAGCCCCTGGACGATCTCCCACGTCCCGCCGCGCGAGACCACGGGGAACGAGGCCATGAGGCCCTCGGGGACGCCGTACGACCCGTCGGACACGATGCCCGCGCTCGTCCAGTCGCCCTCGGGCGTGCCGTTGACCCAGTCGAAGACGTGGTCGATCGCGGCGTTCGCCGCCGAGGCGGCGGACGACGCACCCCGTGCGTCGATGATCGCCGCACCACGCTTGGCGACGGTCGGGATGAACTCGCCCGTGAGCCAGGCCGAGTCGGCTGCGAGCTCGGCGCCCGGACGGCCCGCGACGTCGGCGTGGAAGATGTCCGGGTACTGCGTGGCCGAGTGGTTGCCCCAGATGCTGACCTTGCGGACCTCGGCGACGGGCACGCCCGCGCGCTTGGCGACCTGCGTCAGCGCACGGTTGTGGTCGAGGCGCGTCATGGCCGTGAAGCGGTCCTTGGGCACGTCGGGCGCGTTCGACGCCGCGATGAGCGCGTTGGTGTTCGCCGGGTTGCCCACGACCAGCACGCGGATGTCGTCGGCCGCACCGGCGTTGATCGCCTCGCCCTGGGGCTTGAAGATGCCGCCGTTGGCCTCGAGGAGGTCACCGCGCTCCATGCCCGGTCCACGGGGGCGCGCACCCACGAGCAGGCCGACGTTGGCCCCCTCGAACCCGGCCCGCGGGTCGTCGAAGATGTCGATCCCGGCGAGCAGCGGGAAGGCGCAGTCGTCGAGCTCCATCGCGGTGCCTTCTGCGGCCTTCACCCCCTGCGGGATCTCGAGGAGTCGCAGGCGGACGGGCACGTCCGGTCCGAGGAGCTGGCCTGCGGCGATGCGGAACAGCAGGGCGTAACCGATCTGACCGGCGGCTCCGGTCACGGTCACGTTCACGGGAGTTGTCATGCCCACACTCTGTCACAACGCCCGGGCGCTCCCCAGGGGTACCCGCACCCCCGGCGGACGGGGCGTCGGTCACACCCGCGGACGCCTCGGCAGGCGGCGGGCGCGCCCCGCCCGGGCGCCGTGCCCGCCACGGCGCGCGGTGTCGTGGCGGGTCTCCGCAGACGCCCGACGGCGCCGCTCCCCGGGCGAGGTGAGCGGCGCCGTCGGGCGTGCGAGGGACGAGGATCAGGCCAGGCGTGCGGCCAGGTTCTCGTCGAGCGCCGCGAGGAAGTCCTCGGTCGTCAGCCACTCCTGGTCCGGGCCGACCAGGAGCGCGAGGTCCTTGGTCATCTTGCCGGACTCGACGGTCTTGATGACGACGTCCTCGAGCGTCTCGGCGAACGCCGTGACCTCGGGGGTGCCGTCGATCTTGCCGCGGTGCATGAGGCCACGGGTCCAGGCGAAGATCGACGCGATCGGGTTGGTCGACGTCGGCTTGCCCTGCTGGTGCTGGCGGTAGTGACGCGTCACGGTGCCGTGCGCGGCCTCTGCCTCGACGGTCTTGCCGTCGGGGGTCATGAGGACCGACGTCATGAGGCCGAGCGAGCCGAAGCCCTGCGCGACGGTGTCGGACTGGACGTCGCCGTCGTAGTTCTTGCAGGCCCAGACGTAGCCGCCCTCCCACTTCATGGCCGAGGCGACCATGTCGTCGATGAGGCGGTGCTCGTAGGTGAGGCCGGCGGCCTCGAACTGGTCCTTGAACTCGGCGTCGAAGACCTCCTGGAACAGGTCCTTGAACTGGCCGTCGTAGGCCTTGAGGATCGTGTTCTTGGTCGACAGGTACACCGGGTAGTTCCGCTGCAGGCCGTACGCGAACGAGGCGCGCGCGAAGTCCTTGATGGACTCGTTGAAGTTGTACATGCCCATGGCCACGCCACCGTCGTCGCCGTAGGTGACGACCGTCTGCTTGATCTCCTCGGAGCCGTCGGCAGGCGTGTAGGTGAGCGTCAGGGTGCCGGCGCCGGGGACCTTGAAGTTGGTCGCCTTGTACTGGTCGCCGTGCGCGTGACGGCCGATGATGATCGGCTTGTTCCAGCCCGGCACCAGGCGCGGGATGTTCGAGATGATGATGGGCTCGCGGAAGACGACGCCACCGAGGATGTTGCGGATGGTCCCGTTCGGGGAGACCCACATCTTCTTCAGGCCGAACTCCTCGACGCGTGCCTCGTCGGGGGTGATGGTCGCGCACTTGACGCCCACGTTGTACTGCTTGATCGCGTTCGCGGCGTCGATCGTCACCTGGTCGTCGGTGGCGTCGCGGTTCTCGATCGACAGGTCGTAGTACTTGAGGTCGATGTCGAGGTAGGGGTAGATGAGGCGGTCCTTGATGAACTGCCAGATGATGCGCGTCATCTCGTCACCGTCGAGCTCGACGACCGGATTGACGACCTTGATCTTGCCCATGCGGGGGTAACTCCAACTCTGCGAGGGGAACCTGAGGCCGCCCGCTGCCGCCCGGCGGGTGCCGGGCTCCGCGCGCGAACCGTCGATGCTGACCGCCGACCAGGGTACTCGACTTCTCGACATCAAGATACTTTCCGCGGGCCCCTCTCGTCCGGGCGGGGGCTCGCGAAGAGCACCGGCCTCGTGCCCGACGGCGGTTCCCACCGCCGCGACGTCGCACCGCCCTCTGGCGCGCTCGAGTTCAGCAGGTGAGACTGGTCACGTTCTCATCAGCAAACTCCCAGAGATCGGTGGCAGGATGCCACCGAGATGCCGGTTCTGCACCGACGTCGGCTGTTCATCCCGAACGTCCGGCCTTCCCGGACCCCTCACGTACACGAGACAGGAACATCATGTCCCAGGACACTTCAGCACCCGACGCAGTAGTCGTCGAAGAGGCGACGGTCGTCGTCGGACCCAGCCTGCTCGCCCGGCTCGGCGCCGAAGCCTTCGGTTCGTTCTTCCTCGTCCTCTCGATCCTCGGGGTCGGGCTCTACGGCCGCTTCACGGGCGCCGGGCTGGTCCTGCCGGTCGCGCTCGCCGGCGGTATCGCGCTCCTCGCGGCGATCGCGGCCGTGGGCCACGTGTCCGGCGGGCACTTCAACCCGGCCGTGACGCTCGGCGCCGCGATCGGTGGGCGCACCGCGTGGCGCGACGTCCTGCCCTACTGGCTCGCTCAGATCGTCGGCGGCATCATCGCCTCGCTCATCCTCTTCGCGACGCTCCCCAGCGCAGCGCTCCCGATCCTCCAGCAGAACGCCGTGATCGCCGACGCGACCAAGCAGGCCTTCATCTCGGGCACCGCCAACGGGTTCGGCGAGCACTCGCCCCTCGCCGCGAGCACCAGCGGCGCGTTCTCGTTCGAGTGGTTCTCGGCGTTCCTCATCGAGGTCGTCGTCACGGCCATCTTCGTCGGCGTGATCCTCGGCGTCACGGACAAGCGGTCCAACTCCAAGCTCGCACCGACCGCGATCGGCCTGTCGCTCGCCACGCTGCTCCTCATCGCCGCGCCGTTCACCAACGGCTCGCTCAACCCGGCCCGCTCGATCGCGGCCGCGATCTTCTCCGACTCGTGGGCCCTGAGCCAGCTCTGGCTCTTCATCGTCGCCCCGCTCGTCGGCGCGGCCATCGCGGCCCTGTTCTACCGCGCGTTCGCCTTCGCGCCCGTCCAGGACGACCTCCTGGCCGAGGACGAGGTCTTCGTGGTCGAGGAGGAGACCGACGTGACCGGCGCTCCCGCCGCTGCCCCGACCGCCGCCGTGGTCGCCGAGGAGGCGGCGTCGCCCGCCGTCGAGGTCCCCGAGGCCGTGGAGACCGTCGAGGTCACCGAGGTCGCTGAGACCGAGGCCCCCGAGGCCGGCACCGGCAAGGACTCGTCGGACGAGGACGGCACGGCCCCCAAGGCCTGACCCGACCCACCGCACGCACGACGAGGCCCGGTCCGCTCCTGCGGGCCGGGCCTCGTCGTACGTGCTCAGATGTTGGGGACGGTGACCGCGAGGGCCCCCATCACGGTGGCCGCCGCGAGGTACATGATCACGTCGGTCCACCGGGTCCGGACCGTGAGCCCCACGGGCCCGGGTCCGGGCAGGAACGCGCGGACCCCCGCCCCGACGACCAGGATCCCCACGATGACGAGGACCCCCGCCCGGGCCCCGGCCAGGAGCGTCACCGCGACCGCGAGCAGGACGCCCGCGAAGACGAGCCACATCGCGAGGTTGCTCTGCGGCGCCGGCGTGACGACCACGGTCGTCTGCTCGACGGGCTGGACTCCCCCCGCACCGTTCCCGGCGCTCACCCGGGGGATCCCCGCGAGCGGCCCGACGGGGAGCGGCCGTGCCTCGTCCGACGCCTCGGGTGCACCGTCGAGACGGTGCCACGCAGGGGCGGCAGCCGGTCGATGCTGCGTCGAGGGGTCGTTGTGCGGTCCGCGCCCACGCGCGGTGACGTCGCTCACGCTGCCCACCAGTTCACGGTTCTGAGCCTACCGCCGACTACGGTGGTGAACGTGCCCTCACCAGTCACCTCCGATGTCCTGCCGCACTCGCGGCGTCCCGCGGTCGGGTCCGTCGTCGTCGTGGGCGCGGGCCTCGCCGGCGCCCAGACCGTCGCCGCGCTACGGACCCACGGCTTCACGGGGCGCGTGACGCTGCTCGGTGCCGAGGGAGTACCTCCGTACGACCGCCCACCCCTGTCCAAGGAGCTGCTGTCCCGCCCCGAGCCCGCCTGGCTGACCGGGGAGATCGGGGTCGACGTCAGCACGCTCGCCGACGAGCTGCTGCTCGACGACCCGGCGGTCGACCTCGAGCCCGGGACCGAGGAGGTCGTGGTCACGACCCGCTCGGGACGGCGCGTCACGGCCGACGTCGCGGTCCTCGCCCTGGGGTCCGAGCCGGTGCGCCCGCCCGGCTGGGAGCCTGCGCTCACGCTGCACACGGCCGACGACGCCGCGCGCCTGCGCGAACGGCTCACGCCCGGCACGCGCCTGGTCTCGATCGGCGCGGGCTGGATCGGCGCGGAGGTCGCCGGCGTCGCCGCGAAGGCCGGCTGCGACGTCACGGTGCTCGAGGCCGCGCAGACCCCGCTCGAGCGTCAGCTCGGCGCCGAGGTCGGCGCCCACCTGGTCCGCTGGTACGCCGACGCCGGCGCACGGCTGCTCACCGGGGCCCAGGTCACCGAGGTCGGCGCCCAGGCCGTGGTCCTCGCCGACGGGACGCGGGTCGAGGGCGACGTCGTGCTCGCGGCCGTCGGCGCACGCCCCGCGACCGCGTGGCTCAAGGGCACGCTCCCGCTCGACCCGCGCGGCTCGATCCGGGTCAACAGCGCGGGGCGCGTGGCTCCCCCGACCGTCGCGGCGCCGTCGGGCACCTCGGGGCACCTGCCCCTCAAGTCGCTGCGGCGCCTGTACGCCGTGGGCGACTGCGCGACGCGCGACAACGCGGTGTTCGGCCCCGTGCCCGGCGGGCACTGGTCCGCCGCGCTGCACGACCCCGAGCCGACCGTGCGGGCCCTCCTGGGCATCGACGAGATGCCCGCCGAGCCGCAGCCCGTCCGCGAGCTGCTCGGGCTCGCGCCCGTCCCCCAGCACGCCCCGTACGTCTTCTCGCAGCAGCTCGGGCACGACATCGCGCTGTTCGGCACGCCCTCGCCGTTCCACGAGGTCGTCTACCGCGGCGACCCGAGCGGTGGGGAGTCGGGTCACGAGGGCTGGATCGCGCTGTACCTCGAGACCGTCGCAGGTGCGCACCGCACCAACGCCGAGGGGCACCGGCTCGCGACCGTGCGTGCGGTCCTCGTGGTCGACGCCCCGCGCGAGGTGGGCCAGGTGCGCAAGCTCATGAACCGCGACGTGGCGCTGCACGTCGACGTCGACGTCGCGACGGACCCGTCGCGCAGGCTGCGCGACGCGGTCGTCTGAGGAGGCAGGGGCTCGCCCCGGCCTCGGCCGCTCGGCGCCGAGCATGCGGTTGTCGTCCGGATCCGGGTCGACCCGGACGAGAACCGCATGCTCGGCCCGCAGGAACCGCATGCTCGGCGCGCCCCTCCCCTGAACGGGGCGCCGAGCCGGACGGGTCAGTGCGCGAAGTGGCGCGTGCCCGTCAGGTAGATCGTTACACCGGCAGCCTGCGCGGCCGCGATGACCTCGTCGTCGCGGACCGAGCCACCGGGCTGGACCACGGCCTTGACGCCGGCGTCGAGCAGGACCTGCAGGCCGTCCGCGAACGGGAAGAACGCGTCGGACGCGGCCACCGAGCCGCGCGCACGCTCCTCGCCCTCGGCGCCCAGGGTGTTGGCACGCTCGACCGACAGGCGGCACGAGTCGACGCGGTTGACCTGGCCCATGCCGATACCGACCGCTGCCCCGCCCTTGGCGAGCAGGATCGCGTTCGACTTCGCGGCACGCACGGCACGCCATGCGAACTCGAGGTCTGCGAGCGTCTCGGCGCCCGCAGCCTCGCCCGTCGCGAGCGTCCACGACTCGGGGCTGTCTCCACCGTTCTCCGACGCGGCGTCGATGCGGTCGACCTGCTGCATGAGCAGGCCACCCGAGATGGGGCGGATCTCGACGCCTGCGCTCGGGGCGCCGTCGACCTGGAGCAGGCGGACGTTCTTCTTGCGCGAGAGGATCTCGAGCGCCTCGGGCTCGTAGCCCGGCGCCACGACGACCTCGGTGAAGACCCCCGCGATCTGCTCTGCGGCGGCCGCGCTCACCACGGTGTTGGTCGCGATGACCCCGCCGTACGCCGAGACCGGGTCGGTCGCGTGGGCCTTGGCGTGGGCGTCGGCCACGTCGTTGCCGACCGCGACGCCGCACGGGTTGGCGTGCTTGATGATCGCGACCGTCGGGGCGTCGCCGTGGTCGTGCGCGGCGCGCCACGCAGCGTCGGCGTCGACGTAGTTGTTGTAGCTCATCGCCTTGCCGTGGAGCTGGGTCGCCTGCGCGAGGCCCGAGGCACCGTGGCCGTTGGTGTAGAGCGCGGCGCGCTGGTGCGGGTTCTCGCCGTAGCGCAGCACGTCGGAACGGTCCCAGGTGGCGCCGACCCAGGCGGGGAAACCGGTGGAGACCGGGCCGGCCTCGGCAGTGTCCACGACGTCCGTGGGCGCGACCACGCTGCTCATCCACGACGCCACCGCGACGTCGTAGGTCGCGGTGTGCACGAACGCCTGCGCCGCGAGGAGCTTGCGCTGCGCGTACGTGAAGCCGCCCGCCTGGACGGCGGCGATCACGTCGCCGTAGGCGGCCGGGTCGACGACGACGGCCACGCTCGGGTGGTTCTTCGCCGCGGCGCGGACCATCGAGGGGCCGCCGATGTCGATCTGCTCGATCACGGCGTCCGGACCGGCGCCCGACGCGACCGTGTCGGCGAAGGGGTACAGGTTGACGACGACGAGCTCGAACGGTGCGATCTCGAGCTGGGCGAGCTGCTCGAGGTGGTCCTGCTTGCGGGTGTCCGCGAGGATCCCCGCGTGCACGCGCGGGTGCAGGGTCTTGACGCGCCCCTCGAGGCACTCGGGGAAGCCCGTGAGCTCCTCGACCTTGGTCACGGGGATGCCCGCGGCTGCGACCGTGGACGCGGTCGAGCCGGTCGAGACGAGCTCGACGCCCGCGGCGTGCAGGGCCGTGGCCAGCTCGACCAGGCCGGTCTTGTCGTAGACGCTCAGCAGAGCGCGACGCACGGGACGCTGGGCGTCGTCGGCGATCTGGGTCTCGGGAGACGTGGGGGCTGCGGACATCGGAGTGCTCCTGTGGGTCGTCAGCGGGTCGCGGGAAGATACCGGTCACCCAGGCGCCCAGGCGGACGACGCACCAACAGGTCGATCGGACGCTCCCCGGTGGTCGTTCCCACCCTCGCCAGTCGCGGCCGTCTCCGATCTTACCGTGCCCTCTTGGTGGCGGGCTGGGGGCCGGGGCTGGGTGGGGGGCGGGGCTGGGTGGGGGGCGCCGGCGGGCGCTCGGGCAGGGCCGGGTGGGCGGCGGTGTCCGCCTGCCCGACGGCGCCACGCACCGCGGGCGTCCGGGTCCTGCGCCGTCTTCCGCGAGATGCGGCTTGTGGGGGTCAGAACGCGTGTTCGACCCCCACGAGCCGCACCTCGAGACGCACGCCCTCGAGCGGACGAGGCGGGTGAGGTATCGAGGTCCTGCCCGACGGCGCCACGCACCTGTGGCGTCCGGGGCCCCGCCACGTCCTCCGCGAGATGCGGCTCGTGGGGGTCAGAACGCGTGTTCGACCCCCACAAGCCGCATCTCGACGAGACACCTGATCGCGACCGGCACGCAGCAGCCCCGACGACCAGCAGATCGGACGGCGAGCCGGCAGCGAACGGCGGCGGGCTGCCGCCGCCCACCGGGTGTCAGGCGACGGCGTCCGAGGCCAGGAGCTCGTCCAGGCGCTCGTAGCCCTCGCTCATGCCGTCCGCCATGCCCGAGCCGACCATGGCGTCGCGGGCCTCGACCGACTGGTGGACCGAGCGCGTGGTGATCCTGGTCCCGCCGCCGGGAAGGTCCTCGAACGAGACGGTGTCGAGGCTCACGTGACCGGGCGCGCCCGCGAACTCGAACGTCTGGACTGCGCGCTCGTCCGGCACGACCGAGTGGAACGCGCCGAAGAACCCGTACTCCTCGTCGCCTGCGCGATGCGTGTAGGCCCACGAGCCGCCCGTCCGGGCGTCCCAGTGGTCGAGGACCATCTCGTAGCGGCGGGGGCCGAGCCACTGCGTGACGAGCGTGGGGTCGGTGAAGGCCCGGAACACGAGGGGCCGCGGCGCGTCGACGTCGCGGACGATCTCGATGAAGGGCGTCCCCGGAGGGGCGGTGACGGTCGTGGGGTGCGTGCTGCTCATGACTGCTCCTTCGCTGGGTCCGACGACGTCGCCTGGAGCCGCCCGAGGAGGGCGTCGAGCTGGCGGTACTGCCGCTCCGCGGTGAGCCGGTACTCGTCGATCCACGCCGTGAGCCGTTCGAGCGCGGCGGGGTCGAGGTGGCAGGGTCGTCGTTGGCCGTCCCGGGTGCGGGTGATGAGACCCGCGGCCTCGAGGACCTGGATGTGCCGGGACACGGCCTGCTTCGTGATGGGGAAGGGTGCGGCGAGCTCGTTGACCGTGGCCGGCCCCCGGGACAGCGTGGCGACGATGCTCCGGCGGACCGGGTCGGCCAGCGCGAGGAAAGCGCGGTCGAGGGCAGCGTCGGTGTCGTCGTGGGAACCGTCCGGGAGGGTCATGTCGGCCTGCTCGTCGTGATCAACAGTTACGTTGATCAACGTACTCATTGATCATGTGGCGAGTCAAGGGGTTCGGCGGCCCCGGCATGCGTGGCGGGCTTTCCAACCAGACGGGTCCGGGCCGAGGCGCACACGCCCGTCTCGAACCGAGGAACCCACCTCGCGCGACAGGTGGCCACCCGGTACGCGCGCGTCAGAACCGGTTGACCCGGACCCGGACCACACCGTCCGCGTCAGGGCATGCCGCGCGGTGCAGCAGCATCGGCAGCGCCTCGTCGGTCGTGCGCGGCACATCACGATTTCCCGGCCCACGCTCGCGGGAGTCCGTCTGCCCCTCCCGCGACGCTGGGCATACCGCCGCCCCGCGCTGGCTCAGCCCAGCAGCGCCCGGCGACCCTCGACCCGCAGGCCCTCGCGCGCGGCGCGACCGACCGTCTCGACCAGCAGCGCCCGCTCGGCGACCTTGATCCGCTCGTGCAGGGTCGACTCGTCGTCGGAGTCCTCGACCGTCACCGTCGCCTGCGCGATGATCGGCCCCGTGTCCACGCCGTTGTCGACCACGTGGACCGTGCAGCCCGTGACCTTGACGCCGTACGCGAGCGCGTCGCGCACGCCGTGCGCGCCGGGGAACGAGGGCAGCAGCGCCGGGTGCGTGTTGATCGTCCGGCCCGCGAACCGGTCCACGAACGCCGGGCTCAGGATGCGCATGAAGCCCGCGAGGACCACCAGGTCCGGCGAGAAGACCGCCACGGCCTCCGCGACGCCGTCGTTCCATGCGTCGCGGTCCGCGAAGTCACCCGGCGCGACGACGACCGAGGCGACCCCCGCGTCGCGGGCCAGGTCGAGCGCCCCTGCTCCCGGCTTGTCCGTGACGACACCCACGACCCGCGCCCCGTAGGCGGGGTCCTCGTGCGCCGCGAGCAGCGCCGCGAGGTTGCTCCCCGCCCCTGAGACCAGGACGACGACGCGCGCCGCGCTCGTCGTGTCGATGGGCTGACCGGAAGGTGTGCGCACGGTGCTCCTCAAGGGCGTCTGCGGTGGGGGGAGAATGCGGGAGAATAGCCAGGCACCACCCTAGTCCGCGCCGGAGAGGCGCCGGTCTGCTCCGCGTCCTCCGGGCCCGGGACGAGCACCGACCCGCTCCCGTGCCATCCGCGAAGCACCGAGGAGCTGCCCATGGGCAACCCGTACGCGCCCCCACGTCCCGGCGCCCAGAAGCCGACCGACGAGGCGCGACAGCCCGGCCCTCCCCCGGTGCAAGGACCTCCCGGCGCGCCTCAGGGCCCGCAGCAGGGCCCGCCTCCCGGTCACGGCCGCACCGGCGGTCCGGCGGGCCCCGGCGCTCCTCAGGGCCCCGGCAAGCCCGACCCGCTCGCGCACGTCGACCCCGAGCAGCTGCGCGCCACGACGCGCCAGGTCCTGCACTTCGGGCTGCTCATGCTCGTCACGCTCGTCACGAGCTCGCTGGCCTTCCCCTGGCGGGTCGCGAGCCTGTTCTTCGCTGTCGTGACCATCGTGTTCGGCATCCGCGCGCTGCGCGCGGTCTGGCGCGCCCGGCTCGGCGGGGCGCTGCTGCCCGCGGTCGCCGTGGGACTGGGCCTGACGGTGACCATGTCGCTGTCGATGATCGGCGGCCTCGCGATGTGGGACATCGAGATGGACAACCAGGCCTGCCTCGACGGCGCGATCACGGTCGCGGCGCAGGAGGAGTGCGCGGTCCAGTACGAGCAGGCGCGCGAGCAGTGGACCAAGGACCAGCTGGGCCGCTAGTCAGCACCCGGTAGCCGGCCGACGCCGCGCCCGGGCGGCCTCAGTCGCCCGGGCGCGCTCCGTCGTCGGGCTCCTCGTCGTGGCGGTGCCGTACCCGGTCGGTCACGGCCGCCTTGCCCCAGACCAGGGCGAGCGCCGCTCCCCCCGCGATCTCCGCCGCGACGAGCCCGCCGGCGAGCAGGGGCGGTGCGCCCACGTGCGCCATGCGTCCGGGCCCGACGGCGCCCCCCGCCGCGACCTGCAACGTCACCACGAGCAGTCCCGAGGCCAGGGCGACGCCCAGGACCGCGAGCCCGAGGTCGGTCCAGCGGGCGTCGAGCCCACCGCACCTGCGCCACACGAACGCCCCGGCGACCAGCCCCATGACCACCACGAGCACCGGGGAGAACGAGGCGAGGACCGTCGTCCACCCGGCCCCCGGCAGCGCGCCCAGGAGCGGGAGCGCAGGCAGCGCCCCGGGCTCGGAGGCAGCGGTCGTGAAGCTGCTCCCGTCCCCGACCACGAACCCCGGACCGGCGATCCACGAGCTCACCCACAGCACCAGGTTGGGGACGACCATGACCTGGGCCACCGCGAGGATCAGGCCACCGACCGCGCCGGGGGCCAGGCCCGTGATGATGTCGGCCGCGGTCGCGCGCCCCGCCACGACCCACACGCCCAGCACGACGCTCGAGAGCCCCACGAGCAGCGCGACACCCAGCAGACCTGCGCGGGCGCCCAGCCGGACCACCGGCGGGACGTAGGGGTCCAGGACCGCGGTCAGCTCACCGACCCGGGGCGCGTCGGGGCGCGCGAGGATCCCGGCACCCAGACCGAGGGCGGCGACGACCGCGCCGCCCAGCGGTGCGAACAGGACGTCCCAGCCCGGCGCCGCACCGGACAGCAGCGCGATGCCCAGGGTCATGAGCGCGTACACGCCCACGCCCACGGCCCACGCGGACCAGGCGGTGTGCGCCGAGCGACGCGCCGAGGCGTAGCACGTGAAGAGTGCCAGGGCCGTGAGCCCGAGCGGGACGAGCGTGACCGTCGTGCCCGCAGCAGCCAGCGGGACCCCGTGCGCGAGCAGCCACAGGCCGGCCGCGACCGACACCGACTGCCCCCATCCCGTGCCGTCGTCGGCCGGCCCTGCCGAGGACGCGAGGAACGCAGCGACGGCCGGCAGGATCACGACGGCGAGCGAGAGCGCGAGCGCCTGGAGCGCCGCGACGAGACCGGAGACCCAGCGCCGAGGGGCCTCGAGCGGGCGCCGTGGACCACCGACGGGTTCCTCGAGCGTGCGGGGCGTCCCGCGCCGGGCTGCGGCGGACTGGGTCGGCGTGGTCATGGTCTCCATCGTCGTCGATCGGGTGGGCGTCGTGGGGCACGTCGTGCGGCGCGCCCGCGACCCGCCCAGGAGCGGGGTCCTCAGGGTACGCCGACGGCGCCCGGCCACGAGCGGCCGGACGCCGTCGGATGGTGCTGCTCAGGCGAGCGAGGTCAGGAGAGGATCTCGCGCATGAGAGCGGCGGTCTCGGACGGCGTCTTGCCGACCTTGACACCCGCGGCCTCGAGGGCCTCCTTCTTGGCCTGCGCGGTGCCCGACGAGCCCGAGACGATGGCGCCTGCGTGGCCCATCGTCTTGCCCTCGGGAGCCGTGAAGCCCGCGACGTAGCCGACGACCGGCTTGGTCACGTGCGCCTGGATGTACGCTGCGGCACGCTCCTCGGCGTCCCCACCGATCTCGCCGATCATGACGATCGCCTCGGTGTCGGGGTCTGCCTCGAACGCCGCGAGGGCGTCGATGTGCGTGGTGCCGATGATGGGGTCGCCGCCGATGCCGATCGCGGTCGAGAACCCGAAGTCACGCAGCTCGTACATCATCTGGTAGGTCAGCGTGCCGGACTTCGAGACGAGCCCGATCTTGCCGGGGCCCGTGATGTCGGCCGGGATGATCCCGACGTTCGACTTCCCGGGGCTGATGATGCCCGGGCAGTTGGGGCCGATGAGGCGGACGCCCTTGGCCTCGGCCAGGGTGAAGAACTCCGCGGAGTCCGCGACGGGGACGCCCTCGGTGATGATGACGGTCAGCGGCATGCCGGCCTCGATGGACTCGACGACCGCCGACTTCGTGAACGCCGGGGGCACGAAGATCACGGAGACGTCGGCGCCCGTGGTGGCGATCGCCTCGGCGACGGACCCGAAGACGGGGACGTCGACCGTACCCTCACCCTGCGGGAAGCTGACCGAGGTGCCGGCCTTGCGCGGGTTCACGCCACCCACGATGTTGGTGCCGGAGGCCAGCATGCGCGTCGTGTGCTTCTGGCCCTCCGAACCCGTCATGCCCTGGACGATGACCTTGGAGTCCTCGTTGATGAAGATTGCCATGTCTGTCTGTTTTCTCTCTCGGGTCTCGGGTCAGGAAGCGGCGTTGGCCAGCTCGGCAGCCTTGTCGGCGCCGCCGTCCATCGTCTCGGCCAGGGTGACGAGCGGGTGGTTCGCCTCTGCGAGGATCGCGCGCCCCTCCTCGACGTTGTTGCCGTCCAGGCGGACGACGAGCGGCTTGTTCGCCTCGTCACCGAGGATCGCGAGCGCCTGGACGATGCCGTTGGCGACCTCGTCGCACGCCGTGATACCGCCGAAGACGTTCACGAACACGCTCTTGACCTGCTCGTCGTTGAGGATGACGTCCAGGCCCGCAGCCATGACGGCCGCCGAGGCACCGCCACCGATGTCGAGGAAGTTGGCGGGCTTGACCCCGCCGTGCTGCTCACCCGCGTAGGCGACGACGTCGAGCGTGCTCATGACGAGCCCCGCACCGTTGCCGATGATGCCGACCTGGCCGTCGAGCTTGACGTAGTTGAGGTCGTTCTCCTTGGCCTTGGCCTCGAGAGGGTCGGCCGCGTCCTTGTCCTCGAGCTCGGCGTGGTCCGCGTGGCGGAAGCCCGCGTTCTCGTCGAGGGTCACCTTGCCGTCGAGCGCGACGATCGAGCCGTCCTCGGTGCGGACCAGGGGGTTGACCTCGACCAGGGTCGCGTCCTCCTCCTTGTAGACGGTCCACAGCTTCTGGATGACGTCGGCGACCTGCGCCTTGATGTCGTCGGCGAACCCGGCGGCGGCGACGATCTCGTCAGCCTTGGCCTGGTCGATGCCGACGGTCGGGTCCACCGCGACCTTGGCGAGCGCCTCGGGGCGCTCGACCGCGAGGACCTCGATCTCCATGCCACCCTCGACGCTCGCCATGGCGAGGTACGAGCGGTTGGCCCGGTCGAGGAGCACCGAGAAGTAGAACTCCTCGGCGATCTTCGCGCCGGCCGCGATCATGACGCGGTGGACGGTGTGTCCCTTGATGTCCATGCCGAGGATCTCGGACGCCTTCTCGGCGGCCTCCTCGGGCGAGTGGGCGAGCTTGACGCCGCCCGCCTTGCCACGTCCTCCGGTCTTGACCTGGGCCTTGACGACCACAGTCCCGCCACCGAGCTTCTCAGCGCCCTCGCGAGCCTCTTCGGGGGTCGTGGCAACCACGCCGCCCAGCACGGGAACCCCGTGCTTCTCGAAGATGTCGCGCGCCTGGTATTCGAACAGGTCCACCCTGTGTCGTCCTTCCATCTGACTGCCCTGACCGGCCTACCGATGTCTCGACATCGAGACATCCCGTAACAGGGTAGCCCGGCGACACGCCGGGACCTACACGAGGCAGCCCGAACCGCGGCCCCGTCGCTGTCTCGTTGGCCACACCTGGGGGCGTCCGCGCCGGGTGGCGGCACGGCTGCCCTCAGCGCTCTGAATCGCTCGGTTCCGGGCCGGTTCGACACCGAACCGACCATCACCTACCTAGCGCCAGGGCCTATTCCAGGCTCGCACCAGAGCGTTATGGAGAACGAAGGTGTGCCTGGTAGAAAAGCCAGCACCAGACACCTTTCGATAGACAAAATCGTAATAGTCTTCACGCAGGCCATGCGAGTTCCTAATTCCAATCGCACCCGTGTTGAACATTTGACGCAGTAGCAGCTTTATTTCACGACGATCCAATTCGCCATCCAACTCCGCAACCACGTCTTCAAATGCGAAGTACCTCGTTGGAAGGGTTCGCAAGGCGTCACGAAAGGACCCGAGATCCTGGGCGCGCTCAGCACCCAAAAGTCCCGCCAGATTATCAAACACTTCACCCACAAAATACTGCTCGCAATACGCGCCGACCGCCTCCTTTGCCTTGGCCTCAGGAACGAGAGCGGTGCCGCCATACGCTTTTTGCACGTATCCCATTAGTGCAATCAGGTCCCTTGGGAGAAGTCGCGTGTAGTCAAGCAGATACTCCGGCATCTCTCGGTGAGGGCCGATAGAAATGGAGCCGGCCAAGTACATCTTGACAACATCCGTGACGGTCGGATGCCTCACACCTACCTTCAGATTAAGCAAGGTCCAAAGGTTATTGCTGGCGCCGATTCCCTTCGCACTCCAGTCGAGATGGCAAGAGTTTGGCTTCAACTTGTTCAGATCCCCACCGGGAAGGACATCGTAAATATCCGATCTCATGGCGGCGACGACAGTAATTCTCAGGGTGTGGCGGCGAAAAAACTGGTTCAGCCCCGCGATCGCGTAGACCAGTCCCGTTAGGGAAGTCCATTCGTCGGTAGCCTCGAAGAAGAAGGAGTCGAGGCCGTCCAGTGCAATTACATGCCGACTATCGGTTGACACTTCGACAATGACGGCCTTGATCGCCGCGACGAGTTCGAGCGGACTGTATGCACGCGTCTCCCGGTCTGCCGAATAGGAAACAATCTTGAGGTCAATCTTGAACGTACTCTTGGACCACTCTGCGACATTGGAACGCCAGTCTGCCTGGAGCAGTCCAGCCTTGACCAATTGCCTATGTAGGTCATCGAAGGACTTTGATGACCATCGCCCTTGGTCCTCATGAAGAGAGCGCACCACACGCAGGAGCAGTAGCAATTCCCAAGCAGATTGGGTCCTGGACGCCCCGGCGGACTGTCCCATCTGGATCCCAGTAACATCATTCACTGGGAAGTTTCGCAGATCCCAATAATCGAAGAACGAGTCCGGATGCGAGGCCCAGCTCAGGCGGAGGTGCTCAAGCACGGCCGACTTGCCAGACCCCTTCGGCCCAAGCAGCAACCAGTTCGCCCCCGTCGCGATTCCGGAGGCGGCCCCCTCGTAGTCAAAATACCCATCGAGGAGGAGATGAGGCTCCTGGTCCGCTTCGCTAGATGCGTCCAGCTTTCCAAAGTCGAGCAACTTCAGAGGAGGAGGCTTCATCACCATTTCGCGATAGTACCAAAACTACCAACTCGCACCACCGGACGGGGTGGGTGAAATAGACGGTCAGAGCTTGGTGACGGGCGAGAACCGCAGCAGGAGCCGCTTGGTGCCGTCGGCGCCGAAGTCGATCTTGGCGACCGCGTTGGTGCCCGCGCCCTCGACCGCGACGACCGTGCCGAGCCCGTAGGCGTCGTGCGTGACCTTGTCGCCGATCGCGAGCGAGGGGATGTCCCCCTCCTTGCGCGGCGTCGCCGAGCCGAACTTGGGGCCGTCCGGGTTGGGCGTGACCGACCGCGTGCGGACCGCGCCGTTGCGCGAGCCCGAGCCCCCAGAGCCGTAGCCGCTGCCCGAGCCGCCGCGCGAGGAGCCCGACGACGAGCCCCACCCGCCCGTGTACCCGCCGGGCCCGCGCAGGGTCGCCATGGACGACTCCCTGCGGCGCCAGTCCCACAGGTCCTCGGGGATCTCGTCCAGGAACCGGCTGGGCGGGAACTCGTTGGCCATGCCCCAGGCCGAGCGCACCGCGGAGCGCGAGATGTAGAGGCGCTCCCGGGCACGCGTGATGCCCACGTAGGCGAGGCGGCGCTCCTCGGCGAGCTCGCTGTCGTCGTGCAGCGAGCGCATGTGCGGGAACGTGCCGTCCTCCATGCCGCTGAGGAACACGACGGGGAACTCGAGGCCCTTGGCCGTGTGGAGCGTCATGAGGGTCACGACCCCCGGATCCACGACGGGCTTGCCCTCGTGCCCCTCGTCGTCGCTCGACGGGATCTGGTCCGAGTCCGCGACGAGCGAGACCCGCTCCAGGAAGTCCGTGAGGTCGCCCTCGGGCTCGAGCTCGGTGAACTCGCTGGCCACCGCGTGCAGCTCGGCGAGGTTCTCGACGCGCGAGCCGTCCTGCGGGTCCTCGCTCGCGCGGAGCTCGGCGAGGTAGCCCGAGCGGTCGAGGACCGCACCGAGGATCTCCGCGGGCGTCGCCCCCGTGGCGTACAGGTCGAGGAGCCCGTGGAACAGCTCGCGGAAGGTGCGCAGCGGGTTGAGGGTCCGGGTCGTCATGCCCGGGATCTCCTCGGCGCGGTCGAGCGACGCGGCGAACGAGATGCGCTCGCGCTCGGCGAACGCCGCCACGAGGGCCTCCGCACGGTCGCCGAGCCCGCGCTTGGGCACGTTGAGGATGCGTCGCAGGTTCACGTCGTCGTCCGGGTTCGCGATGGCGCGCAGGTAGGCGATCGCGTCCTTGATCTCGCGCCGCTCGTAGAAGCGCGTGCCACCGACGACCTTGTACGGCAGGCCGACCCGGATGAGCACCTCCTCGAGCGCACGGGACTGGGCGTTGGTCCGGTAGAAGATCGCGACGTCGCCCGGGCGCACACCGTCCGAGTCGCCGAGGCGGTCGATCTCCTCCGCGATGAAGCGCGCTTCCTCGTGCTCGTTGTCCGCGACGTAGCCGATGATCTTGACGCCCGCCCCCGCGTCGGTCCACAGGCGCTTGGGCTTGCGGTCGACGTTGCGCGAGATCACGGCGTTCGCGGCCGAGAGGATGTTCTGCGTCGAGCGGTAGTTCTGCTCGAGCAGGATGGTGCGCGCGTTCGGGTAGTCGGCCTCGAACTCGAGGATGTTGCGGATGGTCGCCCCACGGAAGGCGTAGATCGACTGGTCGGCGTCGCCGACGACCGTGAGCTCCCCGGGCGGGATGGTGCCCGGCGCCCACGTGCCCTCGCCGTCCTCCGCCACGGGGGCCGAGGCCCCCGCGAGCTCGCGCACCAGCACGTACTGCGCGTGGTTGGTGTCCTGGTACTCGTCGACCAGCACGTGCCGGAACCGTCGGCGGTAGTGCTCCGCGACCGCCGGGAACGCCTGGAGGAGGTTGACCGTGGTCATGATGATGTCGTCGAAGTCGAGCGCGTGGGCCTGCGCGAGACGTGCCTGGTAGCGCGTGTAGACGTCGGAGAGGACCTGGTCGAACGCGTCGGCCGAGCCGTCGGCGGCCGACGCACCGCTCTCCCGCGCGTAGCGCTCGGGGTCGATCAGCTCGTTCTTGAGGTCCGAGATCTTGTTGGACAGCGTCCGCGCGGGGTACTTCTTCACGTCCAGGTCGAGCTCGCGGCTCACGAGCGTGATGAGTCGCTGGGAGTCCGCCGCGTCGTAGATCGAGAAGCTCGACTTGAGCCCGAGCGCCGAGGCCTCCTTGCGCAGGATCCGCACGCACGCCGAGTGGAAGGTCGAGACCCACATGTACTTGGCCGCGGGGCCGATGAGCGACTCGACGCGCTCGCGCATCTCCGCCGCCGCCTTGTTGGTGAAGGTGATCGCGAGGATCTCGCCCGGCCGGGCCCGCCCGGTCGCGAGCAGGTAGGCGATGCGGTGCGTGAGCACACGCGTCTTGCCCGACCCCGCACCCGCGACGATGAGCAGGGGGCTGCCCGAGTGCACCACGGCCTCGCGCTGCTCCGGGTTGAGCCCCTGGAGGAGCGACTCGGGATCGATGTGCGAGAACCCGCTCGAGCGGTGCCCGTCCTCGTCGGGCGCACCGGCACCGCCCGACCCCGACGAGCCGCGCCCGGGGCGCGTGGCCGCGCGGGCGGAACCTCCGCCGTCGGGCGCCTCGTCCCACCGCGGCGCGGTGGACGGCAGGCGCGACGAGTCCCCGAGGGACGCGAGGTCGAATCCGGGCAGCGGCAGGTTCTCGAAGAGCGATGTCATAGCCCTCCAAGGGTAGGCGCGGGCACCGACACTTCCGGCATCGACACCTGCCGCGGCACAGGCGTCGCGTCTCGCACGCGCTCCCCCGGCGCGCCCTGCGGGCGCCGGGCCGCGACCGATGACTTCGCGACCGCCGCACGGTCCTACCGACGACGCCTCGCACCAGGGCGCCTCGCAGCGAGGGAGGAATCATGACGACGACCCACTTCACAGGACTGCACACGGTCGCGGTCCCGGTCGACGACCAGGACGCCGCTCTCGCGTTCTACCGCGACGTCCTGGGCTTCGAGGTCCGCATGGACGGCGACCTGCAGGAGGGCTTCCGCTGGATCGAGGTCGCCCCTCCGGGCGCCGCGGTCTCGGTCGCGCTCGTCGCTGCCGGCCCGGGCCAGCCCGCGGGCGTCGACACGGGGATCCGGCTCGCGACCTCGGACGCCGCAGCCGACCACGCGACGCTCGGGGCCCACGGCGTGCGCGTCGAGGAGCTGCTGCGCTGGGACGGCGTGCCGCCCATGTTCTCGATGCGCGACCTCGACGGCAACGTGCTCTACGTGACGGAGATCTCGGTCGGCTGAGCACAGGGCGGTCCCCGGCCCCCCGCAGCAGAGCGAGCGCGGGATCGGCGCCGTTCCGCGCCTGGCGAGGTTCCCGAGCCGTTCTCGGCACGCGACCACCGACCGACCACGATCAGGTCGCCCGGGCCTGCCACGTCCCGCGCCCGATAGTGTCCGAGGCGTGAACGCCTTCACCGAACCAGTGACCCTGACCGGCCGCCTCGTGCGCCTCGTCCCGCTGCGCCCGGACCACCACGACGCGCTGGTCGAGGCCGTGCGCGACGGCGAGCTGTGGAACCGCTGGTACACCTCGGTCCCGACCCCCGAGGAGATGGCGGTGTACATCCACGACAAGATCGCCGCCCGGGAGGCCGGGGCGGCGAATCCGTGGGTCGTGGTCCGCAACGCCGACGACCAGGTGCTGGGCGTCACGACGTTCCTCGGGATCGACCCGCTCAACCGCCGGGTCGAGATCGGCGCGACCTGGCAGCGGGCGGGGGCCCAGGGCACGGGCGCGAACCCCGCCGCCAAGCTCCTGCTGCTCGCGCACGCGTTCGACGACCTCGATGCGATCGCGGTCGAGTTCCGCACGCACTTCCACAACCGGGAGTCCCGCTCCGCGATCGAACGCCTGGGCGCCAAGCTCGACGGCGTGCTGCGCAGCCACCAGATCGGGTACGACGGCACGCTGCGCGACACCGTGGTCTACTCGGTCACTGCCGCCGAGTGGCCGACCGTGCGCGTGGGCCTGGAGTACCGGCTGCGGGCGCGGCTCGAGGCCTGAGCCTCTGGGGGCTGACGCGAGCCTGCCGAGGAGCTGCTGAGGGACTGCCGAGAACGGGGTTGCGGTCGTCCTGCCGCTCATCGCGACCGCAACCTCGTTGTCGGCGGCCCCCACGACTCATTGCGACCGCAACCTCGTGCTCGGCACCGCGGGGCCCCGCGGGCTCACGTCAGCGCGAGCCCCACGCCCCACGCCGCCGTCGCGAGCAGCCCACCGAGGAGCTGGACCACGATCGTGATGCCGGTCGCCTGGAGCGCGGCGACCGTCGCCCGCCAGGCCGCCCGACGGTCGCGACGGCGCAGCAGCTCGGCGACGAACACGGCGAGCACGAACCCGATGAACAGCCCGACCACGGGGATCACGAAGAAGCCGACGACGCCCAGGAGCCCGCCCCAGGCGAGCGTCGACCAGGGCACGTCGGCCCGTCGCATGTGCCGTCCCGCGAGCAGGAGCTGCCCGCCCTCGGCCGCCACGATGAAGGTGGCCGCGACCGCGAAGCACACCCAGGCCGTGGTACCGCCCGTCAGGATCGCCCAGACGAGGATCGCCCCGCCCACGAGCGTGTTCCCCGGCAGCACCTGCACGACGATCCCGGCCAGCCCGACCAGGATCACCAGCCCGACGACGATCTCTCCAGCGATGCTCACGGGGCCAACCCTCGCACGTCGGTGACCGCGCGCTGCGCCCGGCGGGCCCGACGCAGGTCCCGCCCGCCGCCGCCCGCGAGCGCCCGGGCACCGGTCTCCTCGAGACTCTCACGCCGGCAACCGCCGCCCGCAGCCGTCGACGGTGAAGACGCACCAGGACGACGAAGGCCCCCGACGGTCGAACCGCCGGAGGCCCTGGTCTCGTGCCGGCGCGCTGCGCGCACCGGAACCCGTCAGACGAAGACGGCCACGATGATGTTGACGAGCGTGAGGCCGCCGATCGAGTGCTTGAGCGCGGGCGAGATCTTGTCCCCCTGGCGCACGCCGACGAACGCGAGGACGGCGATGATCACGGCGATGACCAGCTTGATGCCGATCTTGACCATGCTCGGCCCGCCGTCGTCCCACATGCCGCTCATCTCGGCGACGCCGACCATGAGGATGCCCGCGACGGCAGCCGTCGCAGCACCGTGGAAGACGCCCTTGTTGAGCGCCGCGGACTTGAGCGACACGAAGTAGCCGCCGAGGACGATGGCCCAGCCCACGAAGTGCAGGACCGCGAACACGTTGTAGACGATTTCCATGGGCCCCATCCTAGTTTGCTGACGCGACTGTCGGAAAAACTCCGCGTGTCGCCGCGCGGCGGGGACAGCCGACGAGACGTCTGGAGCCGCATAGGCGAGGCCGAAGTCTGAGACACCCATCCACCATGCGGACAGGGGCTACCCATACGGTCGCGGCCTCTGTAGCGTTCCCGCCATGACCACGGCAGCGCACCTCCTCCTCGTGACGACGCGTCACGAGTCGACGGCGTGCGCCCGCAACAGCTTCTGCTGTTGTTGTTGACCCGCGCCTGACTCAGCCCGAGCCGTCCTCGCCGACAGCTCGCCATCTTTCTGAGCCGAGGGCGCGCGTGGTCGGCCCTCAGCCACTCCCCTCGTCGCGCTGAGACCTCTGGCCCCGTGTGCCCATGTCCCCCCATGAGGAGCACGATGACGCCGCCGCACACCACCACCGAGGCGACCCCGGTCGCCGACCGGTCGGCCGGCAGCAGCCCCGCCACCCCGGCAGAGGCCACCGTCGGCACGACCGCCGCGACCACCCCGCAGACACCCGACGGCGCCGCTCCCCCCACGCGTCCGGCCCGCCCTGCACGGGTCGCCCGCCCCAACGGACAGTGGGCCGTCGACGGCAAGGAACCGCTCAACGGCAACGAGAAGTGGAAGCAGGAGGACGGCGGGCTCTCGGTGCGCCAGCGCATCGAGGACGTCTACTCGCGCGAGGGCTTCGACTCGATCTCGGGCGACGACCTGCACGGCCGCTTCCGCTGGTGGGGCCTGTACACGCAGCGCAAGCCCGGGATCGACGGCGGGCGCACGGCCCAGCTCGAGCCGCACGAGCTCGAGGACAAGTACTTCATGCTCCGCGTGCGCATCGACGGCGGCGCGGTGAGCACCGAGCAGCTCCGGGTCATCGCGGACATCTCCCGGGACTTCGGACGCGACAGCGCCGACATCACCGACCGCCAGAACATCCAGCTCCACTGGGTCGAGGTCGAGAACGTCCCGGAGATCTGGCGCCGGCTCGAGTCCGTCGGCCTGCAGACCACCGAGGCCTGCGGCGACGTCCCGCGCGTCGTGCTCGGAAGCCCCGTGGCAGGGATCGCGGCCGACGAGCTGATCGACCCCGCCCGCGTCATCAAGGAGATCACCGACAAGTACATCGGCGTCCCCGAGCTAGCGAACCTCCCCCGCAAGTTCAAGACCGCCGTCACGGGTCACCCGTCCCAGGACGTCGTCCACGAGATCAACGACGTCGGGTTCGTCGCGCTCGAGCACCCCGAGCTGGGCGTCGGGTTCGACCTGTGGGTCGGCGGCGGCCTGTCGGCGAACCCCCGCCTGGGCGAGCGCCTCGGTGCCTTCGTGACCGAGGAGCAGGTCGCCGACGTGTGGCACGGAGTGGTCCAGATCTTCCGCGACTACGGGTACCGCCGGCTGCGCAACAAGGCGCGCCTGAAGTTCCTGCTCGCGGACTGGGGGCCCACGAAGTTCCGCGAGGTCCTCGAGACCGAGTACCTGGGCTACGCGCTGCCCGACGGCCCGCCCGCCCCGCAGCCCACCCAGCCGGGCGACCACGTCGGCGTGCACAAGCAGAAGGACGGCCTCAACTACATCGGCGCGGCCCCCTACGTGGGGCGGGTCTCGGGGAGCATCCTTGCGGCCGTCGCGGACCTCGCCGAGTCGGCCGGCTCGCAGCGCGTGCGGTTCACGCCGCACCAGAAGCTGCTCGTGCTCGACGTCCCCGACGAGCACCTCGAGCGCGTGGTCTCGGGTCTCAAGGAGCAGGGCCTCGACGCCGACCCGAGCCCCTTCCGCCGCAGCACCATCGCGTGCACGGGCATCGAGTACTGCAAGCTCGCGATCGTCGAGACCAAGGCCTCGGCGAGCCGCGCGATCGACGACCTCGAGAAGCGCCTGGGCGACCTGTCCGCGATGAAGCCGCTCTCGCTGCACATCAACGGCTGCCCCAACTCGTGCGCCCGCATCCAGACCGCGGACATCGGCCTCAAGGGTCAGCTCGTGCTGGACGACGAGGGCAACCAGGTCCCCGGCTTCCAGGTGCACCTCGGTGGCGGGCTCGCCTCGGACGACCGCGCCGAGGCGGGCATGGGCCGCACGGTCCGTGGCCTCAAGGTCACCAACGACGACCTGCCCGAGTACGTCGAGCGCGTCGTGCGCCAGTTCGAGAAGGAGAAGGACGGCACCGAGACCTTCGCCCAGTGGGCGCACCGTGCGGACGAGGAGTCGCTGCGATGAGCGGGACGACCACCACCCCGGGCGACGGCCTCGACGTGACGGGCGCGGCGCCGTCGGGCACACCGGGCGCCACGACGGGCAGCGACCCGCTCGCCGCGCTGCGCGCCGCCGCCACGGCGCGCACCGAGGCTCGCGCCGCGTCCAAGGCCGCGCACGCGGCCCGCCGGGCCCAGGACGAGCGCCCCAAGCGGTCGGCCGACGAGCTGCGCGCGATCGTCGAGCGCGGCCAGGCCGAGCTGCACGGCTCGGGCCTGGGTGCCGCCGACGAAGCGACCGCCGAGCAGGTCGTCGCGTGGGCCGTGCGCGAGTTCGGCGACTCGATCGCCGTCGCGTGCTCCATGGCCGACGCGGTCCTGCCGCACATCGTCGCGCAGCAGGCACCCTGGGTCGACGTCCTGTTCCTCGAGACCAGCTACCACTTCCCCGAGACCACGGGGACGCGCGACGCCGTCGAGCAGCAGATGGAGGTCACGATCGTCGACGTCCTGCCCCGGCTCACGGTCGCCCAGCAGGACGAGGCGCACGGCAAGGACCTCTGGTCGCGCGACCCCGCCGCGTGCTGCGCGATGCGCAAGGTCGAACCGTTGACACGCACGCTCGGCGAGTACGAGGTCTGGGTCACGGGCGTGCGTCGCGACGAGGCACCGACCCGTACCAGCACCCCGCTCGTGACCTGGGACGAGAAGAACGGGCTGGTCAAGATCAACCCGCTCGCCGCCTGGTCGTTCGACGACCTGCTCGGCTACGCCGCCGACCACCAGGTTGTCCTCAACCCGCTCCTCAACGACGGGTACCCCTCGATCGGCTGCGCACCCTGCACGCGGCGGGTCGCCCCCGGCGAGGACCCGCGCGCGGGCCGCTGGTCGGGGCTCGACAAGACCGAGTGCGGGCTCCACGTATGAGCGCGCCCACCACGAACACGGCGACGCTCCCGTCGACCGCACCGACCACCGCGACCGCACCCCCCACGCACACCGACGAGAAGAGCGACGCCGTGACCGCCCCAGTGGCTTCCCCTGCGGATACCGCCCAGACCTACCGCCTGACCCAGCTCGAGTCCCTCGAGTCCGAGGCCATCCACATCATCCGCGAGGTCGTCGCGGAGTTCGAGCGCCCCGTGCTGCTCTTCAGCGGTGGCAAGGACTCCGTCGTCATGCTGCACCTGGCGACCAAGGCGTTCTGGCCCGCCCCCGTGCCGTTCCCGCTGCTGCACGTCGACACGGGCCACAACTTCCCCGAGGTCCTCGCCTACCGCGACACGACGGTCGCCCGCCTCGGCGCCCGCCTCGAGGTCGCGAGCGTCCAGGACTACCTCGACGACGGCCGCCTGCTCGAACGGGCCGACGGCACGCGCAACCCCCTCCAGACCCAGCCCCTGCTCGACGCCATCACGGGGCACAAGTTCGACGCCGTGTTCGGCGGCGGCCGCCGAGACGAGGAGAAGGCGCGCGCCAAGGAGCGCGTCATCTCGCTGCGCGACGAGTTCGGGCAGTGGGACCCGCGCAACCAGCGCCCCGAGCTGTGGAACCTGTACAACGGTCGTCACCGCCCGGGCGAGCACGTCCGCGCGTTCCCCCTGAGCAACTGGACCGAGCTCGACATCTGGCGCTACATCGCCGCAGAGAAGATCGACCTGCCCAGCCTGTACTACGCGCACGAGCGCGAGATCTTCGAGCGCGACGGCATGCTGCTCGCCGTCGGGCCGTACTCCCAGCCGCGCACCGACGCCGAGGCCTCGAACGTGCGCACCGAGACCGTGCGCTACCGGACGGTGGGCGACATGTCCTGCACGGGCGCGGTCGAGTCCGACTCCTACACGGTCGACGACGTCATCACCGAGGTCGCTGCGACCCGCATCACCGAGCGCGGCGCCACGCGCGCCGACGACCGCATCTCCGAAGCCGCCATGGAAGACCGCAAGAAGGAGGGGTACTTCTAGTGAGCGCCACCACCACGCACCCGCAGCCCGCCGAGGGCTCGGCCGCCCAGGACTCGCCCGTGCTCCCCACGAGCACCCTGCTGCGCCTCGCGACCGCCGGATCCGTCGACGACGGGAAGTCGACGCTCGTCGGCCGCCTGCTGTTCGACTCCAAGTCCGTGCTCGCGGACCAGCTCGACGCCGTCGAGCGCGTCTCGCGCGACCGCGGTCTCGCGACGGCCGACCTCGCACTGCTGACCGACGGCCTGCGCGCCGAGCGCGAGCAGGGCATCACGATCGACGTCGCCTACCGCTACTTCGCGACCGCCAAGCGCTCGTTCATCCTGGCCGACTGCCCCGGGCACGTGCAGTACACGCGCAACACCGTCACGGGGGCCTCGACCGCCGACGTCGTCGTGCTGCTCATCGACGCCCGCAAGGGCCTGCTCGAGCAGACGCGCCGCCACCTCGCGGTCGCGAGCCTCCTGCGCGTCCCGCACGTCATCGTGGCCGTCAACAAGATCGACCTGGTCGACTACAGCCAGGAGCGCTACGAGGAGCTCGCCGACCAGATCCGCGAGGCCGCGGCCTCGCTCGGCGTCCCCCACATCCTCACGCTGCCCGTCTCGGCGCTCGAGGGCGTCAACGTCGTCGACCGCTCGGGCGGCCCGGGCGGCAAGACCCCCTGGTACGACGGACCGAGCCTGCTCGACCTGCTCGAGGAGCTCCCTGCCGCAGAGACCCCGGACACCGAGGCGTTCCGCTTCCCCGTCCAGGTGGTCCTGCGCCCCCAGGGCGCTGCCCTCGAAGAGCGTTTCCGCGACTACCGCGGGTACGCCGGGCAGATCGCCTCGGGCGTCGTCCGCGTGGGCGACGAGATCTTGGTCCTGCCCAGCGGGAGGAGGAGCACGGTCGAGGGCATCGACACGGCCGACGGCACTCTCGCCGAGGCCTTCGCCCCCCAGTCGGTCACGATCCGCCTCACGGACGAGATCGACATCGCCCGCGGCGACCTCATCGCCGCCGCGGTCGACGCACCCCAGGTCACGCAGGACGTCGAGGGCACCGTCGCGTGGCTCAGCGACAAGACGCTGCGCCCCGGCACCCGCGTCCTGCTCAAGCACACGACCCGCACCGTGCAGGCCGTGGTGCGCGACGTCGTCGGGCGCCTGGACCTCGACACGGCCGAGCTCGAGCCCGCGGAAGCGCTCGAGCTCAACGACATCGGGCGCGTCACGTTGCGCCTCGCCTCCCCCGTCGCGGCCGAGGAGTACATCACCTCGCGTCGCACCGGTGCTTTCCTCCTGATCGACGGTCAGGACGGCGGCACCCTTGCAGCAGGAATGGTCGGAGACGCTCTGGCGGCCGTGCGATGTCCTTCGCAGCGCCCCGTGCAGTACGCGATCTGAGGTCACCCGACCACCGCAGGTAGGGGCCCGGACCACCGGGCCCTCGGATCGCGTACTGCATGGATCGGCGCTGCCGGGACTCGACACGTCCACCGCCAGGCACCCTCCGACCATCCAGAAGGATCTTCCATGAACACCTCGTCCCGCCCGACCCGCCTCACCCGAGCCGGCACGTCACGACACCGCTCCGCCCGGACCCGCTCCGCGGTCGCGGCGCTCGCCGTCGCGCCCTTGCTCCTGCTCGCCGCCTGCTCGACGGGCACGTCCGACGCCGCCGACAGCCCCGCCGCCTCGTCCGGCCCGGCCGACGAGCTGCGCCTCGGGTACTTCGCGAACGTCACCCACGCCCCCGCGCTCGTCGGGGTCGCGGGCGGCCAGTTCGAGGAGGCCCTGGGCGACACCACGCTCACGACCCAGGTCTTCAACGCCGGCCCCGCCGCGATCGAGGCCCTCAACGCCGGGGCCATCGACGCCACGTTCATCGGCCCCAACCCCGCGATCAACAACTTCGTGAAGTCGAACGGCGAGGCCGTGCGCATCATCGCGGGCTCGACGTCGGGCGGTGCGCAGCTCGTCGTGCGCGACGGGATCGACACGGCCGCCGACCTCGAGGGCACCAAGATCGCCTCGCCCCAGCTCGGCGGGACCCAGGACGTCGCGCTGCGCGCCTGGCTCACCGAGAACGGCCTGGAGAACGACATCCAGGGCGGCGGAGACGTCGCGGTCACCCCGACCGAGAACGCCCAGACCCTCACGCTGTTCCAGAACGGCGAGCTCGACGGCGGCTGGCTGCCCGAGCCGTGGGCCTCGCGCCTCGTGCTCGACGCCGGTGCGCACGTCCTGGTCGACGAGAAGGACCTGTGGGACGACGGCCAGTTCCTCACCACGCACCTGATCGTCCGCACCGACTTCCTCGAGGAGCACCCGGAGACGGTCGAGGCGCTGCTGCGCGGCGAGGTCGCGGCGATCGACTGGCTCGACGTCAACCCCGACGAGGCCAAGACCCTCGTCAACGGCGAGATCGAGAAGATCGCCGGGAAGCCCCTGTCGGACGCGGTCCTCGACCGTGCCTTCACCAACATCACCTTCACGACGGACCCGCTCGCGGGCACGCTCAACACCTTGCTCGAGGACGGCGTGACGGCCGGGACCACCACCGAGGCGGACCTGAACGGCATCTACGACCTGAGTCTCCTCAACAAGGTGCTGACGGAGGCCGGTCAGCCGACCGTCTCCGCCGCCGGTCTCGGCAAGGAGTAGCACCATGACCACCACGTCCCCCGCCCGCACGGGCTCACCGGCCGGCACCCCTCTCGACGAGGGCACCGGCCCCACGACCGGCGTCCGCCTGCGCGGCGTGTCCAAGCGGTTCTCCCCGACGGGCGCCCCGGTGCTCGAGGGGATCGACCTGGACATCGCGCAGGGCGAGTTCGTCTGCCTGCTCGGAGCCTCGGGCTGCGGCAAGTCGACGCTGCTCAACATCGTCGCGGGTCTGGAGCGCCCGACCACGGGGGACGTGGAGGTCGCCGGGGGCGGCGCAGCCCTGATGTTCCAGGAGTCCGCGCTGTTCCCCTGGCTCACCGCGAGCCGCAACATCGAGCTCGCGCTGAAGTTTCGCGGTGTCCCGCGCGCGGAGCGTCGTGAGCGGGCCGCCGAGCTGCTCTCGCTCGTGCGGCTCGACGGCTCGGGCGACAAGCGCGTCCACGAGCTCTCGGGCGGCATGCGCCAGCGCGTGGCGCTCGCCCGCTCGCTCGCCCAGGAGCGGGACGTCCTGCTCATGGACGAACCCTTCGCCGCGCTCGACGCCATCACGCGCGACCTGCTCCACGACGAGCTCGAGCGCGTCTGGGAGCAGACCGGGCGCACCATCGTCTTCATCACGCACAACGTCCGCGAGGCCGTGCGGCTCGGGCAGCGCGTGCTGCTGATGTCGTCGCGCCCCGGACGCATCGTGCGCGAGTGGGACGTCGACGTGTACGGCGCGAACGAGCAACGCAGCATCGAGGCCGCCGCCGCGTCGCGCCTCGCGACCGAGATCACCAACGACCTCCGTGAGGAGATCCGCCGTCATGCCGTCTGAGACCCTGACCCCGCGCGACGAGGCCCGTCCTGGCTCCGTCGCGGCCGAGAGTCCCACCACCCAACCCGTCGACGAGGCGAGCGCACCCCGCGAGGTGGGCGCCGTCGTCGGGCACGCCAAGGACGTGGGCGACATCGAGGCGGGGCTCGACGCCCTCCAGACGAGCGTCGCGCCCACCGCGAGCCGGTGGTCCAAGGTCTTCCAGGCCGTGTACCCGCCCGTGCTCGCGATCGCGATCCTGCTCGCGGTCTGGCAGGTCCTGGTGTGGCTCGAGGTCCAGCCCATCTACAACCTGCCCGGACCCACCCAGGTCTGGGAGGCCGTGACCCGGGCCGCCGCGAGCGGCACGCTCTGGCAGGCGCTCGGCACGAGCCTCTCGCGCGGTGTCCTGGGATTCCTCGCAGCCGTCGCGATCGGTACCCCGCTCGGCATCCTCGTGGCGCGCGTGCGCTGGGTCCGGGTGTCGTTCGGGCCCATCATCACGGGCCTGCAGGTGCTGCCGTCGGTCGCCTGGGTGCCCGCGGGCATCATCTGGTTCGGGCTGTCGGACGCCACGGTGTACTTCGTGATCCTCATGGGCGCGGTCCCGTCGATCATCAACGGGATCGTGTCCGGCGTGGACCAGGTGCCGCCGCTGTACCGGCGCGTGGGCCAGGTCCTGGGCGCGGGCCGCTTCCAGATGATCAAGGACGTGATCCTGCCGGCAGCGTTCCCCGGCTACCTCGCTGGCCTCAAGCAGGGCTGGGCGTTCTCGTGGCGCTCGCTCATGGCCGCGGAGATCATCGCGGTCGGCGGCGGGATCGGGTTCGGGCTGGGGGCCTTCCTCCAGCAGGGCCGCGAGCTGTCCGACATGGCGCTCGTCTTCACCGCGATCCTGCTGATCCTCGTGGTCGGCATGGTCATCGAGCTGCTGTTCTTCGCCCCGGTCGAGAAGACCATGCTGCGTCGCCGCGGACTTGCTCCCGAGACCTCCGCGAGCAAGGGCTCGGGGTGGCTGCTGCGCCGGCGTGAGCTGGCTTCGGCCGCTCTCGGGCGATGATGGGCGCATGAACTCTGAGCTCTACCCCCTCGGTCTGCGGATCGCGGGCCGTCCGGTCGTCGTCGTGGGCGGGGGTCCCGTGGCCGCGCGCCGCGCGCGGTCGCTCGTCGGAGCGGGCGCGCACGTGCGCGTCGTGGCCCCCGAGGTCTGCGAGGACCTGGCCGCGCTGGTCGCCCTCCCCGCGCCCGACGGCGCGACTCACCTGCCCGACGGCGCGGGGCCCCTCGACGGGTCCGGCGCGCCTGGGCCCGTGGTCGCGTGGGACGCACGCGCGTTCCGCCCGGGCGACCTCGAGGGCGCGTGGCTCGTGCACACCGCGACCGGTTCGCCCGAGGTCGACGCGCAGGTCGCGGCCGAGGCCGAGGCGCTGCGCATCTTCTGCGTGAACGCGGGTGACGCCGAGGCCGGGACCGCCTGGGTGCCCGCGGTCGCGCGGGTCACGGTGGGCGGCACGGCGGCCGGTGCGTCGGCCGCGGCAGACGCACCGGGCACGTACGGCACCGTCGGCACCGACGGTGCCGAGATCACGGTCGCCGTCAACGCGGGGCGCGACCCGCGCCGGGCGCAGCGCATCCGGGACGCGATCGACGCCCTGCTCTCGACGGGCGACCTTCCCCTGCGTCAGGCCCGCCCGAGCACGGGCGGCGTCGGGACGGTCGCCCTGGTCGGCGGTGGCCCTGGCGACACCGGGCTCATCACGGCGCGCGGGCGGCGGCTGCTCGCGCAGGCCGACGTCGTCGTCACCGACCGGCTGGGCCCGCGTGCCCTGCTCGACGACCTCGGGGACGACGTCGTGATCGTCGACGTCGGCAAGACCCCGGGATTCCACCCGGTTCCGCAGGACGAGATCAACGCTCTGCTGGTCGAGCACGCGCTCGCCGGGCGCAGAGTTGTACGACTCAAGGGCGGCGATCCGTACGTGTTCGGGCGCGGGGGCGAGGAGCTCATCGCGTGCGAGGAGCACGGCATTCCGGTCGAGGTGGTGCCCGGCGTCACGAGCGCGGTCTCGGTGCCCGCTGCGGTCGGGATCCCGGTCACGCACCGCGGCTGGTCGCGAGGGTTCACGGTGCTGACCGGGCACGAGGACATCGGCAAGGTCCCAGCGGCAGCGGACCACACCGTGATCCTCCTCATGGGCGTCTCGCGGCTGCGCGACTCGGCCGCGGCCCTCGTGGCCTCCGGGCGGTCACCGCGGACGCCGGTCGCCGTGGTCGAGGACGGCTACGGCCCGCGCCAGCGCTCGACCGTCGGCACGCTCGAGACCATCGCCGACGTCGCCGCGGCCGCCGGGGTCCGTGCCCCGGCCGTGACCGTCATCGGGGACGTGGTCCGCGTCAGCCCCGCGTGGCGGGCGGCCGGGCTGGACTGAGGCCCGCGGTCGGCCGGGGACCCGCTCGAGCAGGCCGAGCCGCCCAGAGACCCGCGAGAACGTCGAGGGGCCCGTCGTCCTGTGGACGACGGGCCCCTCGGGTCCTGCGAAGGCTGCGCTCAGGCCTGCGGGGCCAGTGCGGCGATCATCGGGTCGTCCTTCTCGATCATGCCCATCTTCGCCGCACCACCCGGCGACCCCAGGTCGTCGAAGAACTCCACGTTCGCCCGGTAGTAGTCGCTCCACTCCGAGGGCACGTCGTCCTCGTAGTAGATCGCCTCCACCGGGCACACCGGCTCGCACGCACCACAGTCCACGCACTCGTCAGGATGGATGTACAACGACCGCTTGCCCTCGTAGATGCAGTCCACCGGACACTCCTCGATGCACGCCTTGTCCTTCACGTCCACACAAGGCTGAGCAATCACGTACGTCACGTCGGAGGTCCTTTTCGTCGGGCCGGAGGGCTTCACCCGGCTCCCTCCAGGCTATCGCCCCACCCGGCTGCAGCGTGCCCCTTCTCACCTGCTAATACGGCCAGATCTCGCGGTTCGTCGGGGGTCCTCGGAGCGAGCCGACGGGCTCAGAGGAGGCGCCGGGCAGCGGCCCACCGCGTGAGCTCGTGGCGCGAGGAGAGCTGGAGCTTGCGCAGCACCGACGACACGTGGGTCTCGACCGTCTTGACCGAGATGAAGAGCTCCGAGGCGACCTCGCGGTAGGCGTAGCCGCGCGCGATGAGACGCATGACCTCCTGCTCGCGGGCCGAGAGCCGGTCGAGCTCGTCGTCGGCGACCGCGACGTCGGCCTGCCCGGTGCCGAACGCGTCGAGCACGAACCCCGCGAGCCGAGGCGAGAAGACCGCGTCGCCGCTCGCGACCTGGACGACCGCACCCGCCAGGTCCGGACCCGAGATCGCCTTGGTCACGTAGCCGCGGGCTCCCGCCCGGATGACCGCCACGACGTCCTCGGCCGCGTCGGAGACCGACAGAGCGAGGAACCGCGTGGAGCCCAGGAGGTCGGAGCAGCGGGTGATGACCTCAGCCCCGCCTCCGCCGTTGCCGCCAGGGAGGTGCACGTCGAGCAGGACGACCGGGGGCCTCAGGGCGCGGATGGCCTCGACGGCACCGTCGACGCTGTCCGCCTCGCCCACGATGTCCACGCGGCCGTCGAGGCTCGCGCGGACCCCCGCACGGAACATGTGGTGGTCGTCGACGAGGACGACCGGGACGGGCGCACCCGGGAGCGTGGTCGGCTCGGGGTTCGGGATGGTGGTCACGTGCGCTCCTGGGTCGTGCGGGCGATGGGCTCGGGCTGCGGCGCGGGGCCCGTGGAGGGCGTCGGTGCAGGCCGCGCCCCGTTCCGGGCCGGCCCGCCGGGCGTCGTGCCCGCGTCGGGCTCTCCCGGCATCCTAGGTCCGGGAGCACCTGCGGCGGCCGTCGGGGCCGCCGGCTCGCCCTCGGCCTCCGCGGCACGTGGCACCTTGAGCCGCACCTCGGTCCCCCAACCTGGCCGCGACACGACCTCGGCCTGCCCTCCACGCCGCGTCACGCGCCCGATGATCGACTCGCGCACGCCGAACCGGTCCTGGGCGATGTCCTTCATCTCGAACCCGTCGCCGCGGTCGCGCACGAACACCTCGACCATGTCGTCGGACACCTCGAGGTAGACCGAGACGGGCGGGCGGCCGTGCGCGACGGCGTTGACGAGCGCCTCGCGCGTGGCCTGGAGGAGCGCCGTGGTCTCGTCGGTCGGCACGCAGTCCCCCACGACGACGACGTCGACCACGACCGCGGCCGTCCCGGCCGACCCACCGTCACCGACCGTCTCCGCGGCGCTCACGCCTGCGGTGCTCGCGGCGCCGGCCGCGAGCCGCCAGCTCTGACGGTCCTCGACCTCGCCCACGAGCGTGCGGAGCTCGGCCGCGAGCGACGTACCAGGAGCTGGTCGATCGTTGTACAGCCACTCACGGAGCTCGCGCTCCTGCGCACGCGCGAGGCGTGCCACGGTGTCCGCGTCGGCCGCGCTGGCCCGGATGAGCGCGAGCGTCTGCAGGACCGAGTCGTGCAGGTGGGCCGCGATGTCCGCCCGCTCGGCCTCGCGTGCCCGGGCCGCGCGCTCGTCGCCGAGCTCGCGCACGAGCCGCAGCCACCACGGAGCGAGCACGATCGCCGCGCCCGCGAGCACCGCGAGCGACGCGACGGTCGCCCGGACCATGTCCGAGGCCGTCGAGTCCTGGCCGACCAAGAGCAGGACCCCGACCAGGACCAGGACCAGCCCGCCCGCGAGCCGCAGCACCCCGGCAGGTGTCCGCCCTCCCGCGCGCGAGAGCCAGCGTCCTCGCTGCGCGGCGTCGAGCTGAGACCACGCGAGGGCGGTCCCCGCGAGCGCGATGAGCACGGGCAGGACCCACGAGACCTCGACGTCGACCCCTGCGCGGGCCGCCACCAGGACCGCGGCCCCGCTCAGCAGGACCACACCGATCGCGACGTCGCGCACCGGGAGCTTGCGCACGCGCCCCTGCAGGCGGGGCGCGATCCGCCGGAGCGAGGTGGGACGCTCCTCGTCCGCGGCCTGCGCCGGGTCGCCCACGGGCACCGTGACCCAGAGGAAGACGTAGAGGACGATCCCCGCGCCGCCCGCGAGGGCGAGCAGGACCATCACGAAGCGCATCGCGCCCACGGGCAGGTCGAGGTGCAGCGACAGCCCTCGGCACACGCCACCGACCCAGCGTCCCTGCTCGGGGCGCCGGAGCGGGAGTCGCCTGGCTGGTTGCGCGGTCTGTGTCACCCTCTGATGGTCACACGTCCCGGCGCCCCCACCGGGCGAAACGCCCCCTTGGTCCCTTCCCTGACCGGAAGATCAGGGTCCCGCAGCACGCGATTCAGGGTCCGCTCAGGGGAACACCCGATACCGGCCGGCCGCTGCGCGCGTCAGGCTGGAGCCATGAACACCGAGGACACCTCCCCAGAACCGCCGGCCGGGAGCTCCGCACCGACCGGGGCGGCCCAGCAGACCGCCGGCACGCCCTTCTCCGCGAACGGTCCGGCCCCCGCGGGTCCCGACGGTCCGCCCGCGAACCCGCCGACCCAGTCGACCGGGATGGACAGCTTCTTCGACGCCGTCCGACGTCTCGGCATCTCCCGCTCGGACGACCGCTGGATCGGTGGCGTCGCCGGCGGGATCGCCGACCGGTTCGGGATCGACCCCCTCATCGTGCGGGGTCTCCTGGTCGTCTCGGTCTTTCTCTCGGGAGCCGGCCTCGTCCTGTACGGCGTCGCCTGGGCTCTCCTCCCCGAGGCCCGCGACGGCCGCATCCACCTGCAGCAGACGGTCCGCGGCGACTTCGACGTCGCGATGCTCGGAGCGGCCGCGACGACCATCGTCGGCCTGAGCTGGAGCACCGGCTGGTCGTCCTGGTGGCACTTCGCAGGGCTCGAGTGGCTCAACGGGCTGTTCTGGACCGCCGCGGTGATCGTCGTGATCGTGCTGGTCGTCAACCGTCGCAACGACAAGCGCGCCGCCTACACCGCGGCCCAGCACACGCAGCAGCAGGCCCCGCCGGTCGCCCAGCCCGGCCAGCCCTACCCCGCTCAGCCGTTCGGACCGGGCGTCGCGCCGTCCCAGCAGGGCCACCAGGGGAACGCCTGGCAGCACGGCCGCCCCGGCCAGCCCACGCAGGCACGCCCCCCGTACGGAGCTCCCGCCCCGGGCGCCGCACCCGGGGTGACGTACCCCGCGACCCCCGCGGCGCCGTCGGGCCCCGCGTACACCGCCTCCGCTCCCCTGCCCCCGCAGGGCTACGCGGGCCAGCGCCCCGTCCCGCCCGTCCCGCCCCAGGCCTACGCGGCCCAGCAGGCCGCCGCACAGCAGGCCGCGCGCGCCCAGGAGCAGGCCCGACGCCAGGCCCAGCGCGAGGCCGACCGGCTGCGCCGCCTCGAGGAGCAGCGCGCCCGCGCCGCCCGACGCCCCCGCGGCCCGGGCACCGCGATCGTCGGGATCACGCTCGGCGTGAGCCTGCTCGGCGCAGCGGTCCTCATGCTGCTCGAGCGTCGCGCCGTGATCGACGTGCCGTTCTTCTACACGTGGATCGGCGCGACGATCATCCTCCTCGGCCTCGGCGTCGTGATCTCGGGCCTGCGTGGCCGCACGAGCGGAGCCCTGGGCGGGCTCGCGATCGTCGCGACGATCATCGCGCTCCCGATCGCCGGCTGGAGCTCGGTCGACCGCTTCGACGTGAACCTCCAGGGCCGCGCGTCCGACTCGACCTACACGGTCACCTCGGTCCAGGACGCCGAGAACGGGTTCGCCTTCACGTTCGGTGACCCCGTCGTCGACCTGAGCCAGCTCGACCTGAGCACGGTCGGTGAGGACCCGGTCGTCGTGCCCGTCGACCTGCGCGCCGGGGACCTCACCGTGATCGTGCCCTCGGGCGTCCCGGTCGAGGCCGAGGTCCGCGTCCTCGCGGGCAACGCGACCTGGACCGTCGACGGCGAGCGCCGCAGCATCAACGGCGTCAACACCCGCCCGCACACCTTCACCACCGACTCCGTCTCCGACGGCGCCGACCCCGTGCTCCTGCTCGAGGTCGACGTCGCCGCGGGAGACGTCACCATCCGGGAGGAATCATGACCACCGAGAAGAACCCCTACGAGTCCGACGACCACAACGAGACTCAGGCCCTCCCCCCGGTCGACCCGACGATCGAGCTCGCGGCCGCGCAGAGCGAGACGGCCGAGGAGACGGGAGCCAGGGCCGAGGAGGCCGACGGCGACCCCGACGCGACGCAGGTCCTGGAGGCGGCCGCTCCGTCCGAGGCCGACCTGGCCGACGAGCTCTTCCGGACCGAGGCGACCCAGGCGCTGCCCGTCGCCGAGCCCACCCAGGCTCTCCCGGTGACGCCTCCCACCCAGGCGCTGCCCGTCTGGGAGGCTGCGCCGACGCACACGCAGGCCTACCCCGTGCAGGACGCGCCCGTCGACCCCGAGCCCGCCGCCGCGAGCGTGCCGGCACCGGCCCCCGCTCCGGCGGTGGCGACGCCCGCTCCCGCGGTCGACCCGGCCGCGCAGTGGAACACCACGGCGCAGCAGAAGGCGAACCTCGCCCCGAGCGGCACGGTCCCCGGGGAGGACCCGCGCAACCGGGGCCTGCGCGTGGGCACGGTCGTGTGGGGATTCGTCATCGTCGCGGTGGGCGCGGGCATCCTCGCCCTGGCCCTCGGTGCGACGTACGACCTGGACGTCGCGCTCATCGCCCTGCTGAGCGTCGCGGGCCTGGTGCTCGTGGTCGGCTCGATCGTGTCGAGCGCACGTCGCAACGCCCGCGAGAGAGCTCACCGGTGACTCCCCTTCCTTGAGTGCGTGGTTCGGCTGCGACACGCCCGGCGTGTCGCAGCCGAATCACCAGAGGGGGGTATAAAAAAAAACCACACCACCCCACGAAAAGTGCGAGGGGGTTGAGGGGGTGGGGGGGTGTGAGGG
>NZ_JBHXCQ010000004.1:0-362815 GCF_042726295.1 Oerskovia sp. NPDC060338
GCGGGGGGGTGGTGGTCGGCTCTTCGGTGTCGCGCGCACGCCGCACCGCCCGCGCTATTGCGCACGGGTCACCCCCCTCCTTTGTGGGGGTGGTTGGGCTGCCCCCCGCCGGGGGGGCCCCCCCCCCACCACGTACTCGGCGGAGAAAGGGGTGAGCACGACGGCGGCGCACCGGTCGAAGGACCGGTGCGCCGCCGTCGTGCTTCCGTGCGAGGGGTGCCTCAGCGCGGGGCCGTGCCCTCCGTCGGGGGTGTGGCGGGAGGCGTGTCGGTACCGGTCGGCGGGACGCCCGGGCTCTTGGGCTCGTCGACCGGCGGGACCTGGGTCGTGGGGACGCCCGGGCTCTTGGGCTCCTCGACGGGAGCCGCGTGGGTCGAGGTGCGGGTGGGCGGCGTGACCGGCGGCGTCGTGGGTGCCGGCGTCGTCGGGGCCGGGGTCACGGGTGCGGCCGGTGCGGCGTGCGCCGGTGTGTGGGTCGACGGTGCGGCCGACGAGAGCCCGCCGCCCGAGGTGTAGCCGCCCGGCGTCTCGACCGCGACCGCCGGACCGCTCCCGATCTTGCGGAGCGCGATCCCGATGAGGATGAACATGATGCCCAGCCCGATCACGAGGGCCGCGACGCCGAACGCGACGACCGAGGTGAAGAGCGAGGCGCGCAGGAACGACGCGTTCATGACCGTGGCGCGGCGCTCGTCGTCCTGCGGGAGCTCCGCGTACGTCATGCCGTCGCTCATCTCGAGCGCGTGCTTGTTGATGACCTCGGCCTGCGCGTAGGCGGAGAACGGGCCGCTGACGTGGGTCCCCGCGAGGAACGACGCGTCGTCGGACACCGTGATGTCCTCTGCCGACAGCTGCGAGGACACGACGCCCCACGTGACACCACCCGCGATGATCATGACGATTCCCGCGATGACGCTGAGGAGTCCGATGACTCCTACGCCCTTCGCGGGCCGAACCGTGACAGTGCTGGACATTGCGGTATCCCTCCCCGAGCCGGATCTTTGGTGTCAACGTAGCGACGTTTCGTCGTTTCCGCCGGACGAAAGGTCTGTTCGACGTCGAAACGGCGCACGCACGGGCAGGTCGGACACTCCGTCGATGGGAGAATCCGGGGGTGAGGATCACCCATGTGACGGACTGCTACCTGCCGCTGCTCGGCGGCATCGAGACCCAGGTGAGCCGTCTCGCGGCCCAGCAGGCCGCGGCGGGCCACGTCGTCGAGGTGGTCACCACGACGCCCGCGTCGCGGGGCGAGCACGGGGTGAGCACCGAGGTGCACGACGGCGTCACGATCCACCGCGTCGCAGCCCGGGTCCCTGGTGGCTACCCCGTGCATCCCCGCGCCGCCCACCACGTGACCCACCGCCTGCGCGCGTCGCGGCCCGACGTCGTGCACCTGCACATGGGCGTCCTGACGCCGTCCGTGCAGGCGTCGCTGAAGCCCGTCGCGCGCCTCGGCCTGCCCGCGGTCCTGACCGTGCACAGCGTGTGGGGGTCGGCCGAACCGTGGTTCGCCGCGCTCGACCGCGTCACGCACTGGTCGCGCCTCCCGATCCTGCTCTCGGCCGTGAGCGAGCTGACCGCGGCGCCGCTGCGGCGCATCGCGGGACCCGGCGTGCCCGTCGAGATCCTGCACAACGGGCTGGACCTCGACGAGTGGGCCGTGCCGCGCGTCGATCGCGACGCGCGGGGCGAGGGCAAGGCCGTCCACGTCGTCGCCGCGACCCGGTTCGCGCCGCGCAAGCGCGTGCTGCCCCTGCTCGAGTCGATCCGGCAGGCCGTCGAGCGTCTCCCCCACGACGCGCTGTTCGCGACGATCGCGGGCGAGGGCCCCGAGCTCGACGCGGCCCGGCGCTTCGTCAAGGAGCACGGGCTGTCCTCGACGGTCAGCCTCCCGGGACGGCTCGGGGCGCACGAGCTCAAGCGGCTCTACTCGCGCGCCGACGTGTTCCTGGCACCGGCCGTCCAGGAGTCCTTCGGGATCGCGGCGCTCGAGGCCCAGGCCGCGGGGCTCGCGGTGGTGACGCGCGCGGAGTCCGGGGTGGCCGAGCGCCTGACGGACGGGGTCGACGGGCTGCTCGCCGCCGACGACGCCGAGATGACCGAGCAGATCGTGCGGCTCGCGACGCAGGACGGCCTGCTCGACCGGATCGTCGCGCACAACCGCGAGGTCCGGCCGTCGAGCGGGTGGCCCAGCGTGCTCGCGGACGTCGAGAAGGCCTACGAGAAGGCGGCGGCATACCGCGAGGAGAAGGCCGCGCGAGGCTAGAACCGGGGCTGTGGGGCGCGGAGAGGTATAGGGCGAGCGCTACAGACTTGGTCGCCCACGGACGATCATGACCTGGCCCACCGGCTCCTGGCACACTGTGCAGGTTTCACCCTCATCGCCGTGACTTCACAGATCGGGTTTCCGTGCGCGCACTGTTCCGTCTCCCTCGGAACCACTGGATGATTGCCACCTTCTTGATCGCCGTCTGGTGGCCGATCGCCTTGGCGCTCCTCGCGGCCTACTGGATCTACATCGGATGGTGGTGGCACTACTTCATCGTCATGCCTCGACGCGCACGCCACTCGTTCAGTCACCGGTCCACGTGGACGGGACGCCCCACGGGGAATCCTGGTCGCTTGACTCCTCGAGAGGCCGAGCACCACGTGGCCGAGATCATGCGCTGGCTCGGCGAGACGTCGGCCCAGGCCACCGAAGCCACGAACGATGGGGGGCTCGACGTCGTCGGCCGGCACTACGCCGCCCAGGTGAAGCACTACCAAGGCTCGGTCGGGCGCCCCGCCGTGCAACAGCTCCTCGGAGCCTCCCGACCCGACCAGCTGACCCCGCTGTTCTTCACCTCGGGGCGGTACACCGATGCTGCTGTGGAGTTCGCTGATCGAACACTCGTCGCGTTGTTCGTCTACGACGCCCAGGCGCGCGATGTCGCCCCAGTGGGAACCACCGCGCGGACCCTGGCACAGCGCGGGCTGCGGTGCACGACGCCGCCGGACGTCCGCTGCCCGTGCGCGAACCGTCCACGATGAGGCGTCAGGCGCCCTGAGTCGACGCGCGCTCCGACGGCGCAAGGTGATTCTGCGGAGCCGCAACGATCGTCGTGGCTCCGTAGAAAACACCCTCACCCCTGGACCTCTGTTCCGCACGCGAGCGAGCACGTCCCCTGCCGCCCCCGAACCCGCCGCGACGACAACGAGCATCCCCAGGAACGCCGAAGGGCCGGCCCCGCAGATCGCTCTGCGCGGCCGGCCCTTCGCGGCTCAGCGGGAGGTCACTCCCACTCGATGGTGCCCGGCGGCTTGCTCGTCACGTCGAGCACGACGCGGTTGACGTCCTTGACCTCGTTCGTGATGCGCGTCGAGATGATCGCGAGCACGTCGTACGGCAGGCGCGTCCAGTCCGCGGTCATGGCGTCCTCCGAGGACACGGGGCGCAGCACGATCGGGTGACCGTAGGTGCGGCCGTCGCCCTGGACGCCGACCGAGCGGACGTCGGCCAGGAGCACCACGGGGCACTGCCAGATCTCGTCGTCCAGCCCGGCCTTGGTGAGCTCCTCGCGCGCGATCGCGTCCGCCGCGCGCAGGATCTCCAGGCGCTCGGCCGTGACCTCGCCGACGATGCGGATGCCGAGCCCGGGGCCGGGGAACGGCTGACGGGCCACGATGACCTCGGGTACGCCGAGCTCGCGCCCCACGGCGCGGACCTCGTCCTTGAACAGGGCTCGCAGCGGCTCGACGAGCGAGAACTGCAGGTCGTCGGGCAGGCCGCCCACGTTGTGGTGGCTCTTGATGTTCGCGGTGCCCTCGCCGCCGCCGGACTCGACGACGTCCGGGTACAGGGTGCCCTGCACGAGGAACTTGACCTCACCGCCGTGCTCGCCCGCGTCCGCGACGATGTCGCGCGCAGCCTGCTCGAACGCGCGGATGAACTCGCGGCCGATGATCTTGCGCTTGGTCTCGGGGTCCGAGTGGCCCGCGAGCGCCGAGAGGAAGCGCTGCTTCTCGTCCATGACGACGAGCTTGACGCCCGTGGCGGCCACGAAGTCGCGCTCGACCTGCTCGACCTCGCCCGCACGCAGCAGACCGTGGTCGACGAACACGCACGTGAGCTGGTCGCCTACGGCCTGCTGGACGAGTGCCGCGGCGACCGAGGAGTCGACGCCGCCGGACAGGCCGCAGATGACGCGTGCGTCGCCGACCTGCTCGCGGATGAGCGCGATCTGGTCCGCGATGACGTTGCCCGGGGTCCAGTCGCCGGCGAGGCCTGCGCCCTCGTACAGGAAGCGTTCGAGCACGGCCTGGCCGTGCGCGGAGTGCTTGACCTCGGGGTGCCACTGCACGCCGTACAGGCGCCGGCTGGTGTCCTCGAAGGCCGCGACCGGGGAGCCGGACGACGTCGCGAGGACCTCGAAGCCCTCGGGCGCCGCGTGCACGGCGTCGCCGTGGCTCATCCACGTGGTCTGGTGGTCGGGGGTCTCGGCGAGCAGGACGCCCGCGGAGCACACCTCGACCTCGGTGCCGCCGTACTCGCTGAGGCCGGTCTGCGCGACCTTGCCGCCGAGCGCCTGGGCCATGGCCTGGAAGCCGTAGCAGATGCCGAGGACGGGCACGCCTGCCTCGAACAGCGCGGGGTCCACGAAGGGCGCGCCCTGCGCGTACACGGACGACGGACCACCGGACAGGATGATCGCTGCCGGGTTCTTGGCGAGCATCTGCTCGACGGTGAAGGTGTGGGGGACGATCTCCGAGTACACCTTGGCCTCACGCACGCGACGCGCGATCAGCTGGGCGTACTGTGCGCCGAAGTCGACGACCAATACGGGCCGGGGGGCTGAGGGGGTGGGTGTCACCACCCCAGGATAGTTGGCTCGGCGCCGATCCCCGGCATCGGTCCACGACGTGCGACGGGGATCACTTCGCCGGGTCAGGCGGGCAGCCGCTCGCGCAGCTCGCGAGCAGCCCGCTCGGGGTCGGCCGCGCCCGTGATCGCGCGGACCACGACGATGCGCTCGGCCCCCGCGGCGAGCACCTGGTCGAGGCGGGCCGGGTCGACGCCCCCGATCGCGAACCACGGCGTGGTCGGCGCCGACGCGGCGACCTCTCGCAGCAGGTCGAGCCCGACGGCGTCGCGCCCCGGCTTGGTCGGCGTGGCCCAGAGCGGGCCCACGCAGAAGTAGTCGACCTCGGGGTCGGCCTCGGCGGCCGCCGCCTGCGCGAGCGAGTGCGTCGAACGGCCCAGCACCGGGCCCTGCCCCAGGAGGGACCGGACCGCGGGCACGGGCAGGTCGCCCTGGCCCGTGTGCACCACGGGTGCCCCGGCGAGCAGCGCGACGTCGGCCCGGTCGTTGACGGCCCACAGGGCCCCGTGCTCGGTCGCGACGCGCGCGACGGTCTCCTGGAGCTCGAGCTCGCGCGCGACGTCGAGCCCCTTGTCGCGCAGCTGGACGACGTCGACGCCGCCCGCGAGCGCCGCGTGCAGGAAGTCCTCCAGGTCTCCGCGCTCCTCGCGCGCGTCGGTGCACAGGTACAGCCGGGCGGCCGCGAGCCGGGAGCGGGCGCCGTCTCCCGCCGAGGTGTCGACGGGGCGGGGCGCGGGGTGGGTGGTCGTCACGCGCCCAGGGTAGGCCGCGCGGACCGGTCGGTCACTCGGGTGCGTTCCCGGTGGACCCTCCGTGCCGGAAGGGCGTGGTCACTCCCCGGTACACGAGGTGGGTCACCATGCCCTGCGCGGCGTGGTCGAGGTTGTGGCAGTGGTCCATCCAGATCCCCGGGTTGTCGGCGAGGAGCTCGACCTCCCAGACCTCGCCCGGACGGACGTCGAACGTGTCGCGCAGCACCGCGGCGCCGGTCGGTTCCCGCCCGTCGACCGAGAGCACCCTGACGTGGTGCCCGTGCGGGTGCATGGGGTGGGTCTCCGAGCTCCGGTTCACGATGCGCAGGAGGACGCGGTCCCCCTCGTCGACGACGGTCGAGGGGACGTGGGGGTACACCTTCCCGTCGATCGTGTACCCGTACACCGGCACGCCGCCGTCGAACCGTGGCAGGCGGTCCAGGACGAGCGTCGCGGTCACGTCGGGTGCGGGTGCGGTGCCAGGTCCGGCCCCGGCCCCGCCCTCGGGCGGCGAACCGTAGGCCAGCAGGTCGAGGTCCTCGTCGGGGACGGCCCACCGGTCCGCGTCCCCCGGGGCGGCGTCGGCGTCGGCGCCCGCCCCGGCGTCGGGCACGAGCTCCAGGCCGATGTCCTCCTCGCCGTCGACCGCCAGGCGCACGGGGTGGGAGGGCATGGTGAGCTCGACGTCGTAGCGGCCTCCCGCCGGGACGCGCAGCGCGAGGCCGCTCACCTCCTCGGCGCCGGGAACGTCCGTGCCGTCGACGGCGACCACACGGAAGCCGGCCCCGTCCACCCCGATCCGGTGCGGCACCTGGTCGGCGTCGAGGAGCCGCAGCCGTACCCGTTGCCCGGGCGTGGCCGCGAGCTGCTCGACCTCGTCGCTGCCCGCGAGCGTCGTCGTGCCGCTGAGGGTGTGGACCGGGAGCACCAGGTCGAGGTCGGCGACCGGGCCCGAGGCCGGGAGCACGACGAGCGTGCCGAAGAGCCCCCGGCGCACCCCGTCGGACGAGCTCTGGTGCGTGTGGTACCAGTACGTCCCGGGCTGGTCCGCGACGAACCGGTAGGTGAAGGACCGCCCGGGCAGGACGGCGTCCTGCGTCACGCCCGCGACCCCGTCCTCGCCGTTGGGCACGTCGTAGCCGTGCCAGTGCACGCTGACGCCCGCCCGGACGTCCTCGTTGTGGAGCTCGACCTCGACGACCTGCCCGACCTGGGCCCGGATCTCGGGCCCCGGCAGGGAGCCGAAGCTCCAGGCCTGCACCACCTCTCCCGACGGGAGGGTCAGGTCCGACTCGCGGGCCGTGAGGGTCACCGGCACCCGCTGCCCGGGAACGTCCGCGGGGGTCCGGAGCTCGGTCACGTCCACGGTCGGGGCGCCGCCGCCCGCAGCCGAGAGCTCGTCGGTCGCGGGCTCGTCCGCGGCGTGTCCGCTCCCGGTGTGCGCTCCCGTGCCCGGGGCTGCGGCGCCCGCGGCCCCGACGGCACCGGGACCGACCACCTCGAGATGCACCTCTGCCCGGCTCGCCCACCAGGCGAGCCCGAGCGGCAGGAGCAGCACGAACGCCGCGGCGAGGCTCACGCCCCGCACGACGCCCGCGTCACGCCCGGCGAGCACGAGCCACGTCACGAGGGTCGCGGCCGCGACGAGGAGCACGACGACGCCCCCGCTGAGGGGCCCGACGGGGTAGCCGACCACCAGCACGAGGACCAGCTCCCCGGCGGTGGCGTACGCCGCCCCGAGGAGGCAGGCCTGGCGCGCCGGCATCGCTGGACGGCCCCTGCCGACGACGAGCACGACGAGCGCGAGCACCGCCCCGCCGACGGCGAGCGGGAGCCCGACGAGCACCTTCTCCTGGACGAACCACCACCCGTGCCCGCCCAGCAGGACCACGACCCCGACACGCAGCACGAGCGCCACGGTCGCGAGCGCGACCCACGGGCCGCGCCGCGGCCGGAGCGCGGCGAGCACCCACCCGGCCCCGCCCGCGAGGGCGAGGACCAGGTAGACGAGCTGGAGGGCGGGGACGGTCACCGTCAGACGTTCCCGGGGGCGGTGGTCGACGCCGGGCTGGGCACGCGCCCTTCCATCACGAGCGCCCGAGCCCTGGACGCGACGGTCCCCGTGACGCCGAGGATCGCGAGCCCGTTGAGGGCGTGGAAGCCGAGCATGACGGTGCCCGCCGTGGTGATCTCACCGGGGGGCGGCTCCGACCCCGTGAGGACTCCGGTGAGGATGAACAGGATCGTCTGGAACAGCAGGAGGCCGAACCCGAGCACGGCCAGCCACACGGTGCGTCTCCCGGCCTTGGCGAGGGCGGCGAACACGATCGACAGGATCATCAGCAGGGGCAGCACGATGCGGCCGCTCGTCCCGTGGATCGCGAAGAGCTCGTCGTCGGGGTCGCTGAACACGCCGACGGCGGCGAAGTAGAACTGCATGACCACGGCGACGACCACGAGGACGCTGATCACGAGGAATGTCTTGCGCATGAGGAGCTCCACCTGAAGCGGGGAAGGTGGGCGGGCCGCTCGGGTCCGCGGCGGGGCGGTCGATGCTCGACCGCTCGGGGAGGCCGTCCCTGGAGGGAGGTCGCACGCACGGGAGTCGGATGTCCCAGCGGATACACCGAGAGAGGTCGGCAACGCCCCGGTTGATACACGGTCGGCGACCGGACGCGTGCGTTGTAGGGTGGCCGCGAAGCACGGGAGCCCCGCACGGGGCTGAGAGGGCGAGAGCCGACCGTCGAACCTGATCTGGGTCATGCCAGCGAAGGGAGCGAGCGCATGTGCGCAGCCCTGTCCACCGACCACCCTGCACTGCCCGCGCGCCCACCGGGGCGCGGCGAGAGCCCGCGGGGCGTGCCGCCGTCGGGCGCGGTGGGGCGAGCCGCGCCCGCCCACCGGAGGACCACGGACGAGAGGCCCGACGGCGCCACGGACGTCCTCGTCGTGGGCGGCGGCATCGTGGGGCTCACCGCGGCCTGGCGGGCCTCTCGCGCGGGCCTGCGCGTCACCGTCCTGGACCCTTCCCCCGGAGACGGCGCTACCCACGCCGCGGCCGGGATGCTGGCGCCCGTGACCGAGGCCGACTTCGGCGAGGAGGCCGCGCTGCGCCTGGGCTCCGACTCCGCGGCGCGCTGGCCGGTGTTCGCGGCCGAGCTCGAGGCGGACTCGGGGCTGAGCGTGGGCCTGCGGACGACCGGGACCCTCACGCTGGCCTACGACGGCGACGACCTCGCGCTCGGGCGCCGCGTGCGCGCGCTGCAGGAGGCATGGGGGCTCGACTCGACCGAGATCTCGGTCGCCGCGGCGCGCGAGCGGGAGCCGCTCGTCGGTCCGCGCGTCGCCGGGGCGTTCTGGGCGCCCGGCGACCACCAGGTCGACCCGCGCGCGGTGCACCGCGCCCTGACCGCAGCCCTCGCGCGGGACCCGCGTGCCGCCGTCGTGCACCGCCGGGCGGTGCGGCTGCTCCGCTCGACGGGCCTCGGCACTCCCGTGACCGGAGCCCTCGACGACGCGGGGGTCGAGCACCGCGCGGGAACCGTGGTCCTCGCGGCGGGCGCGGACTCGGGCGACCTGCTCGGGGACGTCCCCGAGGTGTGCGCCCCGACCCGTCCGGTGAAGGGGCAGACGCTGCGGCTCGACGCCCCCGCGTGGTTCACGCTCGACCACGTGGTGCGCGGGATCGTGCAAGGGCGTCCGGTGTACGTCGTACCGCGTACGCCTGGACCCGACGGGCACCGCGAGGTCGTGGTCGGCGCGACGAGCGAGGAGCACCCCGACGACCGGCGTGCGACCGCGGGCGGCGTCTTCGCGCTCCTGCGCGACGCGCGCGCCCTGCTTCCCGGGCTGGACGAGCTGGCTCTCGTCGAGGTCACGCCGCGCGTGCGACCGGGCACCCCGGACAACATGCCGTTCCTGGGGCCCACCACCGTTCCCGGCCTGGTCCTCGCGACCGGCCACTACCGCAACGGCGTGCTGCTCGCTCCCGTCACGGCGGCCGCGATCGACGCGGTCCTGACCGGGGAGCCGGTGCCGTCCGCGGTCGCGGCGATCGACCCGCTGCGCTTCTCGCCCACCCCTACCCCCGCGAGACAGAGGCTCGCGTCGAGGTAGCGGGGCGGGCCCCTCTCCCTCGACGGCAGACCTCTACCTCGGCGACCCACCTCCTGGAGGACCGCATGACCCACCCGACTCTCCCCGCGGCCACCGGTGCGCGGCCCACGAACCCGCCCGCGACCGGGAGCGCCCTCGTCAACGGCGAGCACCACCCGCTCACCGCCCCGACGACCGTCGCAGCCCTCGTGGCCGCGCTGCTGCCCGAGCTCGTCGGGGACAGCGGAGACGTCCCCCGGGGCGTCGCGGTCGCGATCGACGACGCCGTGCTCCCCCGCAGCACGTGGCCGTCCACGACCCTGCGCGACGGCGACCGCGTCGAGGTCGTCACGGCGGTGCAGGGTGGTTGAGGCGGCGCGCGGCACGACCGGCGCGCCCGGTCCGGCGCACGCCGGTTCCCCGGCAGCGGACCCTCTCGTCGTCGCGGGCGTCCCCCTCGGCTCCCGCCTGGTCATGGGCACGGGCGGCGCGGCGAACCTGCTGACGCTCGAGGACGCCCTCGTGGCGTCCGGGACCGCGCTCACGACCGTCGCGATGCGCCGCGTCGCGAGGGTGCGCCCGACAGCTGACCGAGCCCGCCCGGGCACCGCAGGCGCGGGCGGTGGTGCGGGCGGTGGTGCGGGCGGTGGTGCGGGCGGCGGTGCGGGCGGTGGTGCGGGCGAGACCGGGATCTGGGGGCTGCTCGAGCGCCTCGGCATCCGTGCCCTGCCCAACACCGCGGGCTGCTTCTCGGCCAAGGAGGCCGTCCTCACGGCCCACCTCGCGCGCGAGGCGTGCGGCACGGACTGGGTCAAGCTCGAGGTGATCGCCGACGACGTGACGCTCCTGCCCGACCCGATCGGGCTCGTCCAGGCCGCCGAGACCCTGGTCCGCGACGGCTTCGTCGTGCTGCCGTACACCAACGACGACCCGATCCTCGCGCGGCGCCTCGAGGACGTGGGGTGCGCTGCGGTCATGCCGCTCGGGGCGCCCATCGGGTCGGGGCTCGGCATCCTCAACCCGCGCAACATCGCGGCCATCACGTCGGCCGCGCGGGTGCCTGTGATCCTGGACGCGGGGATCGGGACCGCGTCGGAGGCCGCGCACGCCCTGGAGCTCGGGTGCGACGGGGTTCTCCTGGCCACCGCGGTCACGCGTGCCGCCGACCCGGTGCGGATGGCCAGGGCCATGCGGCTCGCGGTCGAGGCGGGTCGTCTCGCGGCGCTCGCGGGCCGCATCCCGCGGCGCGAGCAGGCGCTCGCGAGCTCGCCGGTCGACGGGATGGTGGGCCGAGCCGGGGCCGTCGGCGCCGGGTCGCCTGCCGGGCTCACGGGGGCCGGGGTGCTGGGCGGAGGGAACCTCGACCTGGCGCTGTGACCGGTGCGCCGAGGGAGAGGATTCTCGTCGAGGTAGAGGGCGCTGGCCCTCTACCTCGACGGCAGGCCTCTACCTCGGCAGAGGATCAGAGGATCAGTACGTCGGGCGCCCCGGCTCGACGTCCCGCACCCACGCCAGGATCCCGCCCTCGACGTTGCGCGCGTCGACGCCCGCGGCCCGTGCGAGGCTCGCGACGCGGTCGGAGCGGCCTCCGACCTTGCACAGCACCGCGACGGTCCGGTCCCGCGGCAGGTCCGCGAGCGCCGCCCCGGCGCCCGGTCCCGCGTAGATCCCGCTCGGCACCACGCGGGCGCCGTCGATCCCCACGATCTGCGTCTCCCAGTCCTCGCGCACGTCGAGCAGCAGCAGGTCGTCGGTGGGGTCGGCGAGGCGCGCGGCGAGCTCGCGGGCCGTCAGGCTCGTCGGGGACTCAGCCCCCACGCGGCCCGACGACGCCGCTCCCCCTCCAGGGACTGACGCACCGAGGGCGTCGGCCGCGTCGAGCGGGAGCGCGTTCCCAGCGGTGGTCGGCTCCCCCGGCACCCTGGCGAGGTCGACGACGAGGCGACCCTCCGCCGTCGGGCCGGAGAAGAGGTCGCCGGCGACCGGCGGGCCGCCCGTGACGCCCGCCACGGTCGCGGGGGTGGCGGACGGGCCCAGCCCGCAGAACGCCTCGTAGGCGTGGTCCCCGGCCAGCAGCCCGGTGACGGGCACGCGCTGCGGGTCGGCGCGGACCGTGAGGTGGCGCCACGTGAGCTCGAGCGAGTCGTAGACCGCGAGGCGTCCCAGGAGCGTGCGTCCGGCACCCGTGACGAGCTTGACCGCCTCGGTCGCCATGACCGAGCCGATCGTCCCGCACATGGCACCGAGGACTCCGCCCGTCGCGCAGTCGGGGACCGTGCCGGGCGGCGGTGGCTCGGGGAACACGTCGCGGTAGACCACACCCTCGCCACCGGGGGGTGTCGCCCAGAAGACGCTGACCTGGCCCTGGAACCGGAAGATCGAGCCCCACACGCACGGGATGCCCGCGATCTCCGCGGCGTCCCCCACGAGGTAGCGGGTCGCGAAGTTGTCGGTCCCGTCGAGGACCAGGTCGTAGCCGGCCAGGACGTCCAGGACGTTGTCCGCGCCGAGTCGCTGCTCGTGCAGGCGGACGGTCACGTGCGGGTTGACCTCGGCGATCGCGTCCCGAGCCGAGGCGACCTTGGGCCGTCCCACGTCCGAGCCGCCGTGGATCACCTGGCGCTGGAGGTTGGAGACCTCGACGCGGTCGTCGTCGACGATCCCGAGCGTGCCGACGCCTGCCGCCGCGAGGTAGAGCAGCGCGGGGCTGCCCAGCCCGCCCGCGCCCACGACCAGGACGCGCGCGGCGCGCAGCCGTTGCTGGCCCTCGATCCCGATGCCCGGCAGCGCGAGGTGCCGCGAGTACCGGGCGAGCTCCTCAGGGCCGAGCGGCTCGGTCGAGGGCGCGACCAGCGGCGGCAGCGAGGTCATCGTGCGTACTGCTCCACGAGGGCGTCGAGCTTGGCCTCGGCCTCGCGGTGGACCTTCTTCTCCAGGATGAAGGACATGACCGGCACGACACCGGCGAACACCATGCTGGTCAGTCGGCCCCAGCTCCAGCGCATCTTGGACCACAGGTCGAGGACCGTGACGAGGTAGACCACGTAGACCCACCCGTGCGCGAACGGGATCCAGCCGACGAAGCGCATCACGCCGTCGACGTCGACGAACGCGCCCACGCCGTACTTGACGATCATCTCGACGCACAGGATCAGGAGCATCACACCGGTGATGAGGGCCATCACGCGGTAGCGGGCGAGCGCGCCGCGGGCCTTGCGGACCGCACGGTCGACGACCTCCTGCGCGGGGGCCTGCGCCACGGCGTCGGAGGTCTGCTGCGTGCCGGCGGGGTCGGGCGTGGTCATGGGAAGGTTTCCTTACGCTGTGCGAAAATCCGTGGCTCGGTGTCGGTGGCCACACCTAATGTTAGTGACCGTGCGACCCCTCCCCCTCCCCGACCCGGGCACCCCTCCGCTCACCGGCCCTGGCGCCCTCCTCTGGTGGCTCGCCCGCCGCCAGTGGGGCATCCTCACGGTCGCCGTCCTGCTCGGGATGGTCACGTTCGGGTGCCAGGCCGTCATGCCCTACGTGCTCGGCCGAGCGCTCGACGAGGGACTGACCGAGGGCTTCGGCGCGGTCCTGCTGGGCTGGGCCGCGGTCATGCTCGGGATCGGCGTCGTCCAGGTGGCCGCCGCCGCGGTCGGGCACCGGTTCGACATCGAGAACTGGCTGCGTGCGGCCTTCACCACCTCACAGCTCGTCGGGGACACCGTGGCCCGTTCGGGGCACACCATCACCGACGAGCTCCCCACGGGAGAGGTCGTCTCGGCCGTCGCGTCAGACGCGCTGCGCGTGGGCGAGGTCTACGCGATCGCGGCGCGGTTCGCGGGCTCGCTCATGGCGTACGCGGTCGTCGCGGGCATCATGCTGAGCACCTCGTTCCAGCTGGGGCTCGTCGTGGTCCTCGGCCTGCCCGTCGTCGCGGGCATCCTCGCGTTCCTCGTCAAGCCGCTCCAGCAGCGCCAGGCCGCCCAGCGCGAGGCCTCGGGCCGGCTCACGACGCTCGGCGCGGACACCGTCTCGGGCCTGCGCATCCTGCGCGGCATCGGCGGCGAGAAGGTCTTCACGGACCGCTACCGCACCCAGTCGCAGGACGTGCGCCGTACGGGGGTGCGCGTCGCGACGACGCAGTCCTACCTCGACGCGCTCCAGGTCCTGCTGCCGGGGCTGTTCGTGGCCCTGGTCCTCTACCTGGGCGCGCACGCCGCGGTGCGCGGGGAGATCAGCCCGGGGCAGCTCGTGGCGTTCTACGGCTACGCGGCGTTCCTGTCGTGGCCCCTGCAGATCGCGACGCAGACGCTCCAGGCCACGACGCGTGCGCACGTCGCCGCGAAGAAGCTCATCAAGGTCCTCTCGGTCGTCCCGGCGACGGGCGCGGCGCCCGGCACCTCCTCGGCGCCGCCCGCAGGTTCGGTGCTGGTCGACGACGCGAGCGGCGTCGAGCTCGCACCCGGCCGGGTCGTCGCGCTCGTGAGCGTGGACCCGGACGAGTCGGCGCGCATCGCCACGCGCATGGGCCGGTTCGACGACGTCGCGGAGGCGGGCACGCCCGTGCACCTGGGCGGGGTCCGGCTCGCGGACCTCGACAAGGACGTGGTGCGCGAGCGCATCGTCGTCGCCGAGGCCACGCCGCACCTGTTCTCGGGCGTGCTCGGCGAGGAGCTCGACGTGCGCGGCGGGAACCTCGAGGCCGAGCTGATGCGCGCCATCATGATCGCCGACGCGCACGACGTCCTGGACTCGGTCCCGGACGGCCTCGCGGGCGACCTCCCGGAGAAGGGCCGGTCCCTGTCCGGCGGCCAGCGACAGCGCGTGGCGCTGGCGCGCGCGATCCTCACCGACCCGGAGATCCTGATCCTGATCGAGCCCACGAGCGCGGTCGACGCCCACACCGAGGCCCGCATCGCCGAGCGCCTCGCCGAGGTCCGGCGCGGACGCACCACGCTCGTCGTGACCGCGAGCCCGCTCGTCCTCGACCACGTGGACGACGTCCTGTTCGTCGAGGACGGCCGCGTCGTGACCCACGGGACGCACCGCGAGCTCCTGCACCGGCCCCGCGGCGCGCACCAGGGCGAGCAGGCCGCTCGCTACCGTGCCGTCGTCGGGCGCTCGATGGACGAGCCCGCCGCCACGCCGCCCGGCGAGGACGTCGAGGGCGCGCACGGGACCGACCACCTGACCTCGAGCTCCCCCGAGCTCTCCGACGCCTCGAAGGGCGTGTCATGAAGCTGCCCATCGCCGACGGCCCCACCGTCCGCAAGCACACCGCCTACCTGGTCCGCGAGCACCGTGGGACGCTGATCGGTCTCGCGGTCCTGCACACCGTCGCCGCGGTCGCCGGGCTCGCGGGACCGTGGATCCTGGGCCGGCTCGTCGACGCCGTGACCCAGGGCACCACGGCCGGATACGTGAACCAGGTCATCGCGATCGGCGTGGTCGCGGTGATCGTCCAGGCCGTGCTCATCCGCTACGCGCAGAAGGCCTCGATGATCTTCGGCGAGGCCGTGTTCGCCGAGCTCCGCGAGGACTTCCTCGAGACCGTCACGACGCTGCCGCTGTCGACCGTCGAGCGCGCGGGCACGGGCGACCTCGTCGCGCGCACCACGAACGACGTCAACCGCATCCAGCACGCCGTGCGGTTCGGCGTGCCGCGCCTGATCGTCGCGGTCGTGACGATCCTGCTCACGGTCGTCGCGAGCCTGCTCACGTCGCCGCTCGTCGCGGTCGCGCTGTTCGTGGGCGTGCCGCTCATGGTCGTCGTCTCGCGCTGGTACCTGCGCCGGGCCTCTCCGGGCTACCAGCGCGAGTCCGCGGCCTACGCGGCGCTCAACGGCACCATCACCGAGTCGGTCGAGGGTGCGCGGACGGTCGACGCCCTGCGGCTCGGCGCACGCCGCCGGGCCCGGGTCCAGGCGGACCTGCGCGAGGCCTTCGCGGCCGAGAGGTACACGCTGAACCTGCGGACCGTGCTCTTCCCCGCGGTCGACTTCACGTTCGTCCTCGCGCCCGTCGCGGTCATCGTGTGGGGCGGCTACATGATCTCCACGGGGCACGCGACGCTCGGCGCCGTGACGACCATCGCGATGTACGCGTTCCAGCTCGCGGGGCCCGTGTGGGAGCTCATCTTCTGGCTCGACGAGATCCAGGTCGCCGCGACCTCGCTCGCCCGCATCGTCGGCGTCAAGCTCGTCGACAGCGACCGCGAGGCCGGGGACGAGGTCCCCACCGACGAGCACGTCGTGGCCTGCAAGGTCGAGTACGCCTACCGCGCGGGGCACAACGTGCTGCACGGGATCGACCTGGACCTGCGGGTCGGCGAACGCCTCGCCGTGGTCGGCCCCTCGGGCGCGGGCAAGTCGACCCTGGGACGCATGCTCGCGGGCATCCACCCGCCCACGGGCGGGTCGGTCCAGGTGGGCGGTGTCGACCTGGTCGACCTGCCGCTCGACGACCTGCGCCGCCACGTCGCCCTGGTCACCCAGGAGCACCACGTGTTCGTGGGCTCGCTCGCGGACAACCTCCGCCTGGCCGACGAGAAGGCCGACGACGAGCAGCTGCTCGCCGCACTGGCCGCGGTTGACGCCCGCGGCTGGGTCGAGTCCCTGCCGGAGGGGCTCGCGACCGGGGTCGGCTCGGGAGGGCACGTGCTGACCCCCGCGCAGGCGCAGCAGGTGGCGCTCGCGCGGCTCGTCCTGCTGGACCCGCACACGCTGATCCTCGACGAGGCCACCTCGCTGCTGGACCCGCGAGCAGCCCGGCACCTCGAGCGCTCGCTCAACGCGGTGCTCGAGGGGCGCACGGTCGTCGCGATCGCGCACCGTCTGCACACCGCGCACGACGCCGACCGGGTCGCGGTCGTCGACGGGGGCCGCATCACCGAGATCGGCCCGCACGACGAGCTCGTCGCCGCAGGCGGCGACTACGCCCGGCTCTGGAAGTCCTGGCAGCAGGAATAGCCGCACCTGCGCGCTGAGCCACCTCCCACCGCGAGGGCAGCTCACGACGCGTGCGCGCACCTCTCGGGGCGTGACCGGATCCCGGTCACGCCCCTCTGCACCTTCTGCGCGGCGGCCCGGCACGCCGGACGTGGCGACAACGATTCAGGATCAGCGACCTGAGCACAGGGGTCGCCGCAAATATCGCAGGACACTGCGGGATATCAATCGTCCGGTCGTCGCCGCCATGACCTGGCGAGCGCTGCTCGCGCCATGGAACCGGCCCGGTGATAGCGTGACCGCGGAGGTGGAATCGATGGAGCTGGTTTATCGAACCGGTGGAAACCACGTCGTCGTCAATCCGGCGCTTCTCGTGATCGCCTGCGATCCGCGCGAGCTCGAGCCGGTCATGGACTATACGCGCGAAGAGCGAGCGCTGCTGAATTCGCTCCGCAACTTCACCTTCTACACGACCTGTCTGCGAGTCTCTCCGCGCAGGGCGCAAGATCGGGTCGTCATCCTCGCTCCGGACATCGTCGAGTCCCAGACCGGCCTCGTGCAGGGGTATCGCAACGAGACGGCAAAACAGTGGGGCCTTCCCGCCGCGAACCGCGCCGCGACCAACGTCGTCACGATATACCAGATGGTAGGGATCAACGGCGAGTCGGATCCCGGCACCCTCGCCGCACAGCGAAAGGCATTCTTGGACGACCCTCCTTCGTGGTGGCCGTTCCGGCCCGGATAGTACGAGATCGTGCAGGTCGAAGAAAATCAGAACGGCGAGATCCACCCGGCCGTGAACCCGTTGCAGACGCCCTACTTCAACCAGTTCTTCTCCGGCGCGCTCGAAGCCGGGGCTCCGTGGCGATGGCTCGACATGCAGGGCGCGAACGACACGGTGTACGTCCACGCGTCGACGTGCTTCGAGTCCGTCCTGCACTGCTGGTCGTATCTGAACATCCTGCTCGACGCCAAGCCCGCCCTGCTGTCGGCAGCCAAGGACAGCGCCATCGTCGTCATCGGTGCGGGAGTGAGCGGGTTGCTCTTCGCGCAGCGCTTCATCGACTCGGGCTTCACCAACATCACCCTGCTGGAGAAGACGAACAGGTTCGCCGGCAAGACGCATTCGTTGCAGGTGCCGGACCAGGGCGTCACCTCGATCGCCGAGCTCGGCACGTGCTACCTGTCGCCGGCGTACGACGAGATGGTGCAAGCGCTCTCCGAGTTCACCGTCGGCAACAAGCGCGTGGCCGTCGCGCACGGGACCGAACGAGGCATAGTCGTCGGCACGCCGCCGAACGAGACGGTCATGGCTTTCGGCGACTACGGACTCATGGTCGCGTGCCAGTATCTCGGTTTCGGTTGGCCGTGCAGCAAGGTGGAGCAGGACCTCGCCTACGCCGAGCTGCTGGCCGCCGCCGCGATCTACGTCCGCCTGCGCTGGGAGATCTTCGGCACCGTCGACGGCGTCATGCCGGTCTCGAAGCCTGTCGGCGACCCGCACGGCATCTTTTCGAAGAGCTTCGCGCAATATCTTGACGACAACAAGATGGGCGCGTTGAAGGGCTATCTGATGTACGCCTATCAGGTGCAGGGTTATGGCGATCTCGACAAGATCCCTGCGTACTACGGCCTCGTGTGGGTCATGCCGGACATGGCACAACCCTTTGGCGAGTCGAGCGGCGTCACGGCCTGGCAGAAGGGCTGGGAAGACGTCTGGGATCAGATGGTCAAGAAGCGCAACATGAACATCAAGCTGAACACGAGCGTGGTCAGCATCCGCCGCTGACTGCACGGCGCGATAGAGGGCGACACCCGGCCGCTGCACGCTCGGGACAAAGGCAACGCGGAGATCGGTGAGTGCGAGGAACGTGCCGCCGCCGGGGAAGCGGCGCGCGGCTCGGGCGCGCCTGGCATCAGGAGAAGTCGCCAACCCTCGGCACGGCAACCAGGTTCACAGCACTCCCGACGCCCCGCTCCCAGGCAATCCCCAGGAAACCCGGCAAGGCTTAGTTGACCGTTCAACTAGGGAGCTGGGCCGCATGAAGAAGACCGTCGCACTGACCATCGGGATCGTGCTGCTGTGCGGCGCGCTGCTCCTGGGCGGCACCTGGGTCTACGCCCGCTCGCAGGCCGGGACCGAGGCAGCACCTCTCGCCCTCACGTCGCCCGCTCCGAGCGGGTCGTCGGACTCCGCCGACGACGCCGGCAGCACGGCCACCGGCCCCGTCGCCGACGGCGTCTACGCGGTCGACACCGGGTCGCAGGCCGGGTACCGGGTCGACGAGGTCCTCTCGGGACAGGACGTGACCGTCGTCGGTCGCACGAGCGACGTGCGCGGCGAGGTGACGGTCGAGGGCGGCGTGCTCACCGCGGCCAGCGTCGAGGTCGACATGACCACGATCGCGACCGACGACTCGGGCCGCGACCGGCAGTTCCTCGGGATCCTCGACACCTCGGCGCACCCGACCGCGACGTTCGTCCTGTCGTCGCCCGTGGACCTGTCGGGACTCGCCAGCGGCACCGCGACCGTCGAGGCGACAGGGACGCTCACGATCAAGGGCGTCTCGCACGAGGTCGTCGTGACCCTCGACGCCCAGACCGTGGGCGACGGCGCGCAGGTCAGCGGATCCATCCCCGTGACGTTCTCCGACTACGACGTGAGCGCGCCGAACCTCGGGTTCGTCACGGTCGAGGATGCCGGGACCGTGGAGCTGCTGCTCGAGCTCACGCCCGCTGGTTCCTGACCGGGCCGTCCGACGCCCCGCCGGTCGCCTCGCCTGTGGCCTCGCCGGCTGCCTCGCCTGCCGCCTCGCGAGGCGCGACCGGCAGGTCGGGGAGCCCGGCGATCCCGCTCGAGACGCCGTCGCCGCGCTTGCGCCCGCCGGCCGCCTCGTCACGCACCAGGCGGACCCACAGCAGGACCGCGAAGGCTCCGAAGATCCACCACTGGAGCGCATAGAACGCGTTCTGGATGTTGACGCCCGTGCCGCCCTCGATCGTGGGCCGGGGCAGCACGCGCGGACCGCCCTCGTCCGCTGCGAGCTGGGCGGGGTCGGAGTCGATCATGACGAGGTAGCCGCCGTAGATGGGGTTGCCCCAGGCGTTCGCGAGCGCCGCGGACGAGATCGAGTCGGTCTGTCCCTCGGGCAGGCCCCCGGTCCCGTCGGCCTCGGAGGCCTGGAGGTAGGCGGTGACCCGCACCTGGCCGGAGGGTACGGCGAGGGCCACCTCGTCCTCAGCGTCCGCCGTCGGGACCCAGCCGCGGACGACCGGGACGACGGGCGGGCCGGACAGGTCGGCCCACGACTCGCCGTCCGTCCCGTCGTCGGACACGCGCAGGGGCGTCAGGACGAGGAAGCCCGTCTCGCCGTCGAGCGCACGGCCGGCGACCAGGAGCTGGCCCTCGGGCTCGTACTCGCCCTCGACCCAGACCTTGTGCCCCACGAGCTCGCCCGGGAAGGTCGACTGCGGGGGCAGGACCTCGCCGAGCCCGTCGGGTCCCTTGGCCTCCGCCTCGGCCTCGGCCTCCGCGAGGGCGTGCTGCTCGGCGAGCTCGGCACGCTCGTAGGCGCGGTCGAGCTGCCACACTCCGAGGCGGCCGCACACGCCCGCCGCGAGGAGGAAGAGCAGCAGGAAGCCGATCATGCGGGGGCTGCGGGCGACGGCCCAGAAGCCTGGGCGAGGGGAGGCCTGGTCGGACACGCCCCCACGGTAACCGGGCGCGAGTTGCCCCGGAGAATCCGTGCGGGGAGACGTGACCCACACCACTGTCCGCGGTTCCGGCGACCCGATCGGGACTTCCTGACCGACCGGTCGGGGACCTTCGTCCTTTTCTGCCGTTTCGGGCGCACCTCACACTCCGCGGGACCACCGAAACCATGCGTCACCCCGGCCGATGCGGTTGTATGAAGGGGCCACCATCCCCCGGTACAGCTGGAGCGTGCGATGACTACGACCACCTCGCGTCCGACAGAAGGAACACCTTGGCGATCCGGTGAGGTCGCCCCTCTCTCGGAGGAGACCCTCGCCCGCGTCGACGGCTGGTGGAGGGCGGCCAACTACCTCTCGGTGGGTCAGATCTACCTGCTCGCGAACCCCCTGCTGCGCGAGCCCCTCGACCGGGACGACGTGAAGCCCCGTCTCCTGGGCCACTGGGGCACCACGCCCGGCCTCAACTTCCTCTACGCGCACCTCAACCGTGCGATCGTCGAGCGCGAGCAGTCCACGATCTACGTCACGGGTCCCGGCCACGGCGGCCCCGGCCTCGTCGCGAACTCCTACCTCGAGGGCACCTACTCCGAGGTCTACTCCGACATCACGCAGGACACCGAGGGGCTTCGCCGCCTGTTCCGGCAGTTCTCGTTCCCCGGCGGTATCCCCTCGCACGTCGCACCGGAGACTCCCGGCTCGATCCACGAGGGCGGCGAGCTCGGCTACGCGCTCTCGCACGCGTACGGCGCCGCGTTCGACAACCCGGACCTCCTGGTCGCGGCCGTCGTGGGCGACGGCGAGGCCGAGACCGGCCCCCTGGCCACGAGCTGGCACTCGAACAAGTTCGTCAACCCGGTCAACGACGGTGTGGTGCTGCCGATCCTGCACCTCAACGGGTACAAGATCGCGAACCCGACGATCCTCGGCCGCATCAGCGACGACGAGCTGCACGACCTCATGGTCGGCTACGGGCACACGCCCTACTTCTTCTCGGGCGGGTTCGACGGCGAGGACCACTACGAGGTGCACCGCCGGTTCGCGACCCTGCTCGACGAGGTGCTCAACCACATCGCGCAGATCAAGGCCGACGCCGCGGCAGGCAACGACGAGCGCCCGTTCTGGCCCATGATCGTGTTCCGCACCCCCAAGGGGTGGACGGGCCCCAAGACGATCGACGGCAAGAAGACCGAGGACTCCTGGCGCTCGCACCAGGTGCCGCTCGCGAGCGCGCGCGACACCCCCGAGCACCTCCAGGACCTCAAGGACTGGCTCGACTCCTACCGCGTCCACGAGCTGTTCGACGACAAGGGCCGCCTCGACGCGGACATCGCGCAGCTCGCCCCGCGCGGCACGCTGCGCATGAGCGACAACCCGCACACCAACGGTGGCCTGCTCCTCAAGGACCTGCGCCTGCCCGACTTCCGCGACTACGCGGTCGAGGTCACCGCCCCCGGCGGGGGCCTCTCGGAGGCGACCAGGGTCCTGGGCCAGTGGCTGACCGACGTCGTGCGGCTCAACCCGGACAACTTCCGGATCTTCGGCCCGGACGAGACCGCGTCGAACCGCCTGCAGGCGGTCTACGAGGTCACGGACAAGCAGTGGAACGCGGAGTTCTTCGGGCCCGACGTCGACGAGCACCTCGCGCGTGCGGGTCGCGTCATGGAGATGCTCTCCGAGCACCAGTGCCAGGGCTGGCTCGAGGGGTACCTCCTCACGGGGCGCCACGGGCTCTTCTCGTGCTACGAGGCCTTCATCCACATCATCGACTCGATGTTCAACCAGCACGCCAAGTGGCTCAAGGTCACCAACGACATCCCGTGGCGCCGGCCCATCGCGAGCCTCAACTACCTGCTCTCGAGCCACGTGTGGCGCCAGGACCACAACGGCTTCAGCCACCAGGACCCCGGCTTCATCGACCACGTGGTGAACAAGAAGGCGGAGATCGTCCGCGTCTACCTGCCGCCGGACGCCAACACGCTGCTCTCGACCTACGACCACTGCCTGCGCTCGCGCCAGTACGTGAACGTCGTCGTCGCGGGCAAGCAGCCCGCGCCGAACTTCCTGACCATGGACCAGGCGATCGCCCACTGCACGCGCGGCCTGGGCATCTGGGAGTGGGCCGGCACCGAGGTCCCGGGCGAGGACCCGGACGTGGTGCTCGGCTGCGCCGGGGACGTCCCGACGCTCGAGACCCTGGCCGCGGCCGACCTGCTGCGCCAGCACCTGCCCGAGCTCAAGGTCCGCGTGGTCAACGTCGTGGACCTCATGCGCCTGCAGGACGAGAAGGAGCACCCGCACGGGCTCTCCGACCGCGACTTCGACACGCTGTTCACCACGGACAAGCCGGTCGTGTTCGCGTACCACGGCTACCCGTGGCTCATCCACCGCCTGACGTACCGCCGCAACGGGCACGAGAACATCCACGTGCGCGGCTACAAGGAGGAGGGCACCACCACCACGCCGTTCGACATGGTCATGCTCAACGACCTCGACCGGTTCCACCTGGTGATCGACGTGATCGACCGCGTGCCCTCGCTGCGGTCGAAGGCGGCCGGGCTGCGCCAGAAGATGGTGGACGCCCGTCTGGAGGCTCGTCAGTACACGAGAGAGCACGGCGAGGACATCCCCTCGGTCCGTGACTGGGTGTGGCCCGACGCGGGCGACACCGCAACTGCAGAAGGCGGGCCGGCGTACGACGCGGCCGCCGCTACCGGAGGCGACAACGAGTGACCAGCACCGCCCGATCCATCTACCTCGCCTCACCCGAGGGTGAGACGGGGAAGTCGACGATCGCCCTGGGAGTCCTCGACCTGCTGACCCGCAGGGTCCAGCGGGTCGGGGTCTTCCGCCCCGTGACCAGGACCTCGCCCAGCGCCGTCACGGGGGCCGTGGCCCCCGTCGAGGCGGCCGGCACCCCGGCCGGGTCCGCCCCGGCAGAGGCCGGCGCACGCGAGCAGGACCGCGACTACGTGCTCGAGCTCCTGCTCGCGCACGACGGCGTCGACCTCACCTACGAGGAGGCCATGGGCGTCACGTACGACGACGTCCACGCCGACCCCGAGGCCGCGCTCGCGCAGATCGTCTCGCGGTACCACGAGGTCGCCAAGCAGTGCGACTTCGTGGTCGTCGTCGGGACCGACTACACCGACGTCGCAGGACCGACCGAGCTCGCGTTCAACGCGCGGATCGCCGCCAACCTGGGGGCCCCCGTGCTCCTGGTCGTCTCGGGCCGCGAGCGCTCCCCCGAGGCCATCGCGAACCTCATCGAGGTCAGCGTGTCCGAGCTCCGTTCGAACCACGCGCAGCCCATCGCGGTCATCGCCAACCGCTGCCTCCCGGCCAGCATCGAGGACGTGCGCGCCCAGCTGTCGGCGCTGTCGTCCGACGACACGGGCAGGGGCGCGGCGTCGTCGGGCACGCTGCCCGGCTGGGCCATCCCCGAGGACCCGTTCCTCAACGCGCCCACGGTGGCCGCACTCATGGAGGCCGTGGGCGGCGAGCTCGCCCTGGGCGACCCCGAGCTGCTCGGCCGCGAGGTCCTCGACGTGCTCGTGGGTGCCATGTCGCTCGAGCACCTGCTCGACAAGCTGGTCGACGGCGCCGTGGTCATCACGCCCGGCGACCGCAGCGACATCCTCATCGGGCTGCTCGCCGCCCAGCAGGCGCGCAACTTCCCGTCGCTCGCGGGCATCATCCTGAACGGCGGGTTCTACCCGCCCGACTCGACCGGTCGCCTCGTCGCGGCCCTCGACCCGAGCCTGCCGATCATCCGCACCGATCTCGGGACGTTCCGCTCGGCGAGCGCCGCGTCACGCGCGCGGGGCCGGGTCTCCAAGGAGTCCCAGCGCAAGGTCGACACCGCGCTCGCGCTGTTCGAGCAGAACGTCGACGGCGCGGCGCTCCTCGCGGGGCTCGACGTCCCGCGCCCGGAGGTCGTCACGCCGCTCATGTTCGAGTACGAGCTCCTGTCGCGGGCCCGCGCGGACCGCAAGAACATCGTGCTCCCCGAGGGGGAGGACGACCGCATCCTGCGCGCGGCCTCGACCCTCCTGGGCCGTCAGGTCGCGGACCTCACGATCCTGGGCGACGAGCAGTCGATCCGGGCGCGCGCGACCGAGCTGGGCCTGGACATCGACGCGGCGACCGTGATCGACCCGCACGACCCCGAGCTCGTCGAGCGGTTCGCCGAGGAGTACACCCGGTTGCGCGCCCACAAGGGCATGACGGTCGAGCGCGCGCGCGAGATCGTGCCGGACGTGTCCTACTTCGGCACCATGATGGTCCACCTGGGCCTGGCCGACGGCATGGTCTCGGGCGCCCGGCACACCACGGCGCACACCATCAAGCCGTCGTTCGAGATCATCAAGACCGTCCCGGGCGTCTCGGTCGTCTCGTCGGTGTTCCTCATGTGCCTCGAGGACCGTGTCCTGGTCTACGGCGACTGCGCCGTCAACCCGGACCCGACCGACACGCAGCTCGCGGACATCGCCATCTCGTCCGCGGCCACGGCGCTGCAGTTCGGGATCGACCAGCGCGTCGCGATGCTGTCCTACTCGACGGGCGAGTCGGGCTCGGGCGTCGACGTCGACAAGGTGCGCTCGGCGACCGAGCTGGTCCGCAGCCGTCGCCCCGACCTGTTCGTCGAGGGCCCCATCCAGTACGACGCCGCGGTGGACGCCTCGGTGGCGGCCTCCAAGATGCCGGGCTCCGACGTGGCCGGCAAGGCGACCGTCTTCATCTTCCCGGACCTCAACACGGGCAACAACACCTACAAGGCCGTGCAGCGCTCGGCCGGCGCGGTGGCCGTGGGACCGGTCCTGCAGGGCCTCAACAAGCCCGTGAACGACCTCTCGCGCGGTGCCCTGGTCCAGGACATCGTCAACACCGTGGCCATCACGGCCATCCAGGCACAGGCAGGGTCGACAGCCCTGTCCAGCACGAACGGAGCTTCCGCATGACCGTCCTCCCGGAGCACGAGCGCACCAACCCGTACTCGGCGTACGGCGCGCACGGCTCGGTGCTCGTGATGAACTCGGGCTCGTCCTCGCTCAAGTACCAGCTGGTCAACCCGGTGGGCGGCGAGGCCATCGCCGCCGGGACGATCGAGCGCATCGGCGAGTCGAGCGGGGTCATCAAGCACCGCTTCGCGGGGAACACGACGACGCGCGAGGAGCGCGTCGCCGACCACGGCGAGGCGTTGCGCATCGCGCTCTCGCTCTTCGACGAGGTGGGCCCCCGGCTCGCGGACGCCAACGTGTACGCCGTGGGGCACCGCGTGGTGCACGGTGGCGCGACGTTCTCGCGGCCGGTCCTGGTCGACGACGACGTGGAGCGCCAGATCCTCGACCTGGCCCCCCTCGCGCCGCTGCACAACCCCGCCAACGTCACGGGCATCTCGGTCGCACGCCGGCTCCTGCCCGACGTCCCGCACGTCGCGGTGTTCGACACCGCGTTCTTCTCGTCGCTGCCCCGGGCCGCCTCGACGTACGCGCTCGAGAAGGAGACCGCGGAGAAGTACGGCGTGCGCCGGTACGGCTTCCACGGCACGAGCCACCACTACGTGTCGGGCAAGGTCGCGCGCGTCCTGGGCCGCCGGCTGCAGGACCTCAACATCATCGTGCTGCACCTCGGCAACGGCGCGTCGGCCTCGGCCGTGCGCGGCGGGATCGCGGTCGACACCTCGATGGGCCTGACGCCGCTCGAGGGCCTGGTCATGGGGACCCGGACGGGCGACATCGACCCCGCGGTCATCTTCCACCTGGCCCGCAACGCGAACATGTCGATCGACGAGCTCGACGACCTGTTCAACAAGCGCTCGGGCATCAAGGGCCTCGCGGGCGAGAACGACTTCCGCGCCCTGCACGAGCTCATCGCGTCGGGCGACGAGGACGCGAGGCTGGCCCTGGACGTCTACATCCACCGCCTGCGCAAGTACATCGGTGCCTACATGGCCGTGCTGGGGCGCATCGACGTGATCGCCTTCACGGCCGGCGTGGGCGAGAACGACGACATCGTGCGCGCCCAGGTCGTCGAGGGTCTCGCGGGTCTGGGTATCGCCGTGGACCCCGAGCGCAACGCGGTCCGCAGCAAGGAGCCGCGCGTCATCTCGCCCGACTGGACGAGCACGCTCGTCATGGTCGTCCCGACCATGGAGGAGCTCGCGATCGCCCGGCTGAGCGTCGAGGTCGTCGAGGAGACCGAGAAGGCGGGTCGCCCTGTCACGTTCCCCCCGGCTGCGCTAGCCTCCGAGGCGGTGGACCCCGAGGTCCCGGCCGAGGACCACGCGCCCGAGCCGACCCTCGCCGAGGAGAGCTGACCTCACCACCCCGCTGACGCCGTCGGGCAGGGAGCACCGCCCGGCGACGACAGTGCACCGGCACGGCACTGCCGGCGCACGACCCGAGCCACGCCTCGACCCTCTAGGGTCGAGGCGTGGCTCTTCTCATCGACCCGCCGACCTGGCCGGCCCACGGGACCCTCTGGTCCCACCTCGTGTCCGACTCCTCGCTCGACGAGCTGCACGCGTTCGCCGAGCGGTTGGGGCTCGGGCGGCGCGCGTTCGACCTGGACCACTACGACGTCCCGGCCGAGCGCCACGCGGACTGCGTCGCCGCGGGTGCGCACGGCGTCTCGGGGCGAGAGCTCATCGTGCGGCTGCGCGCCTCGGGCCTGCGCGTCCCCGCACGCGACCGGGCGGCCGCGAAGGCGGCAGCGCTCACGGCCCGCTGGGACGCGCTCCTGCCGGGCGTCCCGGGCGCGCGCGAGGTCGGCGCGGACCTCGTGCGGCGCTGGCACGAGCCGCACCGCGTCTACCACGGCCCCTCGCACCTGGTGCACGTGCTCGACTCGCTCGCGGTCCTCGAGGGGCGCTCGCCGGGCGTGCCCGCGCGGGGCGAGGCGGCGCCGTCGGGCACGTCGTCGCGCGCGCAGCTCGCGCTGTGGTTCCACGACGCGGTCCACGAGGGGGTCGCGGGCGAGGACGAGGAGGCGTCGGCGGAGCTCGCGGTGGCGAGCCTCACCCCGCTGCTCGCCGGCCCGACGACGGAGCGCACCCCGGGCGCCGATCCCGCCGCCGGCGGGACTCGCCTCACGGCGGACGACGTCGCGGAGGTCGCGCGGCTCGTCCGGCTCACCGCGGGCCACGACCCCTCCCCCGACGACGCCGTGGGAGCGCTCGTGTGCGACGCGGACCTCGCGATCCTCGGCGCCATGCCCGACCGCTACGCCCGCTACGTGCGCCAGGTCCGGGCCGAGTACGCGCACGTCCCCGACGACCTCTTCCGGGCCGGACGCGCCGCGGTGCTCGAGCAGCTCCTCGCACTGCCCGCGCTCTTCAGGACCCCGCTCGGTCGCGAGCGCTGGGCCGCGCGCGCCGAGGAGAACCTCCGGACCGAGCTCGCGGGACTCGTGGGCGCCTCGGGAACTGCCTGACTGCTCCCCTGGGTTCGCGGCCTTCCCGGGGGCGTGCGGCCCGGGCTCCGCGCCTCGGGCCGCGACGCGCACGACGGCAGGGCTCCGGAGCCCGGACCGGCCGCTAGGCTCGCCCGCGTGAGCGCACCGCAGGGGAACCCCGCGCCGACGGTACCGACGGATCCGACGGCAGGGCCCGTCCCGACCCCTCGGGGGCGTCGGCGGACGCTCGCGCTCGGCGCTGCCGCGCTCGTGCTCGTGGTCGCGGCCCCGCTCGCCTGGGTGCAGGTCGGCGGTCGGCTCCAGGTCAGCCCCGACGTCGCCTCGACGCCCGAGCGGCCCGTGGTCATTGTGCTCGGTGCCGGACTGCGACCCGACGGGTCACCGTCGACCTTCCTGCGTCGGCGCCTCGACGCGGCGCGCGAGCTCTACGAGCAGGGAAAGGTCCAGGTCGTCCTCGTGAGCGGCGACAACTCCCGCGAAGGGTACGACGAGCCGACCGCGATGCTCGACTGGCTCGTCGAGCAGGGGGTCCCGGCCGAGCACGTGGTCCGCGACTTCGCCGGGTTCGACACGTTCGCCGGGTTCGACACGCACGACACGTGCGTCCGCGCGCACGAGATCTTCGGCGTCACGGAGGCCGTGGTCGTCACGCAGGACTACCACCTGCCACGCGCCCTGTTCTCGTGCTCCCAGGCGGGTATCGACGCCGTGGGCGTGGGGGTGCCCTCGACGAGCGTCGAGCCCCCGAAGGCCGTGATGTACCGCGTGCGCGAGGTGCCCGCGTCGCTCAAGGCGGCCTGGGACGCCCTCACGCACCGCGAGCCGGTGCACCCGGGCGCGAAGGAGACCGCGGTCTCCGACGTCCTCGAGTCGCGCTCCGCGACGCCCTGACACCCACGATCGATCGCCCGCCCCGGACGTGGGGCGGGCGATCGATCGTCGTGGGCGCCGGTCGGCGCGACGCCGCTACGGCAGACGCAGCTTCTTCATGACCGCGAACGCGGCCGTGAGCAGGCGGCTGGGCCGGTCCCCCGGCTGGGCGTACAGCGTGTCGAAGCTCAGCCCGCGCGACACCCCGCGCTGGACCACGATCGTCTGGGGCTCGGTGAGCGCCTCGATGCCTTCGCGTCCGTGGCGGCGCCCCTGCCCCGAGGACTTGAAACCGCCCATGGGGGCCGAGACCGAACCGAACGCCGCGGCGTAGCCGTCGTTGATGTTGACCGCACCGGCCTCGACCTGCGCCGCGAGGCGACGGCCCCGCGCCGTGTCCTGGGTCCAGATGCTCGCGCTGAGCCCGTACTCGGAGTCGTTCATGACGCGGATCGCGGTCGCGTCGTCGGGCACGCGCGTCACCGAGACGACCGGCCCGAACGTCTCCTCGTGAGCGCAGGCCGCGGTGGGCGGGACATGGTCGAGGACCGTGGGGGCGTAGAAGTACGGGCCGATGTCCGCGCGGTGGACGCCGCCGGCCAGCACCCGGGCACCCTGCGCGAGGGCGTCGTCGACGTGCGCGACGACGCGGTCGAGCTGCGCCTGCGACGTGAGCGAGCCCATGTCGACCGAGTAGTCGAGCGCGGTCCCGAGCGTGAGCCCGCGCACGAGCGGGACGAACGCGTCGAGGAACTCCTCGGCGATGTCCTCGTGGAGGATCAGACGCTCGATCGAGACGCACAGCTGGCCGCTGTTCGAGAAGCAGGCCCGCACCGCTCCCTGGGCTGCCGACGGGACGTGCGCGTCCGCCGCGACGTACAGGGGATTCTTGCCGCCCAGCTCGAGCGTGGTCCCGATGAGGCGCTCGCCAGCCTGGGCGGCGACCTTCCGACCTGTCGCGGTCGAGCCCGTGAAGGCGATGTGGTCGACCAGACCCGTCAGAGCGGCGCCCACGTCTCCACCGCCCGCGACGACGAGGAAGAGGTCGCCGGGCAACCCGGCCTCCTCGAGCAGCTCGGCGGCCCACAGTGCGGTCAGGGACGTCTGCGGCTCCGGCTTGAGCACGACCGCGTTGCCTGCCACGAGCGCGGGCAGGGCCTCGGCGAGCCCGAGCGTCAGCGGGTAGTTCCAGGGAGCGATGGCCCCGACGACGCCGACGGGCCGGCGGTGCACCGTGGCTCCGGTCAGGACCGGGAGCATGCCGCCCACGCGACGGTCCGCGAGGTAGGTGGCCGCCCGCACGCCGTAGTGACGCGTGACCTGGGCGATGTCGCCGACCTCCTCGAACGCGCTGCGCCGCGACTTGCCGGTCTCCATCTGCAGGAGGTCCAGGACCTCGGCCTGCCTCTCGAGGACCAGGTCGTGGAAGCGCAGGAGCACCGCGGCACGCTCGGCGACCGTGGTGTGAGCCCACGAGCGCTGAGCCCGACGAGCACGCTCGACGGCTTCGGCCACGTCCTCGACCGAGGACAGGGGGATCGCCGCGAGGGGCGCACCCGTGAACGGGAGGAGGGACCGGTGGTCGCCCGCGGTGTGAGAGGTGACGATGCGGGCCACGAGGGGAGCGACGACGTCGGGCTCCAGGACGTACGTGGCCGAGGGATCCTCGGGGTCGATGAGTCCGTCGATCGCGGCGCTGCCGCCCTGGCCGCCGTCGGCTGGTTCGCTTGCCATGCGTGACAGGTTACGCGTCGGTACCCCCACGCAGAACATCCTTCACACAATCCCCCTGGTGACGCGGTCCCGACGCCGCGCCGGGAGACCGGGCCGGGGGCTCCGGGCCGCACGCCGCCCGGCTCAGCCCTGCGCGGCCCAGGTCCGCGCGCCGTCGAGCAGGTGCGTGAGCGCCTCGTCCACGACCCCGGCGGGGTCACGCTCGGGGGCACTCTGCGCCCACCAGACGAGGGCCGCGAAGTTCGCTGCCGCGCACGCCGCCGCGAGCGAACGGGCACGCAACGAGGACTGCGCGGCCCCCTCGGCCCGGCTGAGGAACTCCGCGACCGACGCGGCCGACGTCCCGATGCTCGACGTGCCCCAGGAGAGGAGCTCCTCGTCGCCGGCGATGAGGCACAGCCGCTGACGCGTGACCTCGAGCGCCTCGGGCGGGAAGGTGGACGACGCTACGAACGCACCGCGCACGACGTCGAGGGCCTCGGGCAGGGTCACGTCACCGGCCGCGGCGAGCACGCCGTCGATCGCGTCGCGCGCCTCCCCCGAGCCACCCCAGACCATCGCGGCCTTGGAGGGGAAGAGGCGGAACAGGGTCCGTCGGCCGACGCCGCACGCGACCGCCACGTCGTCCATCGTGACGTTGCCGAACCCCTCGTCCGTGAAGAGGCGCAGGGCCGTGGCCGCCACCCGGTGCCGGTCGACGGTAGCCGGCCGGCCTCGGCGTGCGGTTGTCTCCGACATCACATCTCCTCGGGGTACTTCTTTATGGCACTCGGTGTTAAAAAGGTAGCAGGGGGCCGCACCCGGCCCCTCCATCCGGCGGAAGGACCCCATCATGACCACGTCGACCATCCCGAACCGCTTCGCAGGGGCGACCGTCGTCGTCACCGGCGCCGGCTCCGGCATCGGCAAGGCGACCGCGACCCGGCTCCTCGCCGAGGGCGCCCGCGTCATCGCGAGCGACCTCGACGCCGAACGGCTCGATGCGCTCAGCGTAGAGGTCGGCGACCTCCCCCTGACGACCGTCGTGGGCGACGTGTCCGACGACGCGGTGATCGCGCAGATCGTCGAGGTCGGCGAAGGGCGCATCACGGGCCTCGTCAACAACGCGGGGATCATGGACGCGTTCGTGCCCACCGCCGAGATCGACGACGCGCTGTGGGAGCGGGTCCTGCGCATCAACGTGACAGCCCCCATGAAGCTCATGCGCGCCGTGCTGCCCGCGATGGTCGAGGCCGGGCACGGGCGGATCGTCAACGTCGCGAGCGAGGCCAGCATCCGCGCAGGCGCGTCGGGCACGCCCTACGCGACGTCCAAGCACGCCGTCGTGGGCCTCACCAAGAGCACCGCGCTCTTCTACGGCCCCGCGGGCGTACGCGTCAACGCCGTCGCACCGGGAGCCGTCGCGACCAACATCGAGGCGCCGTTCCGCTCCGAGCTGGGCGCCCAGCGCCTGGGCCCGATCATGCAGGCGACCGTGCCCGCTCCCGCGACCGCCGAGCAGCTCGCGGCCTCGATCACGTGGCTGCTGTCCGAGGACTCCGCCAACGTCAACGGCGCGCTCCTGATGTCGGACGGTGGCTGGTCGACGATCTGACGGCTCGCCCCCACGGGTGACGGCCGCGGGTCGGTCGGGCGGCAGCACCGCGCCTCCTGACCGACCCGCGAGCGGCAGCTCGTCGCGTCGCGCCGTCGCGGCCGAGGGTCAGACGAGGTCTCGCCCCAGGACCGTGCACTCGGCGTCCGTGTACCCGAGGCGCTCGTAGAAACCCAGGACGGGCGTGTTGGTCGTGCGCACCATGAGTCGCACCTTGCGGGCACCGGCGGCCAGGAGCCACGCCTCCGCGGCCACGACCGCGTCCCTGCCGAGTCCCGCGCCCTGGAGCGCGGGCGCCACCGCGACGTAGTAGATCCAACCGCGGTGCCCCTCGTACCCGGCCAGCGCGGTGGCGACGACGGCGCCGCCCTCGTCGTGCGCGACCAGGACCGTCGACGTCGGGTTGACCCGCGCGTCAGCGACGTCCCGGTGGGCGTCGTTCCACGGGCGCGCCAGTCCGCACCCGTCCCACAGGGCGACGACCTGCTCGACGTCGTCGTCGGCGATCTCACGGAACTCCACGCCGCCGACCCGCAGGTGCTCGGGCGCGGCGTCGGGCGCACCCGCGGCGAGGGCGTTCGTCAGAGCGACCCCGTCGCGGATGCGGCCCGGAGCCATCAGCGCGGCTGGTACGGCGAGACGACGACCTCGACGCGCTGGAACTCCTTGAGGTCGGAGTAGCCCGTCGTGGCCATGGCGCGCTTGAGCGCGCCCACGAGGTTGAGCGTGCCGTCGGCCTGACGGCCCGGGCCGAACAGGATCTCGTCGAGCGTGCCGGCCGTGCCGACGCTCACGCGCTCGCCGCGGGGCAGCTGCGGGTGGTGCGCCTCGGAGCCCCAGTGCCAGCCACGCCCGGGAGCCTCGGAGGCGCGCGCCAGAGCAGCACCCAGCATCACGGCGTCGGCGCCGCACGCGACCGCCTTGACCAGGTCGCCCGAGCGGCCCACGCCGCCGTCGGCGATGACGTGCACGTACCGGCCGCCCGACTCGTCGAGATAGTCACGGCGCGCGGCCGCGACGTCTGCGACGGCCGTCGCCATGGGGGCGTGGATGCCGAGGCTCACGCGCGTCGTGTGCGCCGCGCCGCCGCCGAACCCGACCAGGACGCCCGCGGCACCCGTCCGCATGAGGTGCAGGGCCGCGGTGTACGTCGAGGCGCCGCCGACGACCACGGGGACGTCCAGCTCGTAGATGAAACGCTTGAGGTTGAGCGGCTCGGCGTTGCCCGAGACGTGCTCGGCCGAGACCGTGGTGCCACGGATGACGAACAGGTCCACCCCCGCGTCCACGACCGTCTTGTAGAACTCCTGGGTCCGCTGCGGGGACAGCGCGCCCGCGACCGTGACGCCCGTCGCGCGGATCTCCTTCAGGCGCTGGGTGATCAGCTCGGCCTTGATGGGCTCGGCGTACACCTCCTGCATGCGGCGCGTCGCGCTCGCGGCGTCGAGCGTCGCGATCTCCGCGAGGATCGGCTCCGGGTTCTCGTAGCGCGTCCACAGGCCCTCGAGGTCCAGCACGCCCAGGCCGCCCGCGTTGCCCAGGGCGACCGCGGTCGACGGGCTCATGACGGAGTCCATGGGTGCCGCCAGGATCGGCAGGTCGAAGTGGTAGGCGTCGATCTGCCACCCCACCGACACGTCCTCCGGGTCACGAGTACGCCGGGAGGGGACCACGGCGATGTCGTCGAAGGAGAAGGCGCGCCGTCCGCGCTTGCCACGACCGATCTCGATCTCGTTGCTCACCCGACGAGGATACCGGCCCGCACCGCTCCCCCGCCCGCCCGTGCCGCCGGGTGGACTCTGCACGTCCAGCCCCGGGCGACCGGGAGCCCGGCGGACCGTCGGGGACGGCGGGCCCGTCCCGCGGCGCACGGGCGAGCCTGCGGCGACCCGACGCCCCTGCGAACGCGCCGCGCCCGTGCGTGTCAGTGGCCGCTGGCATGCTCACGACCAGAGACCAGGACAGGTCGGGCACGGCGCAGTCGGCGGGCCGGCCGTCCACAGGACCACTGCAAGGAGCACGACGATGAGCTGGACCACCAGGCCCCTGCTGGGCTTCGACACGGAGACCACCGGCGTGGACGTCCACAACGACCGCATCGTGACGGCAGCCCTCGTCCGGCGCGTGCCGGGCGAGAGCACCGAGGTGCGGACGTGGCTGATCGACCCGGGCGTCCCCATCCCCGCGGAGGCCGCCGCGATCCACGGGATCTCGACCGAGCACGCGGTCGAGCACGGGGAGGCCCCGGGCCCCGCGCTCGAGGAGATCGCGTCGCTCATCGCCGCGGACCTCGCGCTGGGGGTCCCGGTCGTCGCGTTCAACGCCGCGTTCGACCTCTCGCTGCTCGACGCCGAGCTCACGCGGCACGGTCTCCCGACCCTGGGCGAGCGCCTGGGGCGCGAGGTCACCCCGGTGATCGACCCGCTCGTGCTGGACCGCTCGCTCGACCGCTACCGCAAGGGCAAGCGCAAGCTCGGTGACCTGTGCGCGCACTACGGCGTGTTCGACGGCGGCAACCTGCACACCGCGGACGTCGACGTCCTGGCGACCCTCGACGTGCTCGAGGCCATGACCCGCGCGTTCCCGGAGATCGTCGACCAGGACCTCGACGCGCTCCACCGCCACCAGATCACGGCCCACCGCGCCTGGGCGGAGAACTTCAACTCCTGGCGCCAGCAGCAGGGGTACGTCGGGGCCGGCGCCAGCACCGCCTGGCCGTCCTGACCGCCCGCAGCACACCGCTCTGAACTCATGGAACAGATGAGTCAGGCGTGATGATCTCGTGAAACTGCCGCCACACCCCAAGATCGACGCGCCAATATCTCATGCATGAGTTACGGTCGGTCCATGACCATGGTCGACGAAGCACCCCAGCACCTCGCGCAGGTCGCCGCGCTCATCCGCGGCGCCCGCCAGAACAAGGGCCTGACCCAGGCCCAGCTCGCCGAGAGGCTCGGCACCAGCCAGAGCGCGATCCACCGGATCGAGCAGGGCTCGCAGAACGTGAGCCTCGACATGCTCGCGCGGATCAGCGCAGCCCTCGACTCCGAGATCATCACGTTCGGGGCCCCCAAGCACTCGCACCTGCGGGTCAGCGGAGGTCACGAGCTCTCCGGACGCATCGAGGTCAACTCCTCGAAGAACGGGGCCGTCGCGCTGCTCTGCGCGTCGCTGCTCAACCGGGGCCGGACCACGCTGCGGCGCGTCGCGCGCATCGTCGAGGTCGACCGCATCGTCGACGTCCTGCGCAGCATCGGCGTCCAGGCGACCTGGTCGACCGACGGCCGCGACCTCGAGATCGTCGTGCCCGAGCACCTCGACCTGGCCTCGATCGACGTCGACGCGGCACGCCGCACACGGTCGATCATCATGTTCCTCGGCCCGCTCCTGGGCCTCGAGCGCGAGTTCGCGCTCCCCTACGCGGGCGGGTGCGACCTCGGCACCCGGACCGTCGAGCCGCACATGATCGCGCTGCGCCCGTTCGGGCTGTCGGTCACGGCGGCATCGGGCAACTACGAGGCCCTCGTGACCCCGGGTGGCACGGAGGACCTGAGCGTCGTCCTGACCGAGCGCGGCGACACCGTCACGGAGAACGCGATCATGGCGGCCGCATCGCGCGACGGCGTGACCACGATCCGCAACGCCAGCCCCAACTACATGGTCCAGGACCTGTGCTTCTACCTCGAGCTCGTCGGGGTGCGCATCGAGGGCATCGGCACCACGACCCTGCGCATCCACGGCCGCACCGACATCGACGCGGACGTCGAGTACGCGGTCTCCGAGGACCCGGTCGAGGCCATGAGCCTGCTGACCGCGGGGATCGTGACGGGCTCGGAGATCACGGTCGCGCGCGTGCCCATCGAGTTCATGGAGATCGAGCTCGCGACGCTCTCCGAGATGGGGCTGCGCTACTCGCTCACGCCCGAGTACCTGGCGCTCAACGGTCGCACGCGTCTGGTCGACGTGACGGTGCACCCGAGCGAGCTGCACGCCCCGATCGACAAGATCCACCCCATGCCGTTCCCGGGGCTCAACATCGACAACCTGCCGTTCTTCGCGGTCATCGCCGCGTGCGCGAGCGGTCACACGCTCATCCACGACTGGGTCTACGAGGGCCGGGCCATCCACCTGACGGACCTGACCCGGCTCGGGGCGGACGTCCGGCTGCTCGACTCGCACCGCCTCGACATCACGGGACCCACCCACTGGTCGGGCGCCGAGGTCAGCTGCCCGCCCGCGCTGCGCCCCGCCGTCGTGATCCTGCTCGGGATGCTCGCCGCGAAGGGCACCTCGGTGCTGCGCAACGTCGACATCATCTCGCGCGGCTACGAGCAGCTCCAGGAGCGGCTCATCGAGCTGGGGGCGCGGATCGAGACGTTCCGCGACTGACCCCTCCGAGCACAGGAACGGGCGCGACCCCCACCAAGGGGGTCACGCCCATTCTGGCGTACGGGAGGAGGCGGGTCAGCGTCCCGTGTAGTTGGGCGCCTCGACCGTCATCTGGATGTCGTGCGGGTGCGACTCCTTGAGCCCGGCCGGCGTGATGCGCACGAACTTCCCGCGCTCCTGGAGCTGGGGGATCGTGTGCGCACCGACGTAGAACATCGACTGGTGCAGTCCGCCGACGAGCTGGTGGGCGACCGCACCGAGCGGGCCGCGGTAGGGCACCTGACCCTCGATGCCCTCGGGCACGATCTTGTCGTCGCTCGCGACGTCCGCCTGGAAGTAGCGGTCCTTGGAGTAGGACACCTTCTTGCCGCGCGAGGCCATCGCGCCGATCGAACCCATGCCGCGGTAGAGCTTGTACTGCTTGCCGTTGACGAACACGAGGTCGCCGGGGCTCTCGTCGCAGCCCGCGAGGAGCGAGCCGAGCATGACCGTGTCCGCTCCGGCGACGAGCGCCTTGGCGATGTCTCCCGAGTACTGCAGGCCGCCGTCACCGATGACGGGGACGCCGGCCGGGCGGCACGCGAGCGAGGCCTCGTAGATCGCGGTGACCTGCGGGACGCCGACCCCGGCGACGACGCGGGTCGTGCAGATCGAGCCCGGCCCGACGCCGACCTTCACGCCGTCCGCGCCCGCGTCGACGAGCGCCTGCGCACCCGCACGCGTCGCGACGTTGCCGCCGACGATCTGGACGTCCTTGAACGCCGGGTCCGCCTTGAGCTTGCGGATCATGTCGAGCAGGAGGCGGGCGTGCCCGTTGGCGGTGTCCGCGACGAGGACGTCGACCCCGGCCTCGGCGAGCGAGGTCGCGCGCGTCCAGGCGTCACCGAAGAAGCCGATCGCGGCGCCCACGCGCAGACGCCCCTCGGCGTCCTTGGTCGCCCCCGGGTACTGCTCGGTCTTGACGAAGTCCTTGACCGTGATGAGCCCGCCCAGGCGGCCCTCGGCGTCGATCAGAGGCAGCTTCTCGATCTTGTGCTTGGCGAGCAGCGCTGCGGCGTCGTCGCGCTCGATGCCGATCGGGGCCGTCACGAGCGGCATGGGGGTCATGATCTCGAAGACGCGACGCTCCGCGAAGTCAGCGGGGTTGACGAAGCGCAGGTCCCGGTTCGTGATGATGCCCAGGAGCTTGCCGGTCTCGTCGACCACGGGCAGCCCCGAGACCCGGTACTGGCCGCACAGGGCGTCGAGCTCGGAGAGGGTGGCCTCCGGGCCGACCGTGACCGGGTCGGTGATCATACCGGACTCGGAGCGCTTGACGAGGTCGACCTCCTTGGCCTGCGCCTCGATCGACAGGTTGCGGTGGATGATCCCGATCCCGCCCTGGCGGGCCATGGCGATCGCCATGCGCGACTCGGTGACCGTGTCCATCGCGGCGGAGAGCAGCGGCGAGGACATGGTGATCTCGCGCGTCAGCCGCGCGGTCGTATCGACCTCGCTCGGGATGACGTCCGTCTCGTTCGGGAGCAGGAGGACGTCGTCGTACGTCAGTCCGGTGAATCCGAAGGGGTCGTGTGCGGGGGCTGCGAGAGAGTCGGTCACATCAAGATTCTACGCCGAGGGCCTCTGACATATTCCCGGCCGTCCCGCCACCGGACGGCCGGGAGGGCGGCTCCCGCCGTGCACGTGGCGCGCGTCACCGGACGACGGCGAGCGCCTCGTGGAGGAGCCCCGTGAAGCTGCGCACCCGCTGCACGGTCGCGGCGAGGGGCAGGCCCGTCGCCGCCGCGTCGTTCTGGAGCCCGACGAAGATGGGCAGGTCCGGGTTCGCCTCGTGCACCGTCCGGACGACGTCGAGGTCCGGCCGGGGCTGCGTCGTCACGACCGCGACCGCTGCAGGACGCACCATGGCGACGAGCTCGAGAGAACGGTGCATCGTGGCCGACCCGGTCACGATGCGGGCCATGGCTCCCTGCGCGCCCAGGGCGGCGGCGAGCGCGTGGGCCGCGAGCGGCACCTGCTCTCCCGGCGCCGCGAAGATCAGCACGATCCGCCGCATCCTGCTGGGATGGTTGGGGGGCGGACCGCCTCCCGCGACGAGCGCGGCCTCGGACTGCTGGGTGTACTCGCGCAGCGCGGCCAGGGTCGCGTTGCTGAAGACCACCTCCGGCATCTCTCCCGGGGAGGCGAGGAACGTGCGCTCGGCTATGCGGTGGAGGGCCGGTTCCACGAGCGTCGACCACCACTGACCGGGGTCGGTGCCGGGCGCGATGCGCAGGAGCTTGTCGCACCGCTTCTGGTCGAACGAGATCGCGGCGTCGACCACGTCGGACACGCCCGTGGCGCGCGTCGCGCCGATGCGGACCGGCTCGTCGTCCGCGCCGCGCGGGACCGCGCGCAGGAGGCGCAGCCCCCCGCCGGGCGTCTCGCCCGACGGCTCGCCCTCGTCCCCGTCCTCGGCGGGGCCGTCGGAGCCGGCGGCCTGCTCGATCTGGCCGCTCTCGAGCGCGAGCTCCGCCTGGTCGGCATCCAGGGCCGCGCGCGCGGCGTCGACCGGTGCGACGCCCTCGAGCGTGAGGCGACGCATGATGACGAGGCGCGCGACGTCGTCGGCCGTGTATCTCCGGTGCGAACCGGCAGTGTGCTCGGAGGGACCCAGACCGTAGCGACGGTCCCAGGTGCGGAGGGTGGCCGGGGCGACGCCCAACCTCTTGGCGACGGCTGCGACAGCGAGTGCAGGAACCTCGGTCACCTTCCGTCGGGGCCCGCCGGGGGTCGGGGCGGACCGGAGTGAAGTCATGCACCGATTCTGCCGACCGGCTCACCCCCTCGCCACTTCGGGCGCGGCGTGTCTCGGTCGGCTGTCCCGGTGTGTCCTGTCACACAGTGGACAACGCCGCAGTTCGCGCCATGTTCGCCATGAAACGGTGCACAGAGAGGCAAAGCCGGTCAGAAACTCATCCACCCCCGCCCCTTGAACAACTTCTGCAACGCTTGTAGGTTGTTCGACATGACAGAGATCTCGAGGCTCCCCGGACCGGTGATGGAACTGTGGGAATGGCAGTACCAGGGCTCGTGCCGCGACGCGGACGACACCCTCTTCTTCCACCCGGAGGGCGAGCGAGGCTCCACCCGCCGCCGCCGCGCGGAAGCGGCCAAGGCCATCTGCGCCTCGTGCCCCGTGCTGATGCAGTGCCGCGAGCAGTCGCTCAAGGTTCGCGAGCCGTACGGCGTGTGGGGCGGCCTGAGCGAGGACGAGCGCTCTGCGATCCTGGCCGGGGTCTCCAAGACCGCCTGACCTCCACCTGACCTCACGCTCGTCGCGGCGCCGCGCTCGACGAAGCGCCGCGGCCGGCACCACGACCGGCCTCGTCACGACCTGCACCACTCGAGAGCTCAGCAGACCCCTGACATGACGAAGGGCCCCGCAACCGAGGTTGCGGGGCCCTTCGTGCTGGCAGCTGCCAGCCGTCAGCCGATGATCAGGCGACGACCACGGCGAGGATGTCGCGTGCGGAGAGCACCAGGTACTCCTGGCCCCCGTACTTGACCTCGGTGCCGCCGTACTTGCTGTAGATGACCTTGTCGCCGACGACGACGTCCAGGGGGACGCGGTTGCCGTTGTCGTCGATACGACCCGGACCAACGGCCAGGACCTCGCCCTCCTGGGGCTTCTCCTTGGCGGTGTCCGGAATGACCAGGCCGGATGCGGTCGTGGTCTCGGCCTCGAGGGCCTTCACGACGATCCGGTCCTCGAGCGGCTTGATGGGGACCGACACGTCGGACCTCCCCTTTCGCTATGAGAACTGCAACGGATGAGTGTCGAGCGCTGCCTGCCGTCCGTCGTCGCGGGTGCCGGACCGGCTGGTGTCGCTCTGGTGTTCGCCCGCCCCCGAGGGGGCGAACGTCCTACGCACAATCTAGGTCCGCATTAGCACTCGGTCAAGGCGAGTGCCAACGCGCGCCGGGCGTGGAAAGATCGACGCATGGACGCGTCGGCACTGACCAAGCTGCTCAGCCCGACGGGGTGGGCGCTCCTCAACGCGCTCCCCCCGTACGACGAGCGGCAGGCCATGGTGCTCGCGACGGGACTGCGGGCCCAGGGGGTGGACCCTGAGCTCGCCGCGGCCGCGCTCACCCAGTCGCGCCTGCGCGCCAAGGCGCACCTGAAGTTCGACACGTTCGCGGACGGCATGCTCTTCACCCAGGACGGCCTCGAGCAGGCCACGCGGCTCGTGGTGGCCGCACGCCACGCGCAGCGCTATCACGCGGCCGGCGTGACCAAGGTCGCCGACCTGACGTGCGGGATCGGTGCCGACTCCATGACGTTCGCCGGGACGGGCCTGCAGGTCCTCGCGACGGACATCGACGAGGTCACGGCGTCGATCGCGACCGTCAACCTCCGTCACTTCCCCGAGGCCGAGGTCCGCCACGCGGACGGGCTGAGCATCGACCTGGCGGCAGAGGGCGTCGACGGCGTGTTCGCCGACCCTGCGCGCCGCACGCGCTCGGGCACGCGCATCTTCGACCCTCGCTCGTACGCTCCCCCGCTCGACGACGTGTGGGCCCTGCGCTCGGTCGTTCCCGCGGTCGGTATCAAGGTCGGCCCCGGCATCCCGCACGCGGGACTGCCGACCGACGCCGAGACGCAGTGGGTCTCGGTCGACGGCGACGTGGTCGAGGCCGCGCTGTGGTTCGGCCCGCTCGCCCCCGAGGGCCCCGGGCGCACCGCGCTGGTCCTGCGGACCGTGACGGACGACGACGGCACGCGCCGCACCACGTCGCGCACCCTTCGCCATGCCCAGGGGGACGACGAGCTCGTCCCGGACGTGGGCGTCGTCGGGCACTATCTCTACGAGCCCGACGGCGCGATCATCCGCGCCGGGCTCGTCGCCCAGGCCGCAGCAGAGCTCGGCGGGCGACTGCTCGACCGGACCATCGCCTACGTGACCACGGACTCCCCCGCTCCCCGCTCCGCCGTGGGCAGCCCTGGGTCCGCAGACGTCGCGACCGGGTACCGCGTCCTGGACGTCATGCCCTTCAGCCTCAAGAAGCTCAAGGCCTACCTGCGCGAGCGTGGCGTGGGACGGCTGACCATCAAGAAGCGGGGCACGGCCGTCGTGCCCGAACAGCTCCGCAAGCAGCTCGACCTCCGCGGTACCGCGGAGGCGACCGTCGTCCTCACCCGGATCGCCGGCTCGCAACAGGTCCTGGTCGTCGAACCGTTGATCCGGCCCGACGGCACGAACATCCTCGACTCCCCCACGCCTCCTGAAAGGGGCTGATCGGTGCACCTTCCCTTCGCCCGGTCCGAGCGTTCGTCCGTCGGTATCGAGTGGGAGCTCGCGCTCGTCGACAAGGACTCGGGCGACCTGCGCCAGGTCGCCCAGACCGTGCTCGACGCCGTCGAGCCCACCGACGGCTCGCAGCACCCCCACATCCGCCAGGAGCTCCTGCTCAACACGGTCGAGGTCGTGAGCGGCGTGTGCCGCACGGTCGGCGACGCGGGCCGCGACCTCGAGGCCGCGATCGAGGAGATCCGCGTCCTGACCGACCCCCTGCGCGTCGAGCTCATGAGCGCGGGCACGCACCCGTTCGCGCGCTGGGCCCAGCAGAAGGTCACCGACAAGCAGCGCTACGCGACGCTCATCGACCGCACCCAGTGGTGGGGCCGGCAGATGCTCATCTACGGCGTGCACGTGCACGTCGGGATCGAGGACCGCAGCAAGGTGCTGCCCATCTCGCGCGCCATGCTCGGGTACTTCGCCCACCTGCAGTCGCTCTCGGCCTCGTCACCGTTCTGGGGTGGCAAGGACACGGGCTACGCGTCGAACCGTGCGCTCATGTTCCAGCAGCTGCCGACCGCGGGCCTGGGCTTCCAGTTCGAGACCTGGGAGCAGCTCGAGGGCTACGTCGGGGACATGATCCACACGGGCGTGATCGACCAGTTCGACGAGGTCCGGTGGGACCTGCGCCCCTCACCGCGCTTCGGGACGCTCGAGACCCGCATCTGCGACGGCGCGACCAACCTCACCGAGGTCCTCGCGCTCGCGGCGCTCAACCACTGCCTCGTCGAGCACCTGTCGACGCTGCTCGACCAGGGCAAGGAGCTCCCGACCATCCCGGCCTGGTTCGCCCAGGAGAACAAGTGGCGTTCGGCCCGGTACGGGATGGACGCGATCATCATCCTCGACCGCGCGGGCAACGAGGAGCTCGTGACCGAGGCCGTCGCCAAGCTGCTCGTCGAGCTCGAGCCCGTGGCGGCCCGGCTCGGGTGCCTCCAGGAGCTCGACGACGTCCGCGTGATCCTGCGGCGCGGTGCGTCGTACCAGCGGCAGCGGGCCGTGGCGCGCCGCAACGGCGGAGAGCTGGACGCCGTGGTTCGCGCGCTCGTCGCGGAGATGCGGGCGGGGCGCCCGCTGTAGCGGCGAGAGGCCCGACGCCGGAGCGCACCGCGGGTGCGCCCGGTCAGTGGTCCGTGATCGTGACCCCACGTGCCGCGGCCTGCTCGGCGAGCCAGTCCTCCGACCAGTCGGTGGCCGTGCACGGCGACGACGAGCTGTCCGCGACCTCCTGCGAGTAACCGCCCCAGGACAGGACGCGGCACGTCGCGTCCGACTCGACGACGTCCTTCCAGTCCTCGTCGTCCCGCAGCCCCGCCTCGCCCGCGGACTGGACGACGTCGAACCGGTGCCACCACTGCATGAGGTGCGAGAGCTCGTGCGCGAGCACGAACTCCTTCGCCGCTGCGCTCGCCTCGGGTCCCCAGTACATGAACAGGGTCGTCGGGTAGTCGGGGTCGTAGCACCCGGCGACGCCGGTCTCGCGCAGGTCTCGCTCGACGATCCACTCCATGCCGCAGTTGTAGGCGCCGTCGTCGGTGAAGACCACGCGCAGGCCCTCGTTGGCCGGGTTGAGATCGACGAGCCATCGCGTCGGGTCGGGCTGGCCGGGCGCGAAAGCGGTGCCGGGGGCCGCCGTGAGCAGGCTGTCCGGCACCGGCAGCGCGTAGTCTCCCTGCTTCCAGCGTTCCTCCATGCCCGCGTCGGCAGAGAGGTCTGATCCGCCCGCGGCGAGGTCGCCCGGAGCAGGGTCGGCGACGACGTCGTCCGAACCGGTGCCCGGGACGGGGGTGGTCTCCGGGTCCGGCTCGGGCGCGACCCAGCCGTCGATCGCCGGCACGGTCGGTGCGGGGTTGTCGAAGGCGCCCGCGAGCCCCTGCTGCGCGGACCGGATCACGCCGGCGGCCAGCCCGACCACGACCAGGACCCCGACGAGAGCGACGAAGGTCCCGACGAGCGCGGAGCGTCGACGGCGCGGGGGCTGTGGTGCGGCCGGGGCCGGGTACCCGGTGGGCCCGGCAGGGGCCGGGGGCCAGCGGTGGCCGCCCGCACGCGCCGCCTCCTGGGCGGCGAGCGCGCGGTGGACCGCGAACCAGTGCGCCGACGCCGCCAGGGCGTGCTGCTGAGCGCGGCCCACCTGGGTGAGGGCGTACGCGTGCCACGCCTGCGCGCTCTGCCACGCGGCGGCAGCGCTGCCCGGCGCGTGCGCGGACCCCGACGGCGGGCCCTGGTAGGCAGGTCCTGCCGGGCCGGGTCGCGCGGGATCCATGAGCTCTCCGTACTGCCCCGCGGCGGTCGCGTCGGCCAGGTCGCACGGTATCAAGTCCACCCGCGCGCCCCGCCCGGGGGTCCGAACAATTCGGTGGCGGTGGCTGAGAGCATGGGCGCATGGATCCCGCGGACTTCTACACCGGACTCGTCGTCGAGCTCTACTCGCCCCTGAAGTCGGGCCACGAGGACCCCGAGCGCTACGCGCGCTTCGTCCTGGACTCGGGCGAGCCGGCCCTCGAGCTCGGGTGCGGCGACGGGGACCCGCTCCTCGCGCTGCGCGCGCTCGACCTCGACGTCGAGGGCGTCGACTCGTCGGCCGACATGCTCGCCCGGTGCCGCGAGCTCGCGGCCCAGGAGTGCCTCGACGTCGTGGTGCACCACCAGCGCATGGAGGAGCTCGACCTCGACCGGTGCTACCGGTCGATCTTCCTCGCAGGCCCCACGTTCACCCTGCTGCCCGACGACGGCACGGCCCTCGCGGCGCTGCGCCGCATCCGGACCCACCTGACCCCCGACGGCACCGTGCTGGTCCCCCTCTTCGTCCCGACGCCGACGCCCTCCGAGCAGCTCGGGCGCGCCCGCGCGACGACGCGTGAGGACGGCGCGCTCCTGAGCGTCGCGGTCATCTCCGAGGAGCGCGACGAGGTCGCCCGGGTCCAGCGCAGCACGCTGCGCTACGAACGGGTCCTGGACGGTCTCACCACGGTCGACGAGCGGGTGTGGACCATCCACTGGTACACCCGCGACGGCTTCCGCGACCTGGCCCGTGCCGCGGGTCTCGAGGTCGTCGAGGTCCAGGACGACGAGGGGCGCCCGGCCGCGCACGACGCGAGCGACGTCACGTTCGTGCTGCGCGCCGCGCGCTGAGCGACGGCGCCCGATCGGGCACGCCGCCTCACCGAGAACGAGCTGCTCGGCTCCGAGCGGGCCAGGCCTGGCCCGCTCAGACCGTGACGGTCGTGAGCGGCATCGAGGAGTCGACGGGGATGTCGAGACCCGAGGGCGCGACGCCCGCCCGGACGACCGCCGACCCGAGCGCGGCGATCATCGCGCCGTTGTCGGTGCAGTACCGGATGGGAGGGATGCGCAGGTCGATGCCGGCCTCGGCGCAGCGCTTCGCGGCCATGTCGCGCAGCTGCGAGTTGGCGCTGAACCCGCCACCGACCACGAGCGTCTCGACGCCGTGCCGCTGGCAGGCTGCGATGGTCTTGGCCGTGAGGACGTCGGCGACGGCCTCGGCGAACGAGGCCGCGACGTCGTTGAGGGGCACCTCGAGCCCGCTGTCGACGCGGGCCTCGACCCAGCGGGCGACCGCGGTCTTGAGGCCCGAGAACGAGAAGTCGTACGCGTGCTTCTCCTGGTCCTTGCGTGCGGTGAGGCCACGCGGGAAGCGGATCGCGGTCGGGTCGCCCTCGCGCGCGAGGCGGTCGACGTGGGGCCCTCCGGGGTAGGGCAGCCCGAGGAGGCGGCCGACCTTGTCGAACGCCTCGCCCGCGGCGTCGTCGAGCGTCGAGCCGAGCTCGGTCACGTCGGTCGCGATGTCGTCCACGAGCAGCAGCGACGAGTGCCCGCCCGAGACCACGAGCGCCATGACGCGCTCGGGGAACTCGCCGTGGACCAGCTCGTCGACCGCAGCGTGGCCGATCACGTGGTTCACGCCGTACAGGGGCTTGTTCAGACCGATCGACAGCGCCTTGGCGGCCGAGGCGCCGATCGTGAGCGGGCCGACGAGGCCGGGACCGGCCGTGACCGCGATCGCGTCGATCTGCGAGAGGTCGACGTCCGCCTCGCCCAGCGCACGCTGGATCGTGGGGATCATCGCCTCGAGGTGGGCGCGCGAGGCGACCTCGGGGATGATGCCGCCGTAGCGGGCGTGCTCGTCCATCGAGCTCGCGACCGCGTCGACGAGGAGCTCGCGGCCGCGCACGAGCGCGACCCCCGTCTCGTCGCAGGAGGACTCGATCCCGAGGACGAGGGGGGCACCGAGGCTGTCAGAGGAACCGCCAGAAACCATGGTTCCCAGCGTAGTCGTGCTGGAGAGGTCGTCGTGCGGGCGGGGACGCCGTCGTTGTGTCGCACGTCACGCCCCGGATCGGGAAGGGTGATTGATCCTTCAACTGTTGACCGAGGCATGAGCACAGAGACCTTCACCCCCATCGACGCCGCCTTCGACGACCTGCTCGAGATCGACGCCTCGACCGCCGACCTGCTGTTCCGCGAGGCCCGCACCGTCCACGCGTTCGAGGACGAGGCCGTGCCGGACGAGAAGATCCAGGCCGCCTACGACCTGGTCCGCTGGGGACCGACCGCCATGAACACCGTGCCGCTGCGCCTCCTCGTGGTCCGTGACCCCGAGGCCCGTGCACGCCTGGTCGAGCACATGGCCGACGGCAACAAGGCCAAGACCCTGGCTGCGCCGCTGACCATCGTCGCCGCGGCCGACCCCAACTTCCACGAGTACCTGCCCGTCCTCGCCCCGCACATGGAGGGCGCCAAGGAGAACTTCGAGGCTGCCGGCGAGGAGACCCGTACCGGGATGTCCCGCACCTCTGCGCTGATCCAGGTCGGCTACTTCATCGTGGGTCTGCGTGCGGCCGGTCTGCACGTCGGTCCCATGGGTGGCTTCGACGCGGCAGGTGTCGACGCCGAGTTCTTCGGCGAGAACGGCTGGAAGTCGCTCGTCGTCATCAACGTCGGCACCCCGGCCGGCGAGGGCGCGACGTACCCGCGCCAGACGCGCCTCACGTTCGAGCAGGCCTCGACGACGCTCTGACGCCGTCCCGCCGGTGCGCCGAGCCCTCTGCGGCCCCCGGCTGAACGACCCCGAGACCCGTCCGGTCAGGCCCCTGTGGCCACCGGGCGGGTCTCGTCGTTGGACCACTGGGACCACGAGCCCGCGTAGAGCGCGGCGTCGATCCCCAGCGTGGCGAGGGCTGCGACCTCGTGCGCGGCCGTGACCCCGGACCCGCAGTAGACGCCGACGTGCTGCTCGCCGTCGGCGCGCACCCCGAGCGCCGCGAAGCGCTCGCGCAGCGCGGGCTCGTCGAGGAACCGTCCGTCGGACCCGAGGTTCTGGACGGTCGGCGCGCTCACGGCTCCGGGCACGTGCCCCGCGCGCGGGTCCACGGGCTCGACCTCGCCCCGGAAGCGCTCGCCCGCCCGAGCGTCGAGGAGCAGTCCGCTGCCCGACGACGCCAGGCGCGCCGCGTCGTCGGGCGTGAGCGTGGGGAGCTCCCCCTGCGACAAGACGACGTCCCCGCGCACGGGGACGACCTCCCCCTGCTCGAGGACGAAGCCCGCACCGGTCCAGGCACCGAGACCACCGTCGAGGAGGCGGACGTCGGCGAGACCCGCCCAGCGCAGCAGCCACCAGGCGCGCGCCGCCGACGTGGCGCCCACGGCGTCGTACGCGACGACGCGGGACCCCTGGCGCACGCCCCAGCGACGCGCGGCCGCCTCGAGGTCGGCGAGGTCCGGGAGCGGGTGCCGGCCCCTCGCCGGGGACGGCGGCGCGGCGAGCTCGGACTCGAGGTCCACGAACACCGCGCCGGGCAGGTGCCCCGCGAGGTACTGCTCGTGGCCGTCCGTGACCCCGAGGGCCCAGCGGACGTCGAGCAGGACCAGGTCGCCCGTTCCTGCCGCGAGCTCGTCGTGCAGGGCCCGTGCCGAGACGAGCACCGCGTCGCGTGCGCTCACGCGACGCCCGGCTCGTCGGGCACCGCTGCGTCGCGGGTCTCCGCGGCAGGCGCGTCGTCGGTCAGCTCGAGGCGCATGGTGTACGCGTCGACGTCCTCTGGCTGGTAGTACCGCTTGCGGATGCCGAGCTGCTCGAACCCGAACTTGCCGTACATGGCCAGCGCGGCGTCGTTGTCCACCCGGACCTCGAGCAGCACCGCGCTCGCCCCGACCTGGCGCGAACGGTCGATCAGAGCCGTCAGCAGCACCGACCCGATGCCGAGGTGCTGATACTGCGGGTCCACGCCGATCGTCATGATCTGCGTGACGTCGCCGTCGAACCACAGTCCCGCGTAGCCGATGAGCTCCTGCGGGCCGGCGGCGTAGAGGCGGACGGGCTCGGCCGCGACGTACCAGCGGCCCAGCGCCCCGAGCTCCTCGGCGAGCATGCCGTAGGTCCAGGCGCTCGACCCGAACAGCTCCTGCTCGAGGCGTACGACGCGCGGCAGGTCCGCGGCCCGCAGCGGCCGGAGCTTGACCTCGTAGTGCGCGCTCACGCCCCGGCCCCCGTCGGCGTCGCCGCGGGCGGTGCGTCGCTCGCCCGCTTGCGCGCGGCGGGCTCCTGGACGTCCGGTCGGCGCAGGTACAGCGGCTCGGTGGGCTGCTCGACGCCCGCGTCGCGGCGGGCGATCGCGAGCCGCGCCAGGACCGTCGCGTCGGGCACCAGGGGCGCGTCCTCGGCGAGCGGCAGGTGGTCCGGGTACAGAGCGGCCCCTTCTCCCACGACGACGGCGCCCGCGACCTGGTCGGCCAGGCCCGCGGCCGGACCCACGTCGGGACCCGCGACGAGCTCGACGACCGGGGTCGCGTGCGGGCCCTCGTGCGCCACGACGCGGTAGCGCGCCCAGTACACCTCACGACGGCGCGCGTCGGCGGTCGCGAGGACCTCGTCGCCCGGCGTGAGGCCCAGGTCGCTCACGGCCTGCGCCGCGATCGCGTCGAGGCCCGAGACGCCGAGCGCCGGGATGCCGAGCGAGAGCGCGAGCGTGCGGGCCGTGACCAGCCCCACGCGCAGGCCCGTGAACGGCGCCGGCCCGGTGCCCGCGACGACCGCGGTCAGCGCGGTCCGGTCCACGCCGGCCTCGGCGAGCACCTCGCTCACGAGGGGAGCCAGGGTCTCGGCGTGCCGGCGTCTCTCGTCCGCGGAGCGCACGGCGAGCCGTTCACCGCCTTCCCCGACGAGGGCGACCGCGACGGCGGCTGACGTATCGAGCGCGAGGACTGCCACGGTCCCAGCCTACTTTTCCGCGGACGGGTCGGCGGCCAGCTCCTGCATGCCGGAGCCCTCCGCACGGGGTCCCGCGGTGTCGTCCGCCTCCTCCGAGGACTCGACGGACGCGACGACGGCCGCGCGCAGCGCGGCTGCGGCCCGCTCGAAGCCGGCCCAGCGGTCGCCCACGGCCCGCACGGTCACGTGCCGGACCCCGGCCTCGGGCGAGTCGAGCCCGTCGTCGGTCCCGTCGCTCCCCGCGGAGACGCCCAGTCCGCCGCGCGGGCGCTCGATCGTGATCTCCAGGCGGTCCTCGGCGAGGGACTCCACGAGGTCCTGTCCCCACTCGACGACCGTGACCGACTCGTCGAGGCTCGCGTCGAGGTCGAGCGCCTCGACCTCGTCGAGCGAACCGAGCCGGTAGGCGTCGACGTGCACCAGGTACGGCCCGTCCGCGAGCGGCGGGTGCACGCGCGCGATGATGAACGTGGGCGACGCCACCTGGCCCCGCACCCCCAGCCCCGTGCCGATCCCCTGGGTCAGGGTCGTCTTGCCCGCGCCCAGGTCGCCCGTGAGCATCACGAGGTCTCCCGCGCGCAGCTCGCGGGCCAGCGCGAGCCCGAACGCGCGGGTCGCGTCGGCGTCGGGCAGATCGATGGTCAGGTCGTTCATGACAGCCACTCCTGGTCGTGGTGAAGGGGGTTGCTCGACGCCTCGGGGGCGCGGTCCGCCGGAGCGCCCGTGGCGGGCTCCGTCGTCGGGCCGGTCGTGCCGCCCGTGCCGTCGACGTGAACGCGCGGCACGCGCGCGCCCAGACGCGTCGTGATCTCGTAGCTGATGGTGCCGGCGGCCAGCGCCCAGTCCTCGGCGGTCGGGGCTCCCCCGCGGGCCAGCCCCGCACCGGGCCCGAACAACGTCACGACGTCGCCCGCCTGCTCGGACGCGTAGGGACCCAGGTCGAGCACGAACTGGTCCATGCAGACCCGCCCGGCCACGTGCAGGACGCGGCCCGTGCCGTCCACTCCGCCGGCCTCGTCGATCGGCCCACCCACCAGCACGGGGCCACCGGGCCGCTCGGGCAGGGCGCCCGAGGCGTGCCGCGGGATGCCGTCGGCGTAGCCGAGCGGGACCACGCCGAGGATCGTCGCCTGCGGCGTCGTGTAGGCGTGCGCGTAGGAGACGCCCTGGCCCCCCGCGACCTGCTTGACGGTCGCGAGCCGAGCCTCGAGCGTCATGGCCGGGGTCAGGCCGAAGTCGTCGGGCGTCCCGAGCTGCGGGACCGGTGAGAGGCCGTAGACCGCGAGGCCCGGGCGCACCAGGTCGTAGTGCACGCGGGGGTTGGTGAGCGTCGCCGCGGAGTTCGCGAGGTGACGCACCTCGAGCTGCACGCCGGCGGCCTCGGTCGTGCGCACCGCGGCGTCGAACACGTCGGCCTGGTGCAGGACGGTCGGGTGCTCGGGCTCGTCCGCGAACGCGAAGTGCGACCAGATCCCGACGACGCGCAGCACGCCCTCGGACTCGGCGCGCAGCGCGGCGTCGAGCACGGCCGGGAGCTGGTCCGGCACGATCCCGTTGCGCCCGAGCCCCGTGTCGATCTTCAGGTGCACGCGGGCGGGGCGCCCGGCCGCGCGGGCTGCCGCGGCGACCTCGTCCAGGGCCCACGGCGCGGCGACCGAGACGTCGATCTCGGCCTCGACGAGCGCCCGGAGCGGCGCTCCCGGCGCGTAGAGCCAGGTCAGGACCCGCGCCTGGTCGGGGCCGATGCCCGCGGCGCGCAGCGCGAGCGCCTCCGAGACCTGCGCCGTGCCGAGCCAGGTCGCACCGCCCGCGAGCGCCGCACGGGCGCTGGGCAGCAGGCCGTGGCCGTACGCGTCGGCCTTGACGACCGCCATGACCTGGGCCGTGCCGGCGTGGCGCGCGAGGGACTCGACGTTGGAGCGGATCGCGCCCAGGTCGATCACGGCGCGGGCCGGGTAGTAGTCGGCGGGCGGGACGGGGCCGGTGGCCGACGGCGAGGGGGTGGTGTCGCCGGTGGAACCGTGCGGGGGATCGCTGAAGGGGCTCACGGTCACCGATTCTCTCACCGGCGGTGACGGGCGTGCGGGCCGAGGCGACGGACCCGCCCACCAGGGACGCCGTCGGGCCTACGACCACTCCTGCAGAGGCCGCGTCGTCTCGAACCGCCGTGGCCTCCCGCTGAGCGGGTCGACGAACTCGATCGAGCGCGAGACAAGCTGGAGCGGCCGGCTGAAGTCGTCGGGGCGCACGTCGTAGAACGTCGGGTAGAAGTTGTCGTGCAGGATCGGCAGGCCCAGCGAGCTCATGTGCAGCCGGAGCTGGTGGGTCTTGCCCGTGTGCGGGGTGAGGCGGTAGAGGCCGAGGCGACCGCGCGACGCGTCGCCCGTCCCGGACGGATCCTCGCGGGTGCCCACGAGCTCGACGAGGCTCTCGGAGTTCGGCTCGCCCGGCACCTCGGACGCGCGCATGACGCCGCGCTCCTTGTGGATCCGACTGCGGACGACGCGCGGCAGGTCGAGCGCAGGGTCGACGCCCGCGACCGCCTCGTACACCTTGGTCACGCGCCGCTCGGCGAACAGCGTCTGGTACGGCCCGCGGACCTCGGGTCGCACGGTCAGCACGAGCACCCCCGCGGTCACGCGGTCGAGCCGGTGCGCGGGCGAGAGCTCGGGCAGGTCGAGGTCTCGGCGCAGCCGGACCAGCACGGACTCCGCGATGAAGGCACCGCGCGGGATGCTCGCGAGGAAGTGCGGTTTGTCGACCACGACCAGGTCGTCGTCGCGGTGCAGGATCTCGATCTCGAACGGCACGCGCGTCTCCACGGGCGGGTCCCGGTACAGGAACACGCGCGCGTGCTGCGCGAAGGCCGTGTCGGGCGTGACCGGCCGGCCCAGGTGGTCGACGACCTCCCCCGCGGCGACCTTCTCGCGCAGGCGCGGCTCGTCGTCGGGAAACCGGTGGACGAGGTGGTCCAGGACGGTGTCCCACCGGGGCGAGCCGTCGCTCCCGTCGCCGTTCTGGGGCAGGACGACGCGGGTCGCGTTGAGGCCGTCGCGCACGGGGAGCGGCTGGAACGGGGTGCGCCGACGGCGCGGCGGGACCTGGGGGGTCGTGGAGGTCGGCACGGCCACCACGGTAGCCGCTCGCCCTGGGCGCCCCCTGCCGGGTGCCCTCAGGAGGGGCGCACGACGACGTCGGCCCGGTCCCGCGTCGAGGCCACGAGGCGGGCGTTGGCCTCGTCGGGGCCCAGCGCCCAGGCGCGCGCCGCGGCAGGCGGCTTGCCGTGCCGCTCGTGCCGGGCCACGAGGCGCTCGACGCGGACCTGCTCGGGGACCTCGAGGAACCAGGTCTCGTCGAGGATCGTGCGCACCGGGCTCCAGCGCCCGTGGTCCTGGTCCTCGTCCAGCAGGAGGTAGTTGCCCTCGGTCAGGACCAGCTCGACGTCGGGTCCGACGGGGATCGACCCCGCGACCGGCTCCTCGATCTCGCGGTCGAACGCGGGCGCGTAGACCGTGACCCCCTCGCGGGGCGACCGGAGCCGCTCGAGGAGCGCGACGTACCCGTGCGCGTCGAACGTGTCGGGCGCGCCCTTGCGGTCCCGGCGGCCCAGGCGGGCGAGCTCGGCGTCGGCGAGGTGGAAGCCGTCCATGGGCACGACGACGGCGCTCACCCCGGGTGCGCGGGTACCCTCCGCGGACGGTCCCGACGGGACGCTGCCGCTGTCGGCGGCTGCGGCGTGCTGCGCGAGCGCTGCGAGGACGTCCGCGGCGAGCGTCGACTTCCCCGCCCCCGGTGCGCCGACGATCCCGACGAGCACCCTGGCTCTGCCCCCGGACGCCGCGCCCCGGGCCGACGGGCCCTCGGAGGCCGCGCCCCGGGCGCGTGCGACGAGGTCCAGGCACCTGGCCGCGAGCGCCGTCGCGACCTCGCCCTCGACCAGCACCTGGTCGCCCTCGACGTCTACGTGCCTCACCCGCGACATCCTCTCTCTCGTCACCGATGGCGTGGCGGTGCGACGCCACCGTGGACCTGCGCGTCCGCCACCGTGGACCTGCGCGTCCGTCACCCTCGGAGCAGGTCCGCGACCACGCCGGGAACTGCCTCGGCCACGTCCATGGCCGCGACGGGCCCGCCAGGGTTCGCCCGCACGGCCGCCAACCCGTGGACCGTAGCAGCCGCGGCAGCGAGCACTGCGGCCAGCCCGGGCTCCTGGACCACGCGCTCGCCGTGGGCGGCCAGAAGGGCGCCCAGGAGCCCCGTGAGCACGTCCCCGGCCCCCGCGGTCGCGAGCCAGGCCGGTCCGTCCGCCTGGGACCACACTCCCTCGGGTCCGACCACCACGGTCGCCGACCCCTTGAGCAGCACGGTCGCACCCGTGAGCTCGTGCGCGGTGCGCGCCCAGCGCAGCGGCTCGGCCTCGACGTCGGCCCGGTCGACGTCCTCGCCACGCGCCCTCAGGAGGCTCGCGAGCTCGCCCGCGTGCGGCGTCAGCACGACCGACGGCGGGCAGGTCGCAGGCAGCAGCGACAGCGCGCCGGCGTCCACGACGCACGCCGGTCGCGGCCCGGCCGAGGCGTCCCAGGCATCCTGTGCGAGCTCGCCGCACGCCACCGCGAGCGCGTACCGGATGCGCTCGTGCTGGCCGGCGTCCGGTCCGGCGCCCGTGTCCCGCTCGCTCGCGCCGTCGCGCAGGGGCGACCGCTCCCCCGCGGCCGGCACCCCCGACCCGAGCGCCCACGCCTGGACCCTGCCCTCGGCGGGCACGGCCTCGGGGCGAGCCGAGACGACGACCCGCGCGACGTCGTCGAGCCCGCGGTACCGCACCATGCCCGCACCCGCACGGACGGCCGCCGTGACCGCGAGCACCGCGGCCCCCGGGAACGTCGGCGTGCCCGCGACGACGCCCAGGACCCCGCGCGTGTACTTCTGGTCGCTCGCCCCGGGCACAGGCCACAGGCGTGCGACGTCCGCAGGTTCGAGGCGCCGGATCGCGGGGGTTCCCAGGTCGGAGAGGCCCACGTCGACGGGTGTCACGTGCCCTGCGAGGTGGGTCGCCGGGGGCAGGAGCAGCCCGGGCTTGGGTGCGCCGAACGTGACCGTCCGGTCGGCGGGCAGGACGGGCCCGGGGACCGAGCCGTCGTCGACACCGATCCCGCTCGGGGTGTCGACCGCGACGACCCAGGGTCGCGGCCCGCCGCGGGAGACCCACCCCGACAGCCGGTCCGCGAGCGCCTCGACCAGCTCGCCGGCCACGCCCCGGAGGGCTCCCGACGCACCGATCCCGACCAGCCCGTCGACGACCACGTCGGCCGAGAGGATGCCCTCGACGACCTGTCCCCATCGCGCGCGCCCTGCCGGGGCGCCCAGGTCGAGGACCCGCCCACCCGCGCGGCGCAGCGCCGTGAGACCTTCGGTATGAGGGTGCTCGCTCGTGCAGACCGCCTCGACCGCGACCCCTCGCCGGGCCAGGTACGCCCCCGCGAACAGGGCGTCGCCGCCGTTGTTGCCCGAGCCCACGAGGAGCACCACCCGTGTGCCGGTCACGTGCCCTGGGCGCGCTCCGCCGTCGGGACCGGCACCCCCTGTCCGCGCGGACCGCGCGTGCGGGAACGCGCGCCGCAGGTCGCCTGCGACGATCGTCGCGAGCGCGAACGCCGCACGCTCCATGAGCGGGACGCCCCGGGCGAGCAGCGGCTCCTCGGCGGCACGGACCTGGGCGGCGGTGAACGCTTCGATCATGGGGCCATGATGCCGCGCGGGGGCCCGACCTGCCGGACCGGCCAGCTCGCGGCAGCACCCTCGCGGGGCCGGCGCCGCACCGGGCTAGATTGGCGACCATGCGATTCGGACTCTTCATCCCGCAAGGCTGGCGACAGGACCTCGTCGGCATCGACCCTTCCGAGCAGTGGGAGACCATGCGGTCGCTCGCTCACCACGCGGACACCGCGACGACCGGAGCGCCCGGCCCGGGCGGCTCAGACGCGCAGCACGTGTGGGAGTCGGTGTGGGTCTACGACCACTTCCACACCGTGCCCGAGCCCACGGGAGAGGCCACGCACGAGGCCTGGACGCTCATGGCCGCGTTCGCGGCGTCGACCGAGCGCGTGCGCCTGGGCCAGATGTGCACGTGCATGGCCTACCGCAACCCGGCCTACCTCGCGAAGGTCGCGGCGACCGTCGACATCGTGAGCGGCGGCCGCACCGAGATGGGCATCGGCGCCGGCTGGTACGAGCACGAGTGGCGCGCCTACGGCTACGGGTTCCCGGGGGCGGGAGCGCGCCTGGGCGCGCTCGACGAGGGCGTGCAGGTCATGGAGCAGATGTGGCGCACGGGCTCCGCGACGCTCGACGGCACGTACTTCCAGGTCGACGGCGCGCTGTGCCACCCGCAGCCGCTCCAGGTCCTGGACGGCGTGGGCTCCGACGGCGGCAGCGCTCCCAGCATCCCCCTGTGGATCGCGGGCGGCGGTGAGAAGAAGACGCTGCGCATCGCGGCGCAGCACGCCCAGTACACCAACTTCGACGGTTCGCTCGAGGGGTTCGCGCACAAGTCCGACGTCCTGCGGGGGCACTGCGAGGCGATCGGTCGGCCGTTCGAGGACATCACGCGCTCGGCCAACTACAACGTGGTCATCGGCGAGACCGAGGCCGACGTCGAGGACCGCCTGCGGTGGATCGGCGAGCACTACGCCAAGACCGTCCCCGCCAAGGCCGAGCAGACCGTGCGGGACTTCCGCTCGGGCCCGCTCGTGGGTACCCCCGAGCAGGTGGTCGAGACGCTCCAGAAGCTCGAGGGCGCGGGCATGACGTACGCCATCACGTACTTCGCGGAGGCGGCCTACGACCGCAGCGGGATCGAGCTGTTCGAGCGCGAGGTCGTGCCGGCGCTGCAGGGCTGACCGCTCCGCCGGCTCGGTGCCCGCGGGGGACCGGGGTGCCGGTGCCGAGCACGAGGTTGCGGTCGTTCTGACGTCGAGAACGACCGCAACCTCGTGCTCGACGGCCGCTCGCGGCCACGCGACCACCTGCTCGACGCCGGAGCGCCCCGCGTCTCTCGCCTCCTGCGGGTGGGACGACTTCGAGGCGACGAGCCCTCAGCCCTCCGCGACCACCATGGCCGACGCGATCCCGGCGTCGTGCGAGATCGACAGGTGGAACGAGGTGATCCCGAGCGCGGTCGCCCTGGCCTGGACCGTCCCGGTGATCTCGACCTGTGGAGCGCCACCGACGACGCGGTGGACCGTGGCGTCCTGCCAGTTCATGCCGCCCGGCGCGCCGAGCGCCTTGGCGATGGCCTCCTTGGCCGCGAAGCGGGCCGCGAGGGACGCCGCCGGGAGGTCGCGCTCGGCGGGGGTGAAGAGCTTCTCGCGCAGGCGCGGCGTCCGGCCGAGCGTGTCCATGAACCGCGCGACGTCCACGACGTCGATTCCCACCCCGATGATCATGCGTTCACCCTAAGCGGTGGCGCGCGGCACGGGCCCCGGACGCCGGAAGCCCACCGGGCCGGTGGCGCGGTGGGCTTCTCGGTGGTGCTGCGTCCGGGCGATGCCGGCGCGGCGCGTGGGACTACTCGACCGTGACGGACTTCGCCAGGTTGCGCGGCTGGTCGACGTCGAGGCCCTTGGCCGTGGCCAGCGCCATGGCGAAGATCTGCAGCGGGACGACCGCCAGGAGCGGCGAGAGCAGCGTGGGCGACTGCGGGATCCAGAAGATCTCGTCCGCGAAGGGCAGCACCGCGTCGTCGCCGTCCTCGGCGATGACGAGCGTGCGGGCCCCACGGGCCCGGATCTCCTGGATGTTGGAGATGACCTTCGAGTGGAGCGAGTCGCGTCCGCGCGGCGAGGGCACGACGACGAAGACCGGCTGCCCCTCGTCGATCAGGGCGATGGGGCCGTGCTTGAGCTCGCCCGCCGCGAAGCCCTCGGCGTGGATGTACGCGAGCTCCTTGAGCTTGAGCGCGCCCTCGAGGGCGACCGGGAACCCGACGTGCCGGCCCAGGAAGAGCACCGACGTCGCGTCCTTCATGGAGCGGGCCACGGCGCTGACGTACTCGCCCCGCTCGATCACGGTCTGGATCTTGCGCGGCATCTCGCGCAGGTCGTCGAGGATCTCGCGGATCTCGTCGGGGAACTTGTTGCCGCGCAGCTGCGCCAGGTAGAGGCCCAGCAGGTAGGCCGCGGTGATCTGCGAGAGGAAGGCCTTGGTCGAGGCGACCGCGATCTCCGGTCCCGCGTGCGTGTACAGGACCGCGTCGGACTCGCGCGGGATGGTCGACCCGTGCGTGTTGACGATCGAGATGACCTTGGCGCCCTGCTCACGCGCGTGCCGGACCGCCATGAGCGTGTCCATGGTCTCGCCGGACTGGGTGACGGCCACGACGAGCGTCTTCTCGTCGACGATCGGGTCGCGGTAGCGGAACTCGTGCGCGAGCTCGACCTCGACGGGGATGCGGCACCAGTGCTCGATCGCGTACTTGGCCACGTGCCCCGAGTAGGCCGCGGTGCCGCACGCGACGACGATGATCTTGTCGATGGTCCGCAGCACGGACTCGTCGATGCGCAGGTCGTCGAGGATCAGGCGTCCCTCGGCGTCGGTGCGTCCGAGCAGGGTGTCCCCCACGGCCTGCGGCTGGTCGTGGATCTCCTTGTCCATGAAGGACACGAAGCCACCCTTCTCGGCGGCAGCAGCGTCCCAGTCGACCGTGAAGCGCGTGGCCTCGGCCGGGTTGCCGTGGAAGTCGACGACCTCGACCGAGTCCGGCGTGATGGTCACGATCTGGTCCTGGCCCAGCTCGAGCGCGTCCTTGGTGAAGGCGATGAAGGCCGCGACGTCGGAGCCGAGGAAGTTCTCGCCCTCGCCGAGCCCGACGACGAGCGGCGAGTCGTGGCGCGCGCCCACCACGGTCGTGGGGCTGTCCGCGTGGACGGCGAGCAGGGTGAACGTTCCCTCGAGCTGACGAGCCACGTAGGCCATGGCCTCGGTCAGGTCACCCGTGCGGCGGTAGGCACGGGCGAGCAGCTGGGCGGCGACCTCGGTGTCGGTCTCGGAGAGGAACGTGGCGCCGTCGGCCAGCAGCTCTTCCTTGAGGACCGCGAAGTTCTCGACGATCCCGTTGTGGATGACCGCGAGGCGCCCCTCGTCCGCGAGGTGCGGGTGCGCGTTGGTGTCGTTGGGCGCGCCGTGCGTCGCCCACCGTGTGTGTCCGATCGCTGCGGACGCGGCAGGCAGCGGTCTGGCGGCGAGCTCGTCGAGGAGCTTGACCAGCTTTCCGGACTTCTTGGCCGTCGCGACACGGTTCAGCCCGGGTGCGACGAGCGCGACCCCGGCCGAGTCGTAGCCGCGGTACTCGAGCCTGCCGAGTCCTTCGAGGACGACGTCCAGGGGTCGCCCGGACGTTTCGAGAGGGCCTGCGTAACCCACGATTCCACACATGTTTCGGAGTCTAGCGGCACCGGTCTGGGCTCCTTCGACCGCGACATCTCGCGGTTCTTTGTTAGTGGTCCGGCGGCTCGCGGTTCCCGATCACCGCGTGCGTCCGGCAGAATCATCCGAGTGGTTCCTCCCTCCGACCTGCCCGTCCCTCCGCGCGAGGGTGTCCCTGCGAGCGACCCGAGCGCCTCTCCCGGTGCGGGGCTGCTGCCCGAGCGCACCACGGCGTCGCCCTACGTCGACCTGGACCGCGCCGCGTGGAGCAAGCTCTCCGAGTCGACGCCGCTGCCGCTGACCGACGCCGACGTCGTCAAGCTCCGCGGCCTGGGCGATCCGATCGACCTGGCCGAGGTCGACGCGATCTACCGCCCCATCTCGCGGCTCCTCAACCTGTACGTGACGGCTACGAGCGGCCTCCACGAGGCCACGTCGACCTTCCTGCGGGAGAACTCGACGCGCACGCCGTACGTGATCGGTGTCGCGGGGTCGGTCGCCGTGGGCAAGTCGACGACGTCCCGCATCCTGCGCGAGATGCTCGCGCGCTGGCCGGAGACCCCGCGCGTCGAGCTCATCACGACCGACGGGTTCCTCTACCCGAACGCCGAGCTCGCGCGGCGTGGCCTCATGGAGCGCAAGGGCTTCCCGGAGTCGTACGACCGACGCGCCCTGATCCGGTTCCTGTCGCGCGTCAAGGCGGGGGCTCCCGAGGTCCGCAGCCCGGTCTACGACCACCTGACCTATGACATCGTCCCGGGGGCCGAGACGGTCGTCCGCAAGCCGGACGTCCTGATCGTCGAGGGGCTCAACGTCCTGCAGCCCGCACGGCCGAGCGCGACCGACGAGTCGACGGTCGCGGTGAGCGACTTCTTCGACTTCTCGATCTACGTCGACGCCCGTACGCGCAACATCCGCCAGTGGTACGTGGACCGGTTCCTGTCGCTGCGCCGGACGGCGTTCGCGCGCCCCGAGTCGTACTTCAAGCGCTACGCGACGCTCACCGACGAGGAGGCGATCGAGAAGGCCAGGTCGATCTGGGACTCGATCAACGCGCCGAACCTCGAGGAGAACATCCTGCCGACCCGCGGGCGGGCGACCCTGGTGCTGACCAAGGGCTCGGACCACTCGGTCCAGCGGGCACGTCTGCGCAAGATCTGAGCGGCAGCCTGGGCCTGGCGGGGCGCTGGGGTGCCCAGCACCCCGGGGATCCCGCGAACGCACTGAGCGATCGGCCCCTCCCGCCGCTCACGCCCCCACGGGACGCGTGAGCACCAGGAGGAGCAGCGCGCTCAGCAGGCCCGGCGGACCGCCGACTCGTCGTCCTGCAGGTCCGCGGTGCCCGACGACGGCGCAGCGGCCTGGTCGGTCGTCGCACCGTGGAGCGGGGTGGCGCCTGCGGCGGCAGCCCGCGCGGCCTCGGCGGCGCGGCGCTTGCGGGCCATGCGGTTCATGATGCGGTCGACGACCACCCCGGACAGGACGCCCAGGATCACGCCGATGACCATGGCGAGGAGCGGCTGGTGGCCGAGCCACTGCGCGGCGACGAGCCCGATGAGGACCGAGTAGAGCGACCACGTCACGGCGGCGAGCCCCGAGTAGAGCATGAATCGTCGCCGCGGATAGCCCACCGCGCCCGCGGTCATGTTGACCGCGACACGACCGATGGGGATGTACCTCGCCGCGAGGATGAAGGCGGCCCCACGTGCCTTGAGGGCCTGGTCGGCCCAGGCGACCGCCTTGCGGCCCCGGACCGTGCGGAGGAAACGGATCCGCTCGGTGCCGATGCTGCGGCCGAGCGCGTACGCGATCTGGTCGCCGGTCCACGCTCCGAGCGCGGCGATGACCAGGACGAGGACGAGGTTGGGATTGCCCGACGCGCTGGCGGCGACCGCGAGCGTGATGACCACGGACTCGCTGGGGATCGGCGGGAAGAAGCCGTCGATCGTCGCGAAGGCGTACAGGGCGGGGTAGATCCATGCGGACGCCGCGAGTGCGAGGACCCAGGTCTCCAGGTTCTCCAGGAAGGTCGAGACGGCCTCTATCACGGGTCCTCTGTTCGTCGGCTGGTGTGGCGAACCAGGCTGGTCACAGGTACAGGAGATGCACCTGTGACCAGCCTACGGATACGAGGGGCCGGCACCATCGGGGAAACCCCCCAGTCTGCCCTGATACCGACCCCTACCTTCCTCGATGAATTCTGCCGCACCGACCGGGACCGGTGCGTCATCCTCCGGAGGGAGATCACCACCTAGGGAGGTCCCCCGGAAGGATGCTGTGACACTTCCGGGGGACGGACCTCCCTGACGGGGGCGGAGCCGGTCAGGGCAGCGTGAACCCCAGGGCCTCCGCGGCCCCGGAAGGATCCGGGGTCTGCCCCCAGAACCGCATCATGCTGTCGTTCGACGCGAGCGACCGGAGCTCGGCACGGTCGAGGTAGAGCCTGCCTCCCAGATGGTCGGTCTCGTGCTGGACGATGCGCGCCGGCCAGCCGGTCAGGACCTCGTCCACCGGGCGACCGTGCTCGTCCTGGCCGGTGAGCCGGACGGTCCGGGGCCGGGCCACGACGGCCTGCCAGCCGCTCACGCTCAGGCAGCCCTCGTAGAACGCCCGAAGTTCGTCCCCCACGGCTTCGTACGCGGGGTTGACGAGCACGCGGAACGGCAGAGGGTGGCGTTCGCGCAGGTCCGCGTCCTCGGGGTCGGAGACGCCCTGGTCCTGGATCACCGCGACCGCGATGCCCAGGCCGATCTGGGGAGCCGCGAGCCCGACCCCGGGGGCCGCGTGCATGGTGCGACGCATGGCCTCGACCAGCTCGGGGAACAGGTCCCCGAGCTGCCCCGTGTAGGGCGCCGCCTGTCGGCGCAGGACCGGGTGACCCGCCTGGACGATCGGCAGCACACCGTCCTCGTGGCGTGCGAGAAGGCTCGCGACGTGGTCGCGCACCTCCTCGTCGACGGGTCCGGCGAACCCGACGGCGTGACTCTCGGTCGTCACAGGGCCAGCCTGTCCCGCACCACTGCGGCGAGCGACTCGGCCACGGCGTCGGCCGAGGCCTGTGTCGCGGCCTCGACCATGACGCGCACCAGGGGCTCGGTGCCCGACGAGCGCAGGACGACGCGGCCGGTCTCGCCGAGTCGGGACTCGGCTGTCGCGACGGCCTCCTGGAGGACCGTGTCGGTCGCAGCGCGGGCCTTGTCCACCCCCGGGACGTTGAGCAGCGTCTGCGGCAGCTTGGGCACGGCGCCCGCGAGGTCCGCGAGCTTGGTCCCCGACTCCTGGATGCGTGCCGCCAGCTGGAGCGCCGTGAGGACGCCGTCGCCCGTCGTCGCGAACTGCGACAGGATGATGTGACCCGACTGCTCGCCGCCGAGGGTGTACCCGTTGGCGCGCATCTCCTCCAGCACGTACCGGTCACCCACGCCGGTCTGGACGGTCCGGATGCCGGCCTCACGCATCGCGAGGATCAGCCCGAGGTTGCTCATGACCGTCACGACGAGAGTGTCCTCGTGCAGGCGCCCCTTCTCCTTCTCGGCGAGGGCCAGGACACCCATGATCTGGTCGCCGTCGACGAGCACACCCCGGTGGTCCACGGCGATGCAGCGGTCGGCGTCGCCGTCGAACGCGACGCCGAAGTCGGCCTCGGAGGCGACCACGACGGCCTGGAGCTGCTCGGGGTGGTTCGAGCCGCACTTCTCGTTGATGTTGCGCCCGTCCGGGCTTGCGTTCATCACGACGACATCGGCACCTGCCGCACGCAGCGCCGCGGGTCCCACGTCGCTCGCCGCGCCGTTCGCGCAGTCCACGGCGATGCGCAGCCCCGAGAGCGGCAGGGCGTCACCCGTCGCGCCGATGCTCCCGATGAGGTGCTCGACGTAGTCCGCACCGGCGCTGCCCGTGTCGGTGCGGACGCGGCCGACGCCGGCCCCGAGCGGACGGTCCCACGCGGTGCCGAGCTGACGCTCGATCTCGTCCTCGAGCGAGTCCTCGAGCTTGATCCCGCCGCGGGCCAGGAACTTGATGCCGTTGTCGGCCATCGGGTTGTGCGAGGCGGAGATCATGACGCCGAAGTCCACGTCGAGCGTGCTCGTGAGGAATGCGACGGCCGGCGTCGGCAGGACGCCGACGTCCAGCACGTTGACCCCCGCGCTCGCCAGGCCCGCGGTCACTGCGGCCCCGAGAAACTCGCCAGAGGCCCGGGGGTCGCGACCGATTACCGCACGCGGGCGGTGCCCTTCGGGTTGTCCCGTGCGACCCAGCACGTTGGCCGAGGCCACGCCCAGGCCGAGCGCGAGCTCGGCCGTGACGTCCCTGTTCGCCAGCCCCCGCACGCCGTCGGTGCCGAACAGTCGTCCCATGAGTTTTCCTCCCTCAACGGGACGGTACAGGCACCGAGGCCCGCTCCGCCCCCGCTGCGAGCAGACCGGTCCGGTCGCTCGTCAGCATCCCTGACAAAAGACAACGGCCCCGGCGGACGATGTCCACCGGGGCCGTTGTGCGCAAGCGCTGGATCAGCGCTTGGAGTACTGCGGAGCCTTACGGGCCTTCTTGAGCCCGGCCTTCTTGCGCTCGACGACGCGAGCGTCGCGGGTCAGGAAGCCGGCCTTCTTGAGCGCCGGGCGGTTGTGCTCGGCGTCGATCTCGTTCAGCGCGCGGGCGATGCCCAGGCGAAGAGCGCCGGCCTGGCCGGACGAGCCGCCACCGTTGATGCGGGCGATGACGTCGAAGCGACCCTCGACGTCGACCAGCTTCAGCGGGGAGTTGACCAGCTGCTGGTGCACCTTGTTGGGGAAGTACCCCTCGAGGGTGCGGCCGTTGATCTTCCACTGGCCGGTGCCGGGCACCAGGCGCACGCGGGCGATGGCCTCCTTGCGACGGCCCAGGGCCTGCGCGGGGGCGGTGATGCTCTGGCCACGGCCCGTGGGGGCTGCGCTCTCAGAGGTGTAGTTGCTGGGAGTCTCTTCGTCCAGCACGTCGATGTCGACGGTGGTCTCGGCCACTGGTGTGTCCTCGCGTCCTAAGTTCTCGTCTACGAGCAGGCGGAGCCTACTGCGCGACCTGGGTGATCTCGAAAGTCTTCGGCTGCTGCGCGGCGTGCGGGTGCTCAGAGCCTGCGTAGACCTTGAGCTTGCCGAACTGGGCGCGGCCGAGCGAGGTCTTGGGGATCATGCCGCGGACGGCCTTCTCCACAGCACGCTCGGGGTGCTTCTCCAGCAGGTCGCTGTAGGCGACCGCCCGAAGACCACCCGGGTAACCGGAGTGGGTGTAGGCAAGCTTCTGCTCGCGCTTGTTGCCGGTGAGGGCGACCTTGCCGGCGTTGATGACGATGACGAAGTCACCTCCGTCGACGTGAGGCGCGAAGGTGGCCTTGTGCTTGCCACGGAGCAGGGTCGCCACGTGGGTGGCGAGGCGGCCCAGGACGACGTCGGTCGCGTCGATGACGTACCAGTCACGCTGGACGTCGCCGGGCTTCGGGGTGTACGTACGCACGGTCGTAGCCTTCGTTTCGTGTCTTCGATGTCTTCGGCGCAGGAGCCTGCGTCCGACAAGTCGTTCGGCCTTCGGTCGACGGATGTCCACGTCACGGAGCGAGTGGGCGCACAAGTGACGAGATAACCGAAGGGGAAGCACAACGACTCAACAGACTACCTGGACGGCCCATGCAGGGTCAAAACAAGATGCGTCACACCGAGGGCGAAAAGGACCTCGGTGTGATCAGCCTCGTCGGACGGCACGGGCTCTGGTGCCAGACAGCCGATTCAGGCGGTTGCCCGGTGGTTGTCGTGGGAGAGACCGGTCCTCGCGTCTTCCCGAGGACGAGGATACGCGCCCGGGCGCAGTTCGGCACAGGCGTCGCACTGGAGCGTGCGCGCCAGGCCCGCACATTCGGTGCAGAACAGGCGCAGGGTCTGGCACCCGGGGTCGACGCAGTTCTCGTACTTCGCCGTCGCCGCAAGGCACTCGCAGCACGCGCCGAGCGGGACGGTGTCGTCACCGAACTCGACGTGCATGCGCTCGTCGAACACGTAGAGCGACCCTTCCCACAGCCCCTGGTCGCCGAACGTCTCGCCGTAGCGGACGATCCCGCCGTCGAGCTGGTAGACCTCCTCGAAGCCGCGCGCGAGCATGAGCGAGGACAGGACCTCGCACCGGACGCCGCCCGTGCAGTAGGTCACGACGGGCCGGCCCTTGAGGTCGTCGTACGCCCCCGAGTCGAGCTCCGCGACGAAGTCACGCGTCGTCGCGACGTCGGGTACCACCGCACCGCGGAACTTGCCGATCGCGGCCTCGAACGCGTTGCGGCCGTCGAAGAACACGACGTCCTCGCCGCGCTCGGCGACCAGCTCGTGGAGCGCCTCGGGGGCGAGGCGCACCCCGCTGTCGACCACGCCGTCCTCGTCGACCGCGATCTCGTCGACGGCCCCGAAGCTCACGAGCTCGGGTCGGACCTTGACGGACAGGCGGGGGAAGTCGCGACCCGTGCCGTCCGACCACTTCACGTCGATCCCCGCGAAGCCCGGGTACTGCTTGGTGGTCTTGACGTACTGCTTGAGGTTCTCGACCGTTCCGCCGAGCGTGGCGTTGATGCCGTGCTCCGAGACGATGACGCGTCCCGTCAGGTTCCACTGCTCCCCGAGCGAGCGTTGCCACAGCTGCACCGCGCGCGGGTCGGCGAGCGGTGTGAAGGCGTAGAAGAGCACGATCTTGGGGACGGCCATTGCTCCATTTTAGGAGCCCGACGGCGCCGCGCGGGCCGTGCTATCGGCTCTCCGCGCGGCGTGTGGTCTTCCTCACCGCACGACCTCCGCGCGCGGGGCCCGTCTCGTGCGTCGTCACGTCTCGTCGTCGCCCGACCGACCTCGAGCCGGCGACCGGTGGCGCCCCGACGACGGGGCTGCCCCGGTCGGCCGGTCAGCGCTGTCGCTTGACGCGCTCGACGTCCCACACGGGCTCGGGGGTCTCGACGACGCGGCCGTCCGAGCCGAAGACCACGAACCGGTCGAAGCCCCGCGCGAACCACCGGTCGTGCGTGACGGCCATGACCGTGCCCTCGAACGCCAGGAGGCCCGCCTCGAGCGCCTCGGCAGAGTGCAGGTCGAGGTTGTCGGTCGGCTCGTCGAGCAGCAGGAGCGTGGCTCCCCCGAGCTCGAGGAGCAGGATCTGGAAGCGCGCCTGCTGGCCGCCCGAGAGCGTCTCGAAGCGCTGCTCGGCCTGACCGACCAGCTCGTAGCGGTCGAGGGCCTTGCTCGCGGGCTCGCGCCCCATGCCGTCGCGCGCACCGTCACCCCGGTGCAGGATCTCGAGGAGCGTGCGGCCCTCGAACTCGGGGTGGGCGTGGTTCTGCGCGAACCACCCCGGGCGCACGCGCGAGCCGAGCACGGCGCGGCCCGTGTGCGCGACGGGCGGGACCACGGCCGCGTCGCCCGGAGCACCCGTGGTGCCCACAGCGCCCCCGGCGGACTCGTAGACCGGCCGGTGCTCGACGTCCGGGTCCGACCCGCCCCGAGCCAGCAGGCGCATGAAGTGCGACTTGCCCGAGCCGTTGGACCCCAGGATCGCGACGCGCTCGCCGAAGAAGACCTCGAGGTCGAACGGCTCCATGAGGCCCGTGAGCTCGAGCCGCTCGCACGTCACGGCGCGCTTGGCCGTGCGTCCGCCCGTGAGCCGGACCTTGACGTTCTGCTCGTGGGCGAGCACCTGCGGCGGGCCGGCCTCCTCGAACTTGCGCAGGCGCGTCTGGGCGGCCTGGTAGCGGCTCGCGAGCCCGTCGTTGAACGCCGACTTGTTCTTGAGCATGTTGACGAGGTCCTTGAGCTTGGTGTGCTCCTCCTCCCAGCGGCGCAGCAGCTCCTCGAGGCGGCTTCGGCGGTCGGCGCGCGCCTCGGCATAGGTGCCGAACCCGCCGCCGTGCACCCAGATCGTGCCGCCCGCGGCCGTGGGCTCCACGGTGGCGACCTGGGTCGCGGTGCGCGCCAGGAGCTCGCGGTCGTGGCTGATGAACAGCACGGTCTTGGGCGAGGCCGCGAGCTTCTCCTCGAGCCAGCGCTTGGTCGGCACGTCGAGGTAGTTGTCGGGCTCGTCGAGGAGGAGGACCTCCTCGGGCCCCCGGAACAGGGCCGTGAGGACCAGGCGCTTCTGCTCGCCGCCGGACAGCGTGCGGACCTCGCGGAACTGGGCCTGGTCGAACGGGATGGACAGGACCTCGTCGGTGACCTTGTCCCACTCGGCCTCGGCCTCGTAGCCGCGCGCGTCGGCCCAGTCGGCGAGCGCCTGGGCGTACCGCATCTGGGAAGGGGTGTCGTCCACCGTCATGATGTCGAGCTCTGCCGCGGCGAGCTCACGGGCGGCGTCGCGGATCGAGGGCTGCGCGAGGTCGACGAGCAGGTCGCGGACCGTGCGGTCGTCGTCGATACGACCGACGAACTGCCGCATGACGCCGAGCCCACCGCTGCGTCCCACGGTGCCGCCGTGCGGCGACAGGTCGCCCGCGACGATGCGCAGGAGCGTCGTCTTGCCGGCGCCGTTGGGTCCGACGAGCGCGACCTTGGCCCCGTCCGCGACGCGCAGGGTCGCCCCCGCGAGGAGGGGACGCCCGTCGGGCAGGAAGTAGCTGATGTCGCTGATGTCGATGTGACCCACGGGCACATCCTCCCTGCCCGAGGCCCCGGATGACGATTCCTTTCCGCCCGGGCGGCCGCGCACGGGCCGCGGAGGGCGGGCAGGGCTCCCCTGCGTCACCCTCGCGATGCCCGACGGCGGAGCGCACCCGGGTGCACCCGTGCGCCCGGGTGCGCTCCGCCGTCGGGCAGAGGTCAGCGCTTGCCGCCGCCCAGGAGGCCGCCCAGCCCGCCCAGGATGCTCCCGAGGCCGCCGCCTCCCGAACCGCCTTGCCCACCACCCAGGAGCCCGCCCAGCAGGTCGCCGATCCCGCCGCCCCCGGCGGCCTCCTGCGTCCCGGCGGGCTGCTCGCTCTTGCCCCCGAGCTGCTTGGCGAGGAAGGACAGCGCGATGGGTGCGAGCGCCGGGAGGATCGAGGCCAGGACGTTCGACTGCGTGCCGCTCTTGTCCGCGAGCTGCGCGACGACCTGCTCCTCGTTCGATCCGAAGATGTTGCGGACGATCTTCTCGCCGTCGGCCGTGTCGACGTCGTCGAGGTTCACGCCGCCCTCGACGAGCGAGGGAGAGTGCTGCGCGAGGGCCTTCTGGAGCGACGCGGCCCCGGCGGGGTCCTGCGCGTTGGCCTCGAGACCGCCGATCAGCGCGGGAAGGGCCGTCGTGACCGCCTGCTGGGCGGTCGCCTCGTCCACGCCGAGCCTGCCGGCGAGCTGGTCGAGCGGGATGGCGGACAGGAGGTCGTCGATCGATGCCATGGTGGGACTCCTGGTTCAGGCCGCCCCGCAGGTCGAGGACGGCGTCGTCACGGGAAGGACGTGCGCCGGGGCACCGGACGGCCACCCGTCGGGAGTCCCTGCCGCGCGCACCCCGAGCCTAGTCCGCAGGTGGCCGGATCTGCCCGGTGGGCTGCGCGAACGCGTCACCGGTGCGAGTGTGGAGACATGAGCGACGACACACCGGCCACCCGGACAGACCCGGCCCTCGGCACCGAGGGCGACTCCGACCAGCTCCAGCAGGACGACACCCTGGTCGACCGCGGCGTCGACGACGTGCTCGACGAGGGGTACGCCCCGCCCGAGCGCGCTCCCCTGACCTACGCCCACCCCGAACGGCTCGAGGAGGACGGCGAGTCGCTCGACCAGCGCCTCGCCGACGAGGAGCCCGAGGACTGGGAAGCCGACCCTCTCGACCGCCCCGACTCGACCCGGTCGGGCCGCCTCGTGGCGGACGCCGACGCGCTCGACGGGCGCGTCAACGACACGTACGCGGACGACGCCGGGATCGACGGCGCCGCGGCGAGCGCCGAGGAGGCCGCGGTCCACATCGTCGAGGAGCCGTAGGGGACGACGGCGGGCGCGGGACGACGGCGGGCGCTACGAGGTCGGGGAGGTCCCTGCTCCGGCGGTCGGCCCTGCCGCCCCCGCGTCCCACACGTCCTCGTCCATGCGCACCGCGCGCACGCGCTCGGCACGGGCAGCGAGCTCGTCGTCGGGCGGGTACGTGACCTCCTCGAGGACCAGGCCGTGCGGCGGCACGACGCCGGCCCCCGCGTCCCGCCGCCTCGCTGCCAGGACCTCGGCCGGCCACGAGACCGGGCGGCGCCCCTCCCCCACGGCGACCGACGCCCCGACGAGCGCCCGGACCATGTTGTGGCAGAAAGCGTCGGCGCGGACGTGCGCGACGACGAGCCCCGCGTCGGGGCCGTCGGCCGCACGCTCCCACGACAGGTGCTGGAGCTCGCGGATCGTGGTCGCACCGGGGCGCGGCTTGCAGAAGGCCGCGAAGTCGCGCACGCCGAGCAAGGGTTGCAGCGCCTCGTGCATCGCGTCCGCGTCGAGCGGCTTGCGGTTCCACAGGACCCACTCGCGGCGCAACGGGTCGCGCAGCGTGGGGTCGTCGACGATCCGGAACGTGTAGCTGCGGTAGAGAGCCGAGAAGCGGGCGTCGAACCCCTCCGGCGCCCGGGAGGCCCGGTGCACCACGACGTCACCCGGCAGCACTCCCCCGAGCCGCGCGACGAGCGCGTCTCCTGGCTCGCGGTCCGACCGGCCGGGCATCGCGTCCCAGACGGACCGTGGGAGGTCGACGTGGGCCACCTGCCCGCGGGCGTGCACGCCGGCGTCGGTGCGCCCCGCGACCGTCAGGCGCGGCGGGACGCCCCGCAGGATCTGCCCCAGACCTTCCTCGAGGGCCCCCTCGACGGTCCGCAGACCGGGCTGTCGGGCCCAGCCCGCGAAGTCGGTGCCCTGGTAGGCGAGGTCCAGGCGGACGCGGACCGGCTGCTCGTTCGTCACGTGCACCTACGCTAGCGCCCGTTAGTGTGCAGACATGCCCGAACGTCCCGCCACGACCGACCCCGCCGACCTGCGCACCCTCGCGGTGGACTGCGGCGGGGGCGGCATCAAGGCCAACGTGCTCGACGCCGCGGGGACCGCGCACGCGACCGCCGTGCGGGTACCCACGCCCTACCCGCTGCCGCCCTCGCTCCTGGTCGACGTCATCGCGCAGATCGCCGACCGCCTGCCCCCCGCCGTGCGTGTCACGGTCGGCATGCCCGGCATGATCCGGCGCGGGGTCGTCGTCCACACCCCGCACTACATCACCCGCTCGGGCCCGCGGAGCCGTGTCGACCCGGCCCTCGCCGAGCAGTGGGCCAGCTTCGACGTCCAGGCCGCCGTGAGCGAGAGGCTGGGGATGCCGGCGCTCGTCCTCAACGACGCCGAGGTCCACGGGGCCGGGGTCATCGCGGCGTCGGGCCTCGAGCTCGTCCTGACGCTCGGGACGGGGCTGGGGTCGGCGCTGTTCCACGGAGGGCGCCTCGCGCCCCACCTCGAGTGGTCCCACGCCCCGGTGCGGCGCGGCACCACGTACGACGAGTACATCGGCGAGGTCGAGCGTCGCCGCCTCGGGAACGGGCTGTGGTCACGGCGGGTCGTCGCGCTCGTCGACGGCCTGCGCCCCGTCTTCTGGTGGGACCGCCTCTACCTCGGCGGGGGCAACTCACGCCAGATCACGCCCTCCGCGCTCGAGCGGCTCGGTGACGACGTCGTGATCGTGCCCAACTCCGCCGCGCTCGTGGGCGGGGCCAGGGCGTGGGACCTGCCCCTGGCCTGAGCCGGGCGGTCGTGCGGGACGGGAGGTGCCGGGCCGGCCGGGACCGTCGGAGCAGGGTAGGGACTGCGGGGCGGGACGGCCTGCGGGCGAGGCAGGGCCGGACGGCGGGTCACGCCCGCCGCTCTGCCGCCACGACCTCTCCGTACGCCTCGAGGACCGCACGGTTGAACGCGACGGGTCGGTCGAGGCTCACGAGGTGCTTGGCCCCGGGGATCACGACGAGCTGGGCGCTGGCCCCGCCGGCCCGCGCCGCTGCGACGAACTCACGCTCACCGAAGCGGAAGTGGTCCCACCGACCGTTGACGAACCAGACCGGCGAGTCGGTCGCGGCCAGAGCCGTGAGGGGGTCCGAGGTACCCACCTCGTCCAGGATCGCAGTCATGGCCGTCAGTGCGAACCCGCCCGCACCGATGTCGACGATCCCGGCCGCGGGCAGGGTCCGGTCGACCAGTGCCTGGTTGATCGCCGCACCGTTGTCGGGCAGCTTCTCGATCCGGTCGGCCGCGACGCGCCACGCGCCACGCAGGGGCGAGCCGGGGACGGTGCAGCAGCTCGCGGCGACGAGCCCCGCGACCTGCTCGGGACACCGCGCACGGTGCTCGATCCCGACGTACCCGCCCAGCGAGAGCCCGACGACGAGCGCCCGGCCTCCGAGGTCGTCCACCGCACGGGCGACGGTCGTCACCGCGCCGTCGAGCGTGAACGGCTCGCCGATCCTTCGGCCGTGCCCCGGCAGGTCCACCGCGCGAGCCTCGATGCCGGCACGGTCCATGGCCTCGAGCTGCGCGCGCCACATCGTGCGGGACGTGCGCGAGCCGTGGACGAACAGCACCGGGAGAGCCATGCGGACCAATCTAGGGCGAACCGGCCTGCGTCGCGGGCCGAGGCGTGCCCGTCACCGCGCGCGCGACGTCGCGCACCCCGCGGGGTAACCCGTGTCCCGCCCCGCGGCAAGCGCCAGGTCTCCCGCCTCCCGGCCTGACGCCACCCCCGGGCCGAGCCCTCAGCGCTCGACGTCGCTCCGTCGTCGGGCATGGCGAAGGGCCCGGCACCAGATGGTGCCGGGCCCTTCAGGAGGTACCCGTCCGGCAGAGCCGGGGCGGGATCAGTCCTCCTTGGAAGCCGGAGCGTCCTCGACGACGAGAGCGTCCTCGACAACCGGGGCGTCCTCGACGACCGGCGCGTCCTCGACCTTGGCGGCCTTGGGCTTGCTGGCCTTCTTCGCAGCCTTCTCGGCCTCGTGGACGACAGCCTGCTTGGGGCTGACGGGCTCGGTCACGAGCTCGATGACCGCCATGGGGGCGTTGTCGCCCTTGCGGTTGCCGACCTTCGTGATGCGCGTGTAGCCACCGTTGCGCTCCGCCATCTGCGGGGCGATCTCGGTGAAGAGCGTGTGCACGACGGACTTGTCGCGGACCACGGTCATGACGCGACGGCGAGCCGACAGGTCACCGCGCTTCGCGAACGTGATGAGACGCTCGGCCAGCGGACGCAGGCGCTTGGCCTTGGTCTCGGTGGTCGTGATGCGGCCGTGCTCGAAGAGCGCTGTGGACAGGTTCGCGAGGATGAGACGCTCGTGAGCCGGGCCACCGCCGAGCCGCGGACCCTTGGTGGGGGTAGGCATTGATCTTGCTCCTTAGAAGTGGATCGTGCGTGCGGCCGAGCCGCTCGCACGGAAGGTCAGTACTGCTGCTGCTCGTCGGAGAACGTCGCCTCGTCCTCGTCGGCCTCGTAGTAGTCGGCCGTCGAGGGGTCGAAGTCCAGCGGCGAGTCCTTGAGGTTCAGGCCGAGCTCTGCGAGCTTCTCCTTGACCTCGTTGATGGACTTCGCGCCGAAGTTCCGGATGTCCAGCAGGTCTGCTTCGCTGCGAGCGACGAGCTCGCCGACCTGGTGGATGCCCTCGCGCTTGAGGCAGTTGTACGAACGGATCGTGAGGTTGAGCTCCTCGATCGGGAGCGCCAGGTCCGCGGCGAGAGCGGCGTCCGTCGGGGACGGGCCGATCTCGATGCCCTCGGCCTCGACGTTGAGCTCACGGGCGAGGCCGAAGAGCTCGACGAGCGTCTTGCCGGCCGAGGCCAGCGCGTCGCGCGGGGAGATCGCCTGCTTCGTCTCGACGTCGACGATCAGCTTGTCGAAGTCGGTGCGCTGCTCGACGCGGGTCGCCTCGACCTTGTACGTGACCTTGAGGACCGGCGAGTAGATCGAGTCGACGGGAACACGGCCGATCTCGGCGTCGAAGGACTTGTTCTGGTTGGCGGAGACGTAGCCACGTCCACGCTCGACCGTCAGCTCGATCTCGAGCTTGCCCTTGTCGTTGAGGGTGGCGATGTGCAGGTCCGGGTTGTGGACCTCCACGCCCGCCGGCGGAACGATGTCCGCGGCGGTGACCGCGCCAGCGCCCTGCTTGCGCAGGTACATCACGACCGGCTCGTCGTTCTCCGAGGAGACCACGAGGTTCTTGATGTTGAGGATGATCTCGGTGACGTCTTCCTTGACACCGGACACCGTGGTGAACTCGTGGAGCACACCGTCGATACGGATCGAGGTCACTGCAGCGCCCGGGATGGACGAGAGCAGCGTGCGACGAAGCGAGTTGCCGAGGGTGTAGCCGAAGCCAGGCTCGAGCGGCTCGATGGAGAAGCGCGAACGGTTCTCCGAGAGGACCTCTTCGGTCAGGGTGGGGCGCTGTGCGATCAGCACTGGTGTGTTCCTTTCAGTGTGCGTCCGCCATATGACGCATCACGGGCAACGCTGTGCCGGGGCGGGACTCTGTCCACCCGCCCAGGTGGCCGCGCCCGCCGGCGCACCGACCCGAGGTGATCGGGTGCGGCGCGACGGCGAGCGAAGCGGAAGATCAGACGCGGCGACGCTTCGGGGGGCGGCAGCCGTTGTGAGCCTGGGGCGTCACGTCCTGGATCGAGCCGACCTCGAGGCCGGTCGCCGTGAGCGAGCGGATCGCGGTCTCGCGACCGGAGCCCGGGCCCTTGACGAAGACGTCGACCTTCTTGACGCCGTGCTCCTGGGCGCGGCGAGCCGCGGACTCAGCAGCGAGCTGCGCGGCGAACGGGGTCGACTTGCGCGAGCCCTTGAAGCCGACGTGGCCGGCGGAGGCCCAGGCGATGACAGCACCCGTCTGGTCCGTGATCGACACGATCGTGTTGTTGAACGTGCTCTTGATGTGAGCCTGGCCGTGAGGGACGTTCTTCTTGTCCTTGCGGCGCGGCTTGCGAGCCGCGGTGGCGCGAGTCTTGGGAGGCATTTCTGAGTTCTCTCCTGGTCTGAGGTGTTCGGACCGGGTCGGCGTGCGCTGCGCGGGTGAACTCGAGGTTCAGGCGAGCGGCACGCGTTCCACGGACTACTGCTTAGCGGGCCTTCTTCTTGCCGGCCACGGTGCGCTTGGGTCCCTTGCGGGTACGCGCGTTGGTCTTGGTGCGCTGCCCGCGGACGGGCAGGCCGCGGCGGTGACGCAGGCCCTCGTAGCAGCCGATCTCGACCTTGCGGCGAATGTCAGCGGCCACCTCACGGCGGAGGTCACCCTCGAGCTTGTAGTTGCCCTCGAGGTAGTCACGCAGCGCGACGAGCTCGGTGTCACCGAGGTCCTTCACGCGAACGTCCGGGGAGATCCCGGTGGCGGCCAGCGTCTGCTGGGCGCGGGTACGGCCGACGCCGTAGATGTAGGTGAGCGCGATCTCGAGCCGCTTCTCGCGGGGGAGGTCGACGCCGACAAGACGTGCCATGTGCCTTTCGGCTCCTCTGTACTTCGTTCGGAGGTCTACCGCACCATCTTCCCGCGGAGCTGCGGGCCCCGGCCTCCGAGCCGGGGGTTCCCCTCAGTGGACCTGTGCGGCCCGACCGTGAGGTTCGTGGTGATGCGCTGGTTGGCACCCGAGGGTGCCGGCGACCGGTCCGCTCTCGCGGACCTGGATCACCGTGCGCCGGAGCGCCGGGGACTCAGCCCTGGCGCTGCTTGTGGCGCAGGTTCTCGCAGATCACCATGACGCGACCGTGCCGGCGGATCACCTTGCACTTGTCGCAGATCTTCTTGACGCTGGGCTTGACCTTCATCAGTCTGTTCCTCCGCCGCCGCACGCACGCGCGGGCGAACCCAGGCTTGCGGCAGCAGTTGTTTCGAGTGGTGGATTCTTGACGACTACTTGTAGCGGTAGACGATCCGGCCACGGGACAGGTCGTACGGGCTCAGCTCCACCACCACTCGGTCCTCAGGGAGGATCCGGATGTAGTGCTGTCGCATCTTGCCCGAGATGTGAGCCAGAACCTTGTGCCCGTTGGCCAGCTCCACGCGGAACATCGCGTTCGGCAAGGCCTCGACCACGCTGCCCTCGATCTCGATGACACCGTCCTTCTTTGCCATATCCTCCGCTAACTCTCGTCTGAACTGCTTCCCACGCACCCGTGCTCTACGAGGACCGGTGAGTGGACGTCGTGTGTGTTCCGGCCCGTCGTCGGTCTGTTCGACTCGCACGGGAAACGCGGACTACACCCAGCGGACTATCCTACGGCATGGATCACCGCGAGGGAACCGCAGGGTTGTGCAGCCGGTCACCGTGGTGCTCGGTTGCCCGGCCCTCGGGCGCCTCGTGCTCGTGCGAGCTACGGTTCGCCCGACGACCGACGGCCCGCCCGGACCGGTAGGTCAGGACGGGCCGGGTCTGACGCCGGCCCGAGCCTGGGGCGGGGTCTGGCCGAACAGGGCCGTCAGGCGTCGAGCGGGGCGATCGTGACACCGAGCTCTGCGAGCTTGGCAGCACCGCCGTCGGGGGCCGTCAGGACCCAGATGCCGTCCTCGAGGATCGCGACGCTGTGCTCCCAGTGAGCAGCACGAGCACCGTCGTCGGTCACGACGGTCCAGTCGTCCTCGAGAACCTGCGTGAAACGCTCGCCACGCGTCACCATCGGCTCGATCGCGAGGCACATGCCTGGCTTGAGCCGAGGGCCCCGCTCACGCGTCCGATAGTTCAGGACGTCCGGCGGCTGATGCATCGAGGTACCGATGCCATGGCCGACGTACTCCTCGATGATCCCGTAGGCGACGCCGTCCGCGGCGGCCGAGGCCTCGATCGAGTCCTCGACCGCGTTCCCGACGTCGCCCAGACGCTCACCCGTGGCCAGCGCGGCGATACCCGCCCAGAGCGCCCGTTCGGTCGCCTCGACGAGTGCGACGTCCGCCGCGTCCGCCTCTGGCAGCACGAACGAGAAGGCGGAGTCGCCGTGCCAGCCGTCGACGATCGCGCCGCAGTCGACCGAGACCACGTCACCCGGGAGGAGCTCGCGCGTCCCGGGGATCCCGTGCACGACCTCGTCGTTCACCGAGACGCAGAGCGTCGCCGGGTAGCCGTGGTACCCGAGGAACGAGGGGGTGGCACCGGCGTCGCCGATGACGGCCGCCGCCAGGGCGTCCAGGTCCGCGGTCGTCATGCCGGGACGCACCGCCGAGCGGACCGTGGCGAGCGCGTCAGCGACCACCAGGCCCGCCCGGCGCATGGTGCGCACCTGGTCGACCGTCTTGTACTCGATCTTCTCGCGACCGAACACGTCTCGCCCCAACCGTCCCGGGTCAGCCGACGAGAGGCGCGAGCGCCTCGACGAGACGCGAGGTCACGTCGTCGATCTCACCGATGCCGTCGACCTGGGCGAGCAGACCGCGCTCGGCGTAGGCGGACGTGAGCGGAGCCGTCTGCTCGGCGTAGATGTCCAGACGGCGGGCGATCGCCTCCTCGGTGTCGTCCTCACGACCTTCGATCTCCGCACGCTTGCGCAGACGAGCGAGGAGCTCGTCGCGGTCCGCGGTGAGCTCGAGGACGGCGTCCAGCCGGACGCCGAGGTCCGCGAGGATCTCGTCGAGCTCGACGACCTGCGCCGCGTTGCGCGGGTAGCCGTCGAGGATGAAGCCGCGCGCCACGTCGTCCTGAGCGAGACGGTCACGGACCATCTCGTTCGTCACGGAGTCCGGGACGAGCTCACCCTTCGCGGTGTACTCCTGAACGAGCCTGCCCAGCTCGGTGCCGCCCTTGATGTTCGCACGGAAGATGTCGCCCGTGGAGATCGCAGGGATGCCGTAGTGCTCCGCCAGGCGAGCCGCCTGGGTGCCCTTGCCCGCACCCTGGGGACCCATGATGATCAGGCGAGCGGAGCCCTGCGCGGAGGACGCTGCAGTGGGAGTCGATTCGGTCAACGCAAGAACCCTTCGTAGTGACGCTGCTGCAGCTGCGAGTCGATCTGCTTGACCGTCTCGAGGCCGACGCCCACGACGATGAGGATCGAGCTACCGCCGAACGGGATGTTCGTGCTCACCCCCAGCAGGACGAGGACGAGCGTCGGGATGAGTGCAACGAGCGCGAGGTAGATGGCACCCGCGGAGGTGATGCGGGTGATGACGTAGTCCAGGTACTCCGCCGTCGGCCGGCCGGCACGGATGCCGGGGATGAAGCCGCCGTACTTCTTCATGTTGTCGGCGACCTCGTCCGGGTTGAACGTGATGGCCGTGTAGAAGAAGCAGAAGAAGACGATCAGGAGCACGTAGATCGAGATGTGGATCGGCGAGGCCGGGTCCGCGAGGTACTTCGAGACCCACTGGACCCATCCGGCCGTCGCGTCGCCGAACTGGGCGATGAGACCGGGGACCGCGAGCAGCGACGACGCGAAGATGACGGGGATGACACCCGACATGTTGATCTTGATCGGGATGTAGGTGCTGGAGCCGCCGTACATCTTGCGTCCGACCATGCGCTTCGCGTACTGCACCGGCACTCGGCGCTGGGACTGCTCGACGAAGACGACGAGACCGATCACCAGGACGATGACCGCGATCATGATGGTGAAGTTCACGGCACCGTTGGCGCCGCCCGCGATGGACCACAGCGCCGTGGGGAAGCTGGCGGCGATCGAGGTGAAGATGAGGAGCGACATGCCGTTGCCGACGCCACGCTCCGAGATCAGCTCACCGAGCCACATGATCAGACCGGTACCGGCGGTCATGGTGATCACCATGAGGGCGGAGGTCATGAAGCTGTCGTTCGGGATGACCTCGACCGGGCAGTTCGGGAAGAGGAAGCCGCTGCGGGCAGTGGTGATGACCGTCGTGGACTGCAGGATCGCAAGAGCGATGGTCAGGTAGCGCGTGTACTGCGTGAGCTTCGCGGTACCGGACTGGCCCTCCTTGTGCAGCGCCTCGAAGTGAGGGATGACCACGCGGAGCAGCTGCACGATGATGCTCGCGGTGATGTACGGCATGATGCCGAGCGCGAAGATCGAGAGCTGGAGCAGGGCTCCACCGCTGAACAGGTTCACCATTCCGAGGAGGTCGTTCTGCCCCTGGGAATCGATGCACTGCTGGACGTTGGCATAGTCCACGCCGGGGGTAGGGATGAACGAGCCCACACGGAAGATCGCCATGATGGCGATCGTGAACAGCAGCTTGCGCCGCAGGTCAGGTGTCCGGAAAGCCCGGGCGAATGCGCTGAGCACCTATCCTCCTGGCCCGCTCGAGGCGGGATGTCGTGTCGCCGGGGTTCGGCGAGATGTGACGCACCCGGCACGGGACGCCACTGGGCACCTTAGCCGCTGCGCCGCGATGGACGGCAATTTGAGACAACCGGCAGTGATTCTACGTTCCCCCGAGCGAGGCTGGTACCGGCTACCACGCCTCTAGACGCAGACAGGGCCGACAGCGCATAGCGCTATCGGCCCTGTCCTTCGTATCAGTTCTCCGAGATGGAGCCACCGGCCGCAAGGATCTTGTCCTTGGCGGAACCAGAGAGCGCGTCGACCGCGACCTCGAGCTTGACGGTGATCTCACCCGTGCCGAGCACCTTGACGAGCTCGCCCTTGCGGACGGCTCCCTTGGCGACCAGGTCCTCGACGGTGACGGAGCCACCCTCGGGGTACAGCGCGGAGAGCTTGTCCAGGTTCACGACCTGGTACTCCGTGCGGAACGGGTTCTTGAAGCCACGAAGCTTGGGCAGACGCATGTGGAGCGGCATCTGACCACCCTCGAAACGCTCCGGCACCTGGTAACGAGCCTTCTGGCCCTTGGTACCACGGCCGGCCGTCTTACCCTTCGACGCCTCACCACGACCCACACGGGTCTTGGCCTTCTTGGCGCCGGGGGCCGGACGGAGGTGGTGCACCTTCAGGGTGCCACCAGCGCCGACGGTCTGCTGAGCCTCGGCCTTGGGGGCCTCGGCGACAGCAGCCTTCTTGGCAGGAGCCTTCTTCTTGGGAGCGTCGGTCGAAGCCTCGACCGCGGTCTCCTTCTTGGCCTTCTCAGCCATGATCACTCGACCTCCTCAACGGCGACGAGGTGCGCCACCGTTGCGACCATGCCGCGGATCTCCGGGCGGTCCTCCTTCACGGCGGTGTCGCCGATCCGCTTGAGGCCCAGAGTGCGCAGCGTGTCGCGCTGATTCTGCTTGCCGCCGATGGCGGACTTCGTCTGGGTCACCTTGAGTCGAGCCATCACGCACCTACCCCAGCTGCACGTGCACGCAGGAGGGCGGCCGGAGCCACTGCCTCGAGCGGCAGGCCACGGCGCGCTGCAACAGCCTCAGGCTGCTCCAGGTTGCGCAGGGCCTCGACCGTTGCGTGCACGATGTTGATCGCGTTGGACGAACCGAGCGACTTGCTCAGCACGTCGTGGATGCCCGCGCACTCCAGCACGGCGCGCACCGGTCCACCGGCGATAACACCGGTACCCGGAGCGGCCGGACGCAGGAAGACGACACCGGCGGCTGCCTCGCCCTGGATGGGGTGAGGGATGGTGCCCTGGATGCGGGGAACCTTGAAAAAGTTCTTCTTGGCTTCCTCGACACCCTTGGCGATCGCCGCGGGAACTTCCTTCGCCTTGCCGTAGCCGACACCGACGGTACCGTCACCATCGCCCACCACGACGAGCGCGGTGAAGCTGAAGCGACGGCCGCCCTTGACGACCTTGGACACGCGGTTGATGGTGACGACGCGCTCGACGAAGGCGTTCTTCTCGGCGGCGTCACCACGGCGACCGTCACCCCGACGACCGTCGCGACGAGCGTCGCCCCGGCCTCCGGAGTTGCGGTCGGTCGACTCGTTGGCGGCACCCGTAGGGGCGCCGGTGCTGCTGCGCTGCCCTGCAGCCATCAGAGAATCCTTTGCTTCCGTACCGTGTACACGGTGGTGGTTTCGGCCATCATCACAGGGACAGACCGCCTTCGCGGGCCCCGTCGGCGACTGCAGCCACCCGGCCGTGGTACTTGTTGCCACCGCGGTCGAAGACGACCGAGTCGACACCAGCGGCCTTGGCACGCTCTGCGACGAGCTCGCCGACCTTGCGGGCCTTCGCGCTCTTGTCGCCCTCGAGCGACCGCAGGTCGCCCTCGATGGTCGAAGCGGAAGCAACGGTCTGGCCGATCGTGTCGTCCACGATCTGCGCCGTGATGTGGCGCGCGGAGCGCGTCACCACGAGGCGGGGACGAGCAGCCGTGCCGGCAATCTTCTTGCGCAGGCGGAGGTGGCGGCGCTTGCGCGAGACCGCCTTGCCCTTGCCGAGAACCTTGAGAGCCATCGTTACTTACCAGCCTTTCCGACCTTGCGGCGGACGACCTCGCCGGCGTACCGCACACCCTTGCCCTTGTACGGCTCGGGCTTGCGGATCTTGCGGATGTTCGCAGCGACCTCGCCGACCTGCTGCTTGTCGATGCCCGCGACCGAGAACTTGGTCGGGGACTCGACAGCGAAGGTGATACCAGCGGGCGCGGACACCACGACGGGGTGGCTGAAGCCCAGAGCGAACTCCAGGTCAGTTCCCTTCGCGGTCACGCGGTAACCGGTACCGACGATCTCGAGCTTCTTCTCGTAGCCCTCGGTGACACCGGTCACCAGGTTCGCGAGAAGCGTGCGGGTCAGGCCGTGCAGAGCGCGCGATGAACGCTCTTCGTTAGGGCGCGTCACCACGAGGGTGGAGGCGTCCTGGGAGACCTCGATGGGGGCGGGGATGGTGTGCTCCAAGGAACCCTTCGGGCCCTTGACCGTCACCAGTGCGCCGCTGATCGTGACATCCACTCCGGCGGGAACCGGAACGGGGATCTTGCCGATACGAGACATGGCGTATCTCTCCTTTCCGATTACCAGACGTAGGCGAGGACTTCTCCGCCCACGCCCTTCTTGGCTGCCTGACGGTCGGTCAGGAGGCCGGAGGACGTGGACAGGATCGCCACGCCGAGGCCACCGAGAACCTTGGGCAGGTTGGTCGACTTCGCGTACACACGCAGTCCGGGCTTCGACACGCGGCGCACGCCAGCAAGGGAGCGCTCACGGTTCGGGCCGAACTTCAGCTGGATCGTGAGGTACTTGCCCACGGGGGCGTCCTCGACGGTCCAGCCGGAGATGTAGCCCTCGGCCTGCAGGATCTCAGCAATGTGCGACTTCAGCTTCGAGAACGGCATCTGAACCGTCTCGTGGTAAGCCGAGTTCGCGTTACGCAGACGGGTCAGCATGTCTGCGATCGGGTCGGTCATCGTCATTGGGCTTCAGCCCTTCCTCGCCGGGGTATCTGGCCGGTTCCCCGAGGGGAACCGTGCCAGACCTACGACGTAGTTGTTACCAGCTGCTCTTGGTGACGCCGGGAAGCTCGCCACGGTGTGCCATCTCGCGAACGCAGATACGGCAGAGGCCGAACTTGCGGTACACGGAGTGCGGGCGACCGCACTTCTGGCAGCGAGTGTAGGCGCGAACCGCGAACTTAGGCTTTGCGGCTGCCTTGTTGACCAGGGCCTTCTTCGCCATATCAGTTCTGCTCCTTGAAGGGGAAGCCGAGACGGCGCAGCAGGGAGCGGCCCTCGTCATCGGTCGTCGCCGTCGTCACGATCGTGATGTCCATACCGCGGACGCGATCGATCTTGTCCTGGTCGATCTCGTGGAACATCGACTGCTCCGTGAGACCGAAGGTGTAGTTGCCGTGTCCGTCGAACTGCTTGGGCGACAGGCCGCGGAAGTCGCGGATACGCGGCAGTGCGATGGACAGCAGGCGGTCGAGGAACTCCCACATGCGCTCGCCGCGCAGCGTGACGTGCGCGCCGATCGGCATGCCCTCACGCAGCTTGAACTGAGCGATGGACTTGCGGGCCTTGGTGACCTGCGGCTTCTGGCCGGTGATGGCCGAGAGGTCGCGGATGGCACCTTCGATGAGCTTCGAGTCCTTGGCCGCGTCGCCGACACCCATGTTGACGACGATCTTCGTCAGTCGTGCAACCTGGTTGACGTTCTCGTGGCCGAACTCCTCGAGGAGCCCGGCGACGATCTCGTCGCGGTAGCGCTGCTTGAGACGCGCGATCTCCGGGGCTTGCAGTTCAGTGCTCATCAGATGTCCTTACCGGAACGCTTGGCGACGCGCACGCGGACGTTACGCGTACGGCCGTCACGCTCGACCTCTTCGGTGCGGTACCCGACGCGGGTGCCCTTCTTGGTCTCCGGGTCGACGACCATCACGTTGCTCACGTGGATCGGCGCCTCGACGACCTCGATGCCACCGGTACGCGTCCCACGCTGGGACTGACCCACCTTGGTGTGCTTCGTGACGCGGTTGATGCCCTCGACGATCACGCGGTCGGAGTCCGTGAGGACCTCGAGCACGCGACCCTGCTGGGTACGGTCCTTGCCAGAGATGACGACCACCAGGTCGCCCTTCTTGATCTTCGCCATGTTCAGAGCACCTCCGGAGCCAGCGAGATGATCTTCATGAACCGCTTGTCACGCAGCTCGCGGCCCACGGGGCCGAAGATGCGCGTGCCACGAGGCTCACCGTCGTTCTTGAGGATCACGGCCGCGTTCTCGTCAAACTTGATGTAGGAACCGTCCGGACGACGACGCTCCTTGGCGGTGCGGACGATGACCGCCTTCACGACATCGCCCTTCTTCACGTTGCCGCCGGGGATAGCGTCCTTGACGGTTGCGACGATGACGTCGCCGATTCCGGCGTAGCGACGGCCCGAACCACCGAGAACACGGATGCAGAGAATCTCCTTGGCACCCGTGTTGTCGGCGACGCGAAGTCGCGACTCCTGCTGGATCATTTAGTGAACTCCTGTCGTCGAGCCGGTTCTCGCTGAGCGAGCCTTGCCGAACGGATAGCTGTCAGTGCCGGGTCCCTTGCGGGTGAACCGGCCAGGTGCGGCGGGGTCCCGCCGCCCTGTCTACTGGTTGCCGCACCTTCGTGCGGCCCGAGACCGGTCGTGACGGACGGGACCCCCGCCCGTCACGACCTGGTAGGCGCAGGGCCTACTTGGCCTTCTCGAGGATCTCCACCAGGCGCCACCGCTTGGTCGCGGACAGCGGGCGGGTCTCCATGATAAGGACGAGGTCACCGACGCCGGCAGCATTCTGCTCGTCGTGGACCTTGACCTTGCTCGTGCGCCGGATGACCTTGCCGTAGAGCGGGTGCTTGACCCGGTCCTCGACCTCGATCACGACGGTCTTGTCCATCTTGTCGCTCACCACGTAGCCGCGCCGCGTCTTGCGGTTGGCGCGCTGGTCAGCGGCCGTCTCGGTCACCGGTGCGGCGTTCGTTGCGTTCTCGCTCATTCCAGCCTCACTCACTCACGCTCGGTGCGGTACGGATACCGAGCTCGCGCTCGCGCAGGATCGTGTAGATCCGAGCGATGTCGCGACGCACGGCCTTCAGGCGACCGTGGCTCTCCAGCTGACCGGTGGCCGACTGGAAGCGGAGGTTGAAAAGCTCCTCCTTGGCCTTCTTCAGCTCGGCAACGAGCTTCTCGTCGTCGAACGTGTCCAGCTCGCTCGAACCCAGTTCCTTGGTTCCGATAGCCATCAGTTGCCACCACCCTCGCGCACCACGAAACGGCACTTCATCGGGAGCTTGTGGATCGCGCGGCGCATGGCCTCGCGAGCCAGGGGCTCCGGTACACCGGCCAGCTCGAAGATGATACGGCCGGGCTTGACGTTGGAGATCCACCACTCGGGCGAACCCTTACCAGAACCCATGCGGGTCTCCGCCGGCTTCTTGGTCAGCGGGCGGTCCGGGTAGATGTTGATCCAGACCTTTCCGCCTCGCTTGATGTGGCGGGTCATCGCGATACGAGCAGCCTCGATCTGACGGTTCGTGACGTACGCAGGCTCGAGAGCCTGGATGCCGAACTCGCCGAACGCGATCTGGTTGCCACCCTTCGAGGCGCCGGAGCGCGAGGGGTGGTGCTGCTTGCGGTGCTTCAGCCTGCGCGGGATAAGCATGCTCAGGCCTCCGTTCCGGACTCAGGAGCCTTCTCGGCGACAGGTGCCTCCGCCCCTGCAGCTGCAGGTGCCTCGGACTGTGCCGGACGCTCGTTGCGACGACCAGCACCGCGACGGTCTCCACCACGGTCAGGACGGTCGCCACCGCGGGGGCCACCACGGCCCTGGCGGGGAGCGGCGGTCGCCTGCTGCGCAGCGAACTCCTTCTCGGTCATGTCGCCCTTGTAGATCCACACCTTGACGCCGATACGGCCGAAGGTGGTGCGGGCCTCGAAGAAGCCGTAGTCGATGTTCGCGCGGAGCGTGTGCAGCGGCACACGGCCTTCGCGGTAGAACTCCGAGCGGCTCATCTCGGCGCCGCCGAGACGGCCCGAGCACTGGACACGGATGCCCTTGGCGCCAGCGCGCTGCGCGGACTGCATGCCCTTGCGCATCGCACGACGGAAGGACACGCGGCTCGCGAGCTGCTCCGCGATCCCCTGGGCCACGAGCTGAGCATCGATCTCAGCGTTCTTGACCTCGAGGATGTTGAGCTGGACCTGCTTGCCCGTGAGCTTCTCGAGCTCGCCGCGGATGCGGTCTGCCTCTGCGCCACGGCGGCCGATGACGATGCCCGGACGTGCGGTGTGGATGTCCACACGAACACGGTCGCGGGTGCGCTCGATCTCGACCTTGGAGATGCCGGCACGCTCGAGGCCCGTGGCCATGAGCTTGCGGATCTGGACGTCCTCACGGACGTAGTCGCGGTACCGCTGTCCGGGCTTGGTGCTGTCGGCGAACCAACGCGACCGGTGGTCGGTGGTGATGCCGAGGCGGTACCCGTGCGGGTGAACCTTCTGTCCCACTATCGGGCCCTTCCCTTCGTGTCTTCGCGCGGAGCGAGAACCACGGTGATGTGGCTCGTCCGCTTGAGGATCTGGCTCGCGCGCCCCTGAGCGCGAGGCCGGAACCGCTTGAGGGTCGGGCCCTCGTCCACGAACGCCTGGGCAACGACGAGCTCCTGCTCGTCGAATGCCACGCTCGCGCGGTCGGCCTTCACCCGTGCGTTCGCGATCGCGCTCTCCACGACCTTGCGGATGGGCTCACTCGCGGCCTGCGGTGCGAACTTCAGCACCGCGACGGCCTCGGTGGCCTGCTTGCCACGGATGAGGTCCACGACGCGCCGGGCCTTCTGGGGCGTGACACGGACGAACCGCGCCTGCGCCTTGGCTTCCATTGCTGTCCTGCCTTCTTGTCTCGTCATGACGTTCGGAGTCGCCGTCTCTTGATCTGCGTCTGCACGCAGATCAGCGACGACGGCCCTTCTTGTCGTCCTTCACGTGGCCGCGGAAGGTCCGGGTGGGTGCGAACTCGCCGAGCTTGTGGCCAACCATCGACTCGGTGACGAACACCGGAGTGTGCTTGCGTCCGTCGTGCACGGCAAAAGTGTGACCGAGGAAGTCGGGCGTGATGACCGACCGACGGGACCAGGTCTTGATGACGTTCTTGGTCCCCTTCTCGTTCTGGACGTCCACCTTCTTCTGAAGGTGTCCATCGACGAAGGGGCCCTTCTTCAGGCTGCGTGGCATCTGTCAGGCTCCTATCAGCGCTTCTTGCCGGTACGGCGACGACGCACGATCAGCTTGTCGCTCGGCTTGTTCGGACGGCGGGTACGACCTTCGGCCTGGCCCCAAGGGCTGACCGGGTGACGTCCACCGGAGGTCTTGCCTTCACCACCACCGTGAGGGTGGTCGATCGGGTTCATGGCGACACCACGGACGGAGGGGCGCTTGCCCTTCCAACGCATACGGCCGGCCTTGCCCCAGTTGATGTTCGACTGCTCGGCGTTGCCCACCTCGCCGACCGTGGCGCGGCAGCGCAGGTCGACGTTGCGGATCTCACCCGACGGCATACGCAGCTGGGCGTAGGGGCCGTCCTTGGCGACGAGCTGCACGGAGGCACCAGCCGAACGGGCGATCTTCGCGCCGCCACCGGGCTTGAGCTCGATGGCGTGGATGACCGTACCGGTCGGGATGTTGCGCAACGGCAGGTTGTTGCCGGGCTTGATGTCGGCACCGGCGCCGTTCTCGATGACGTCGCCCTGCTTCAGCTTGTTCGGCGCGATGATGTAGCGCTTCTCGCCGTCCGCGTAGTGCAGGAGCGCGATGCGTGCCGTGCGGTTGGGGTCGTACTCGATGTGAGCGACCTTCGCGGGCACGCCGTCCTTGTCGTGACGACGGAAGTCGATGACTCGGTATGCGCGCTTGTGGCCACCACCCTTGTGACGGGTGGTGATGCGACCGGTGCTGTTGCGGCCACCGCTCTTGGTGAGCGGACGGACCAGCGACTTCTCCGGCTGCGAGCGCGTGATCTCGACGAAGTCGGCAACGCTCGAGCCGCGGCGGCCGGGCGTCGTCGGCTTGTACTTACGGATTCCCATGGGGATCTGTCCTCAATCTGCTCTCGTCCGGCCTCAGCCGACCGGCCCGCCGAAGATGTCGATCGTGCCCTCGCGGAGGGTGATGATCGCACGCTTGGTGTCCTTGCGCTTGCCCAGTCCGAAACGCGTCCGCCGGGTCTTGCCCTTGCGGTTGATCGTGTTCACGGAGGCAACCTTGACCGAGAAGATCTGCTCGACAGCGATCTTGATCTCGGTCTTGTTGGCCCGCGGGTCCACGAGGAAGGTGTACTTACCCTCGTCGAGGAGCCCGTAGCTCTTCTCGGAGACCACCGGCGCGAGCAGGATGTCGCGGGGGTCCTTCGTCACGGCGGTCACTTCGCGGCCTCCTCGGCCTCGTCAGCTGCTTCCGACTCGGACGCGACGGCCTTGACCGACGAGCCCGTGGCGGGTCCGGCGAGGAACGCAGCGAGTGCGCCCTCGGTGAAGACCACGTCGTCGGAGACCAGCACGTCGTAGGTGTTCAGCTGGTCAGCGACCAGGAGGTGCACCTGCTCCGCGTTGCGGAGGGACTTGCTCGTCAGCTCGTCGCCGCGCTCCAGCACCACGAGCACGTGCTTGCGGGGAGAGAGGTTGGCGAGCGAGGAGATCGCGGCCTTGGTCGACGGCTGGCCGTCGATCCCGAAGCCGGACACGACGTGGACACGGCCTGCACGAGCCCGGTCGGAGAGGGCGCCGCGCAGAGCAGCAGCCTTCATCTTCTTGGGGGTGCGCTGGCTGTAGTCGCGCGGCGTCGGGCCGTGAACGACCCCACCGCCGGCGAACTGAGGCGCACGGGTCGAACCCTGACGGGCGCGGCCGGTGCCCTTCTGCTTGTACGGCTTGCGTCCACCACCGCGGACCTCGCCGCGGCTCTTGGTGTCGTGCGTGCCCTGACGGGCTGCAGCGAGCTGCGCGACGACAACCTGGTGGATCAGCGGGACGTTCGTCTGGACGTCGAACACCTCGGCGGGAAGCTCGGCGGTGCCGGCCTTCTTGCCCGTGGCGTCGAGGACGTCAACAGTGAGAGCTGCCATGAGTGTCATGCTCCCTTCACGGCGCTACGCACGAGGACGACGCCGCCCTTGGGGCCGGGCACTGCGCCCTTGACGAGCAGCAGACCCTTCTCTGCGTCGACCGCGTGGACGGTCAGGTTCTGCGTGGTCTGCTGGTCGAAACCCATGCGACCAGCCATGCGCACGCCCTTGAAGACTCGACCCGGGGTCGAGGCCCCACCGATCGAACCAGGCTTGCGGTGGTTACGGTGTGCACCGTGGGAGGCCGGGGCGCCGTGGAAGCCGTGACGCTTCATGACACCGGCCGTGCCCTTGCCCTTGGTGGTGCCCTGGACGTCGACCTTCGCGCCGGCCGTGAAGACCTCCGCGGTGATCTCCTGGCCGAGGGTGTACTCACCGGCGTTGGTCGTGCGGACCTCGGTCACGTGACGGCGCGGCGTGACGCCGGCCTTCTCGAAGTGACCCTTGAGGGGCTTCGTGACCTTGCGCGGGTCGATCTGGCCTGCAGCCAGCTGGACCGCGCTGTAGCCGTCGACCTCTTCGGTACGGACCTGGGTCACGACGTTCGTGCCCACGGCAACGACCGTGACGGGAACCAGGCGACCGGCCTCGTCCCAGAGCTGGGTCATGCCGAGCTTCGTACCGAGCACGGCCGTGACGGGCCGCTCGTTCTGCTGGGGGGTAGTCATGTTGTCCTCCCGCCTCAGAGCTTGATCTCGATGTTCACGTCCGCAGGCAGGTCGAGACGCATGAGCGAGTCGACGGCCTTCGGAGTGGGATCGATGATGTCGATAAGCCGCTTGTGCGTGCGCATCTCGAAGTGCTCGCGGCTGTCCTTGTACTTGTGAGGCGACCGGATGACGCAGAAGACGTTCTTCTCCGTCGGCAGCGGCACCGGGCCCACGACCGTTGCACCAGCGCGGGTGACAGTGTCGACGATCTTGCGCGCCGAGCTGTCAATCACCTCGTGGTCGTAGGACTTGAGCCGGATGCGGATCTTCTGTCCCGCCATGGCGTCGTCTGACTCTCTCTCTCGAACCGCTAGCTGTCCGACCCACGCGCTCGGGCGTGTCGCCAATCGCGACCTACCCAGCGCACGCACCGAGGAACGGTGCAGGGCCGTTGGATATGTGAACCGCTCACGCATCGGGCCAACTTCTGGCGCCCGACGGCGTCACAGCCGTTCACAACGTTGTCGAGCCTGTGCAGAACCTGAGCTCCGCGGGGTCCTCGATCCGTATCGACAGAGAGTTCAACCCGCGGCAACCCCGGAATACCGAGGTCCGCATGCTTAGCGGTTCAACACACTGTTCGACACATGAAAGAGCGCACCCGTAACAGGCAACCTGAACAGTCTGCCACAGGAACTCGTGGAAGACCAATCGTGGCTCGTGTGACTCTGCCCTCAGACGGACTGTCCTCACGCTCCGACCGACACGCTCACGCGCAGTGCGGGCTTGTCGGTGCTTCAAGGGTAACCGCCCGATGGGGCCTCGCAGGACGAAGTGACGGCCTTCACACCGACGGCCGGCTCGCCTGGAGAGCCACAGGCCCGACCACGTGCTCCTCACCTGCATCGATGCAGCTCGACCACGCGCCGACCGGAATCGAGATCGGTCGCAGATCACTACTCCGGACCCTGCCGGTCTGCCCGTCTTCGCCCTCGAGTCACGCCTCGCGCGACCGGGGCACGACCCACCCGGCCCGGAGCCGAGCCCCCACCCGGAGTCGCACGCTGCCCGCTCCCCCGAGACCGGCCGTGCGCCTGCCACGACCAGGTCGTCGGGCGCCACGACGCACGACTACCGAGGGAGGCCCGACACCCGTCACGGCAGCGAGCACTCCGGTGCCTCGGCCGCCCCGGTATCGGCCCGCGGCGACGGACGGCATCGGGGCACGCCTCGCGAGCCCGGGTCAGGCACCCGGGGACGACGAAGGGCCCGGGTACCTTGCGGTACCCGGGCCCTTCGTTCAATCCTTCCCGACTGCCCTGAGCCTGAGGCTCACGAGCTGACGGAGTGGATCAGGTGGTCAGAAGATCACTTGATGATCTTCGTGACACGGCCCGAACCGACCGTACGGCCGCCCTCACGGATGGCGAAGCCGAGGCCCTCCTCCATGGCGATCGGCTGGATCAGCGCGACCGTCATCTCGGTGTTGTCACCAGGCATGACCATCTCGGTGCCCTCGGGCAGCGTGATGACGCCGGTGACGTCCGTGGTGCGGAAGTAGAACTGCGGGCGGTAGTTCGAGTAGAACGGGTTGTGACGCCCACCCTCGTCCTTGCCCAGGATGTAGACCTGAGCCTCGAAGTCGGTGTGCGGGGTGATCGAACCCGGCTTGACGACGACCTGGCCGCGCTCGACGTCCTCGCGCTTGATGCCGCGGAGCAGCAGACCGGTGTTGTCGCCGGCCTGAGCCTCGTCCATCTGCTTGTGGAACGTCTCGATACCCGTGACCGTGGTCTTCTGCGGGTTGCGGATGCCGACGATCTCGACCTCGGAGTTGACCGCGAGGGTGCCGCGCTCGACCTTGCCGGTGACGACGGTGCCACGACCGGTGATCGTGAAGACGTCCTCGACGGGCATGAGGAAGGGCTTGTCGAGCTCACGGACGGGCTCGGGGACGTTCTCGTCCACGGCCTCCATGAGCGCCTCGACGGACTTGACCCACTCGGGGTCGCCCTCGAGAGCCTTCAGACCGGAGACGCGGACCACGGGGGCCTCGTCGCCGTCGAAGCCCTGCGACGAGAGGAGCTCACGCACCTCCATCTCGACAAGCTCGAGGATTTCCTCGTCCTCGACCATGTCGGACTTGTTCAGCGCGACCAGCAGGTAGGGGACACCCACCTGGCGGGCGAGCAGGACGTGCTCACGCGTCTGAGCCATGGGGCCGTCGGTCGCCGCGACCACGAGGATCGCGCCGTCCATCTGAGCGGCACCGGTGATCATGTTCTTGATGTAGTCGGCGTGCCCGGGAGCGTCGACGTGAGCGTAGTGACGCTTGTCCGTCTCGTACTCGATGTGCGCGATGTTGATCGTGATACCGCGCTGCTTCTCTTCCGGAGCCTTGTCGATCTCGTCGAACTTGAACTCGGGGTTCACGTCCGGGTACTTGTCGTGCAGCACCTTGGAGATCGCTGCCGTCAGGGTCGTCTTACCGTGGTCGACGTGACCGATGGTGCCGACATTGACGTGCGGCTTGGTCCGCTCGAACTTGGCCTTCGCCACTGGGGTCCTCCTGGGACTTGGGTAGTTGTGCCGAACGATGCAGATGCACAAGACATCTGCGGGGCGTGCGGGTCGCTACAGGTTGATGGTTGTTACAGGGTCTTCGACCTGTGGGGACTCACTCGCCCCGGGTCTTCTTGATGATCTCTTCGGCAACGTTCCGAGGGACCTCGGCATAGCTGTCGAATGACATCGAGTACACAGCGCGACCCTGGGTCTTGGACCGCAGGTCGCCGATGTACCCGAACATCTCGGACAACGGTACTTGAGCACGGATGACCTTGACACCCGTCGCGTCCTCCATGGACTGGATCATGCCGCGACGAGAGTTGAGGTCACCGATCACGTCGCCCATGTACTCCTCGGGCGTACGCACCTCGACCGCCATGACCGGCTCCAGCAGAACCGGGTCCGCCCGCTTGACGCCCTCCTTGAGGACCATCGAGCCGGCAATCTTGAATGCCATCTCCGAGGAGTCGACATCATGGTACGCGCCGTCGATGAGCGTAGCCTTCACGCCCACGAGCGGGAAGCCGGCGAGGACACCCAGCTGGAGGGCGGCCTGGATACCGGCGTCGACCGACGGGATGTACTCACGCGGGATGCGACCACCGGTGACGGCGTTCTTGAACTCGTAGAGCTCGCCGCCCTCGGTCAGGTCGAGAGGCTCGAAGGTGACCTGCACCTTGGCGAACTGACCCGAACCACCGGTCTGCTTCTTGTGCGTGTAGTCGATCTTCTCCGCCGCGCGGCGGATGGTCTCGCGGTACGCGACCTGCGGCTTGCCGACGTTCGCCTCGACGTTGAACTCGCGACGCATACGGTCGACGAGGATGTCGAGGTGGAGCTCGCCCATGCCGCCGATGACGGTCTGGCCGGTCTCCTCGTCGAGCTTGACGCGGAAGGTCGGGTCCTCCTCGGCGAGCTTCTGGATGGCGACCGAGAGCTTCTCCTGGTCGGCCTTCGTCTTGGGCTCGATCGCCACGTCGATGACAGGCTCCGGGAAGGTCATCGACTCGAGGACCACGGGGTTCGCGATGTCACACAGGGTGTCACCGGTCGTCGTGTCCTTGAGGCCGATGAACGCGTAGATGTGGCCGGCGCTGCCGAGCTCGACCGCGTTCTCCTTGTTGGAGTGCATCTGGAAGATCTTGCCCAGGCGCTCCTTCTTGCCCTTGGTCGCGTTGAGCACCTGGGTGCCCGGCGTGACCTGGCCGGAGTAGACGCGGACGTACGTCAGCTTGCCGAAGAACGGGTGCGAGGCGACCTTGAACGCGAGAGCCGCGAAGGGCTCCGAGGCGTCGGGGTGGCGCTCGACGACCTTCTCCTCGTCCTTGACGTCGTGGCCGTTGATGGCCGGGACGTCGAGGGGCGACGGGAGGTAGTCGATGACCGCGTCGAGCATGGGCTGGACGCCCTTGTTCTTGAACGCGGAGCCGCACAGCACCGGGAAGGCCTCGCCCGCGACGGTGAGCTTGCGGATCGCGGACTTGATCTCCGCGATCGTCAGCTCTTCACCGTTGAGGTACTTCTCGAGGAGCTCCTCGTCGGCCTCGGCGACGTTCTCGACGAGCTCGGCACGGTAGGTCTTGGCCTTCTCGAGGAGGTCCGCGGGGATCTCCTCGACCTCGTAGGCCTCGCCCATCTTGGTCTCGCCGCGCCAGACGAGCGCGCGCATCTCGAGCAGGTCGACGACGCCCGTGAAGTCGCTCTCCGAGCCGATCGGCAGCTGGATGACCAGCGGCTTGGCCTTGAGGCGGTTCACGATGGTGTCGACCGTGAAGTAGAAGTCAGCGCCGAGCTTGTCCATCTTGTTGACGAAGCAGATGCGCGGCACGTTGTACTTGTCGGCCTGGCGCCAGACGGTCTCGGACTGGGGCTCGACGCCCTCCTTGCCGTCGAAGACAGCAACAGCGCCGTCGAGCACGCGCAGGGAGCGCTCGACCTCGACCGTGAAGTCCACGTGGCCGGGGGTGTCGATGATGTTGATCTGGTTCTTGTTCCAGAAGCAGGTCACGGCGGCAGACGTAATCGTGATGCCGCGCTCCTTCTCCTGCTCCATCCAGTCGGTCGTCGACGCGCCGTCGTGCGTCTCACCGATCTTGTAGTTCACCCCGGTGTAGAACAGGATGCGCTCGGTGGTCGTGGTCTTACCGGCATCGATGTGGGCCATGATGCCGATGTTGCGGACCTTGTTCAGGTCGGTCAGCACGTCGTGTGCCACGGGTACTTCCCCTTTGTGTGGGTTGAGTCGGGGGCGATGCTTCGACCGAGAGGCCGGCTGGACCCGCCGACGGCCCCGGGGGTGAACCCCCAGGGCCGGTCGGTCGGACTACCAGCGGTAGTGCGCGAAGGCCTTGTTGGACTCGGCCATCTTGTGCATGTCCTCGCGACGCTTGACCGCGGCACCGAGGCCGTTGCTCGCGTCGAGGATCTCGTTCATGAGGCGCTCGGTCATGGTCTTCTCGCGGCGGGCGCGCGAGTAGTCCGTGAGCCAGCGCAGCGCGAGCGTCGTGGAACGCGTGGGGCGCACCTCGACGGGGACCTGGTAGGTCGCGCCACCGACACGGCGAGAGCGGACCTCGAGGGCCGGGCGCACGTTCTCGAGCGCACGCTTGAGGACGACGACGGGGTCACCGTCGGTCTTCGCGCGGACACCCTCGAGGGCACCGTAGACGATCGCCTCGGCGGTCGACTTCTTGCCGTCCAGGAGGACCTTGTTGATGAGCTGCGTGACGACCGGGGAACCGTAGACAGGGTCGACGATGAGCGGGCGCTTCGGGGCGGGGCCCTTACGAGGCATTAGCTCTTCTCCTTCTTGGCGCCGTAGCGGCTGCGAGCCTGCTTGCGGTTCTTGACGCCCTGGGTGTCGAGTGCGCCACGGACGATCTTGTAGCGGACACCGGGGAGGTCCTTCACACGACCGCCACGGACGAGCACGATGGAGTGCTCCTGGAGGTTGTGGCCGACACCGGGGATGTACGCGGTGACCTCGACCTGCGAGGACAGCTTCACGCGTGCGACCTTGCGCAGTGCGGAGTTCGGCTTCTTGGGGGTGGTGGTGTACACACGCGTGCACACACCACGCCGCTGCGGGGAACCCTTGAGGGCGGGAGTCTTGGACTTCCCGACCTTCGAGGTCCGCCCCTTGCGGACGAGCTGCTGGATCGTAGGCACTACGTCTCCGTGTCTTCTCGAGCTGGACCGGGGCGAAACCCCGGCGGTGGTCTACGGGCTGTGGGCGCCGACGGCAAACGGCACCTGCGACGCAGAGCGTCGCAATCGCCACGTACCACCGGCTCGATGGTCCGGGCCCCGAACCACGGATCATCCGAGGAACACAGGGACCGGAATGCTCGCGCACTCACATCGGCTCGCTGGAGAACACCACAGCAAGCCCGACGGCGCGGGCACGGTCATTCACGATACCTGCCGGTCGGCAGGTAGTCAAAGCGAGAGGGGGTGACCGCGGCGCGTCGAACGCGCCACGGTCACCCCCTGTGCTACTCGTTCCCCCGCTGCCCGACGACGAGGAGTCGCCGGGCAGCGGGGTCAGGATCAGCGGTAGTCGCCGAAGTCCAGGTCCTCGAGCGGGATCGCCTCGCCGGAGCCCATGCCGAGCCCCTGGAAGTCGATCTCGTCGTAGCCGAAGCTCGGGTAGAGCTCGGTCTTGGCCTGCTCGGTGGGCTCGACCTCGACGTTGCGGTAGCGGGGCAGACCCGTACCGGCCGGGATGAGCTTACCGAGGATGACGTTCTCCTTGAGGCCGAGGAGCGGGTCACGACGACCGCTCATCGCCGCCTCGGTGAGGACGCGCGTCGTCTCCTGGAAGGAGGCCGCCGAGAGCCACGAGTCGGTCGCGAGCGACGCCTTCGTAATCCCCATCAGCTCGGGACGGCCGGAGGCCGGCTGGCCACCCTCCGCCACGGCCCGACGGTTGAGGTCCTCGAAACGCCCACGCTCGGCCAGCTCGCCCGGGAGCAGCTGCGAGTCACCCGAGTCCAGCACGGTCACGCGACGCAGCATCTGCCGCACGATGACCTCGATGTGCTTGTCGTGGATGTCCACGCCCTGGGAGCGGTAGACCTCCTGGACCTCGTCCACCAGGTGCTTCTGGGTGGCGCGGGGGCCGAGGATGCGCAGGACCTTCTTGGGGTCGACCGCACCCTGGACCAGCTGGGTACCGACCTCGACGTGGTCGCCGTCGCTGACGAGGAGGCGCGAACGCTTCGTCACCGGGTAGGCGATCTCCTCGGAGCCGTCGTCCGGGGTCAGGACGATGCGGCGCGTGCGCTCCGCCTCGTCGATCGTGATACGACCCGAGAACTCCGCGATGGGACCCTCACCCTTCGGGGTACGGGCCTCGAAGAGCTCGGTCACACGGGGCAGACCCTGCGTGATGTCGTCCGCGGAGGCCACACCACCGGTGTGGAAGGTACGCATCGTCAGCTGGGTACCGGGCTCACCGATCGACTGGGCCGCGATGATGCCGACGGCCTCGCCGATGTCGACGAGCTTGCCCGTGGCCAGCGAACGGCCGTAGCACTTGGCGCACGTACCGACGCGGGACTCGCAGGTCAGGACCGAGCGGACCTTGACCGTGTCGATCCCGGCGGCGAGGAGCGCGTCGATGACCAGGTCACCGGCGTCCTCCCCTCCCTTGGCGATGAGGTTGCCGTCTGCGTCCTGCACGTCGGAGGCCAGCGTGCGGGAGTAGATGCTCGTCTCGACCTTGTCGTGACGGACCAGGCGGTCGCCGATCTTCTCCCCGACGGGCAGCGTCAGACCGCGCTCGGTGCCGCAGTCCTCCTCGCGGACGATGACGTCCTGCGACACGTCGACCAGACGACGGGTCAGGTAACCCGAGTCGGCCGTACGCAGTGCGGTGTCGGCGAGGCCCTTACGGGCACCGTGCGTCGCGATGAAGTACTCGAGGACCGAGAGGCCCTCACGGTAGTTGGACTTGATCGGGCGAGGGATGATCTCACCCTTCGGGTTCGCCACGAGGCCGCGCATACCGGCGATCTGACGGACCTGCATCCAGTTACCACGAGCACCCGAGCCGACCATCGTGTAGACGGTGTTGCGCTCGGGGAAGCTCGCGCGCATCGCGGTGGCGACCTTGTCGGTGGCCTGGGTCCAGATCTCGATGAGCTCCTGGCGGCGCTCGTCGTCGGTGATCAGACCACGCTCGTACTCCTGCTGGACCTTGAGCGCACGAGCCTCGTGCTCCTCGAGGATCGCGGCCTTCTCGCTCGGCGTCGCGACGTCGGAGATCGCGATGGTGACACCCGAACGGGTCGCCCAGCGGAAGCCGGCCTCCTTGAGGGCGTCGAGCGAGGCAGCGACCTCGACCTTGGGGTAGGTCTCGGCGAGCTCGTTGACGATCGTCGAGAGCTTCTTCTTGTCGACGATCCCGTTGACGTAGCCGTAGCTGACGGGGAGCGTCTCGTTGAAGAGCGCGCGGCCGAGCGTCGTCGCGAAGACGAACGGCTCACCCGGGACGAAGCCCTCAGGGGCCTCTCCCTCGGCGAAGACGAGGCCGTCCATGCGGATGCTGACCTCGGCGTTCAGGTCCAGCGTCCCGCTGTCGAAGGCCATGATGGCCTCGGCGACGGAGCTGAACGCGCGCCCTGCACCCTTGGCATCCTTCTTGTCGTTCGTCAGGTGGTACAGACCGATGATCATGTCCTGCGAGGGCATGGTCACCGGACGGCCGTCCGACGGCTTCAGGATGTTGTTGCTCGAGAGCATGAGGATGCGGGCCTCGGCCTGGGCCTCGGCCGACAGCGGCAGGTGCACGGCCATCTGGTCACCGTCGAAGTCCGCGTTGAACGCGGCGCACACGAGCGGGTGCAGGTGGATGGCCTTGCCCTCGACCAGCTGGGGCTCGAACGCCTGGATGCCGAGACGGTGCAGCGTCGGTGCACGGTTGAGCAGCACCGGGTGCTCGGTGATGACCTCTTCGAGGACGTCCCACACGACCGGGCGCGCGCGCTCGACCATGCGCTTGGCGCTCTTGATGTTCTGCGCGTGGTTCAGGTCCACGAGGCGCTTCATCACGAACGGCTTGAAGAGCTCGAGGGCCATCTGCTTGGGCAGACCGCACTGGTGCAGCTTGAGCTGCGGGCCGACCACGATGACCGAACGGCCCGAGTAGTCGACACGCTTGCCGAGCAGGTTCTGACGGAATCGACCCTGCTTGCCCTTGAGCATGTCGGAGATCGACTTCAGCGGACGGTTGCCGGGGCCCGTGACCGGGCGACCACGACGGCCGTTGTCGAAGAGCGAGTCCACAGCTTCCTGCAGCATGCGCTTCTCGTTGTTGACGATGATCTCCGGGGCGCCCAGGTCGAGAAGACGCTTGAGACGGTTGTTCCGGTTGATCACGCGGCGGTACAGGTCGTTCAGGTCCGAGGTCGCGAAGCGGCCACCGTCGAGCTGCACCATGGGGCGCAGGTCCGGCGGGATGACCGGGACGGCGTCCAGCACCATGCCCGTGGGCGAGTTCGTGGTCGTCAGGAACGCGTTGACGACCTTGAGGCGCTTGAGCGCACGGGTCTTCTTCTGGCCCTTGCCGGAGCGGATGATCTCGCGCAGGAGGTCAGCCTCGGCAGCCAGGTCGAAGTCCTGGAGACGCTTCTGGATCGCCGCGGCGCCCATCGAGCCCTCGAAGTAGTTGCCGTAGCGGTCCTGGAGGGCGCGGTACAGCATCTCGTCGCCCTCGAGGTCGGCGACCTTGAGGTTCTTGAAACGGTCCCAGACCTGGTCCAGGCGGTCGAGCTCGGCGTCGGAACGCTTGCGGATCGCCGCCATCTCGCGCTCGGCCGAGTCGCGGACCTTGCGGCGGGCGTCGGCGCGAGCGCCCTCGGCCTCGAGCGCGGCCAGGTCGGCCTCGAGCTTCTGGGCACGGGTGTTGATGTCGTTGTCGCGACGGTCCGTGATCTCCTTCTTCTCCAGGTCGATCTCGTTCTGGAGGTTGGGGAGGTCTTCCTGACGGCCCTCGACGTCGACCGACGTGATCATGTACGCGGCGAAGTAGATGACCTTCTCGAGGTCCTTCGGCGCGAGGTCGAGGAGGTAACCGAGGCGGGAGGGCACACCCTTGAAGAACCAGATGTGCGTGACAGGAGCGGCGAGCTCGATGTGGCCCATGCGCTCGCGGCGCACCTTCGAGCGCGTCACCTCGACGCCGCAGCGCTCGCAGATGATGCCCTTGAAGCGCACGCGCTTGTACTTGCCGCAGTAGCACTCCCAGTCACGGGTGGGACCGAAGATCTTCTCGCAGAAGAGCCCGTCCTTCTCCGGCTTGAGGGTGCGGTAGTTGATGGTCTCAGGCTTCTTGACCTCGCCGTGAGACCAGTCACGGATGTCGTCTGCCGTGGCCAGTCCGATACGCAGCTCGTCGAAGACATTGACGTCGAGCAAGGTGGTCCTACTTCCTTCGTCTGCCGGCCTGTCCGGGGTTCGTCCCGGCCGGCGCGGTGGAGGTGCTACAGAGTGTCGGGTGGCGGTGGGGGCGGTCGTTCGTCACGAACGCCCCCACCGCTTCCGAGATCAGATCTCGTCGATGCTGGATGCTGCGTTGGGGCGACGCGAGAGGTCGATGCCGAGCTCCTCGGCAGCGCGGTACACGTCGTCGTCCGACTCACGCATCTCGATGGAGACACCGTCGCTGGAGAGCACCTCGACGTTCAGGCACAGCGACTGCATCTCCTTGAGGAGAACCTTGAAGGACTCCGGGATGCCCGAGTCGGGGATGTTCTCGCCCTTGACGATCGCCTCGTAGACCTTGACACGGCCCGGGACGTCGTCGGACTTGATCGTCAGCAGCTCCTGGAGGGTGTACGCCGCGCCATAAGCCTCGAGCGCCCACACCTCCATCTCGCCGAAACGCTGTCCACCGAACTGCGCCTTACCACCCAGCGGCTGCTGCGTGATCATGGAGTACGGACCGGTCGAGCGGGCGTGGATCTTGTCGTCCACCAGGTGGTGGAGCTTCAGGATGTACATGTAGCCCACGGAGACCGGCTCCGGGAACGGCTCGCCGGAGCGGCCGTCGAACAGACGGGCCTTGCCGTCGCGCCCGACCATGCGGTTGCCGTCACGGTTCGGCAGCGTCGTGGAGAGCAGACCCGTGAGGGCTTCCTCCTCGAGGCCGTCGAAGACCGGGGTGGCCACGGGGCGACCGGGCTCGGACGATGCCGCGACGACGGGGAGGCGCTCCTTCCAGGAGAGGTCGCCCTCGCCTGCTGCGCCGTCCGTCTGCGAGATGTCCCAGCCCTGCTTGGCGACCCACCCGAGGTGGGTCTCGAGGACCTGGCCGACGTTCATACGACCGGGAACACCCAGCGGGTTGAGGATGACGTCCACAGGGGTGCCGTCCTCGAGGAAGGGCATGTCCTCGACCGGGAGGATCTTCGAGATGACACCCTTGTTGCCGTGACGGCCGGCGAGCTTGTCGCCGTCCGTGATCTTGCGTCGCTGCGCGATGTAGACGCGGACCAGCTGGTTGACGCCGGCGGGCAGCTCGTCGCCGTCCTCACGGTTGAACTCGCGGACGCCGATGACGGTGCCGGACTCGCCGTGGGGGACCTTGAGCGACGTGTCGCGGACCTCGCGGGCCTTCTCGCCGAAGATGGCGCGCAGCAGGCGCTCCTCGGGGGTCAGCTCGGTCTCGCCCTTGGGCGTGACCTTGCCGACGAGCACGTCGCCCGCGCCGACCTCTGCACCGATGCGGATGACTCCGCGCTCGTCGAGGTCCGCCAGGACGTCCTCGGAGACGTTCGGGATGTCCCGCGTGATCTCCTCGGGGCCGAGCTTCGTGTCGCGGGCGTCGACCTCGTGCTCCTCGATGTGGATCGAGGACAGGACGTCGTCCTGCACGAGGCGCTGCGACAGGATGATCGCGTCCTCGTAGTTGTGGCCTTCCCAGGACATGAACGCGACCAGCAGGTTGCGGCCGAGCGAAAGCTCGCCCTCGTCGGTCGCCGGGCCGTCGGCCAGCACGGAGCCGACCTCGACGCGTGCGCCCTCGTCGACGACGACACGCTGGTTGTACGACGTGCCCTGGTTCGAGCGGCGGAACTTGGCCGCGCGGTAGCTCGTCGTGGTCGCGTCGTCGTTGGCGACGACGATCATGTCGGCCGAGACCTCGGTCACGACACCGGGCTTGGTGGCGACGATGACGTCACCGGCGTCGATGGCTGCACGACGCTCCATGCCGGTCCCGACGAGCGGGGCCTCGGAACGGACCAGGGGCACGGCCTGACGCTGCATGTTGGCACCCATGAGTGCGCGGTTGGCGTCGTCGTGCTCGAGGAACGGGATGAGGGCGGTCGCGACCGACACCATCTGGCGCGGCGAGACGTCCATGTAGTCGACCTCGGTACCGAGGACGTCAGCCGTCTCGCCACCCTTGGTGCGGACCAGGACGCGCTCCTGACGGAACGAGCCGTCCACGTTGAGCTCGGTGTTCGCCTGGGCGATGACGTAACGGTCCTCGTCGTCGGCCGTCAGGTAGACGACCTCGTCGGAGACCTTGCCGTTCTCGACCTTGCGGTACGGCGTCTCGATGAACCCGAAGGGGTTGATCCGGCCGTAGGAGGCGAGCGAGCCGATCAGACCGATGTTCGGGCCTTCAGGGGTCTCGATGGGGCACATGCGGCCGTAGTGCGACGGGTGGACGTCACGGACCTCCATGCCGGCGCGGTCACGGGACAGACCACCCGGGCCCAGCGCGGACAGACGACGCTTGTGCGTCAGGCCGGCGAGCGGGTTGTTCTGGTCCATGAACTGCGACAGCTGCGAGGTGCCGAAGAACTCCTTGATCGACGCCACCACGGGGCGGATGTTGATCAGGGTCTGCGGCGTGATCGCCTCGACGTCCTGGGTCGTCATGCGCTCGCGCACGACACGCTCCATGCGCGAGAGACCGGTGCGCACCTGGTTCTGGATGAGCTCACCCACGGCGCGGATACGACGGTTGCCGAAGTGGTCGATGTCGTCGGTCTCGACGCGGATCTCGACGGGCTCGCCGGCACGCGTGCCGGGGAGCGTCGTGACCTCTGCGTGGAGGGCCGCGAGGTACTTGATCGTCGCGACGATGTCCGTGACGGACAGCGTGGAGTCCGCGAGGGGCGCGTCGACGCCGAGCTTCTTGTTCGCCTTGTAGCGGCCGACCTTCGCGAAGTCGTAGCGCTTGGGGTTGAAGTAGAAGTTCTCGAGGAGCGAGCGACCGGCCTCGACCGTGGGCGGCTCGCCCGGGCGGATCTTGCGGTAGAGGTCGACGAGCGCCTCTTCCTCGGTGTGGACGTGGTCCTTCTCGAGCGTGTCGAGCACGGCCGGGAAGTCCGCGAACTCCTCGCGGATCTGCGACTCGGTCACGCCGAGGGCCTTGAGCAGCACCGTGACGGACTGCTTGCGCTTGCGGTCGACGCGGACGCCCACGGCGTCACGCTTGTCGATCTCGAACTCCAGCCACGCACCGCGCGACGGGATGATCTTCGCGGAGTAGATGTCCTTGTCGCTCGTCTTGTCGGCCTGGCGCTCGAAGTACACGCCGGGCGAACGGACGAGCTGCGAGACGACGACGCGCTCGGTGCCGTTGATGATGAAGGTGCCGCGCGCGGTCATGAGCGGGAAGTCGCCCATGAAGACGGTCTGGCTCTTGATCTCACCGGTGTTGTAGTTCACGAACTCCGCGGTGACGAAGAGCGGTGCGGCGAAGGTGAAGTCCTTCTCCTTGCACTCCTCGGCCGTGTACTTCGGGGGCTCGAAACGGTGGTTCGAGAAGGAGAGAGACATGGAGGAGCCGAAGTCCTCGATCGGGGAGATCTCCTCGAAGATCTCCTCGAGACCCGACGTCGCGGGGACGTCCTGGCGACCGGCAGCAGCCGCGGCGTCGACGCGTGCGCGCCACGCCGGGTTGCCGAGCAGCCAGTCGAAGCTCTCCGTCTGGAGCCCGAGCAGGTCGGGCACCTCGAGAGGCTCGTAGATCTTGGCGAAAGAGACGCGCCGGGAAGCGGTGCGGTTCGCGATAGCGTCGGCGGACGGAGCAGAAGGGGTGCGCGAGGCAGCCAAGAGGGGTCCTTCCCTGCAGATCGATTGCACGCTGTACGCTGCGTGGCTGGAGGACCTCTTCCCCCCTGAGGCTGCCGTGGTGCACGATGGACGCACACCGAAGACGGTTCGGGCAGTTCAGAGGGTGCCGAGGGCACACGCGAGCGCAAAGCGCTAGCATACCCGGTCCGGTCAAGCGTGTCCAGCGACGCCAAATCACGGCCTGTCAAGACCGTTGTCGAGCCGCGTTCCACTCCCCCACCGGACCGGTGAGGACATCTTCTCGGTGGCCGCCATATGCCGCCCAAGAACACGAAAAAGATCCCTGCCCGACGGCGCCTGTCACCTTCTCCTGGAAGGTGGGCTCCGGCGTCGGGCCGGGAGACGCACAAGCGACGAGAGGCCCGCACCCCGGAGGGTGCGGGCCTCGTCGCCTGTGCTACCTGTCAGGTCGCGCGAGGCGACCTGTCATGCGATACCGCCCCGAAGGGCAGTGATCACTTGACGGTGACGGTTGCGCCGGCGCCCTCGAGGGCAGCCTTGGCCTTGTCAGCAGCGTCCTTGGCGACGTTCTCCAGGACGGGCTTGGGGGCGCCGTCAACGAGGTCCTTGGCCTCCTTCAGGCCGAGGCTCGTGAGGGCACGCACCTCCTTGATGACCTGGATCTTCTTGTCGCCGGCAGCCTCGAGGATGACGTCGAACTCCGTCTTCTCCTCGACCTCCTCGGCGGCAGCGGCCGCGGGGCCTGCAACGGCGACGGCGGCCGGAGCGGCGGCGGTGACCTCGAAAGCGTCCTCGAACGCCTTCACGAACTCAGAGAGCTCGATGAGGGAGAGGCCCTTGAACTGCTCGATGAGCTCTTCGGTGCTGAGCTTCGCCATGATGGCGGTCCTTTCGGTTGGTGCTCGGCAGCGGCCCTGTCAACGATCCACAGAGCCCTGCTGGAAGCAGAGGGGGTGTGTGCGTGCTGCGTGATCCTCCGAGGAGGGTCAGGCTGCAGCGCTCTCCGATTCCTGCTTGAGGCGCAGGGCATCGATGGTGCGAACGGCCTGCGAGGCGGGCGCGTTGAACAGGTATGCCGCCTGGTAGAGCGGCTGCTTGAACGCGCCGGCCAGCTTGGCCAGCAGGACCTCGCGGGACTCGAGGTCCGCGAGCTTGGTGATGTCCGCAGCGGTCAGGGAGCGTCCGTCGAGGACACCGCCCTTGATGACCAGTGCGGGGTTCGCCTTGGCGAAGTCACGCAGGCCCTTGGCCGCCTCGACCGGGTCACCGGTCACGAAGGCGATGGCCGAGGGGCCCTTGAAGTCGGCGTCGATCTCGATGCCGGCTTCCTTGGCCGCGATGGCGGTCAGCGTGTTCTTCACCACGGCGTAGGTTGCGTTGCCGCTGAGCGACCGACGCAGCTGCTTGAGCTGCGCGACGGTGAGCCCGCGGTACTCGGTCAGCACGGCCGCGTTCGACTCGCGGAAGTTCTCCGTGAGCTCTGCGACTGCGGCTGCCTTGTCCGGCCTCGCCATGGCAATCCTTCCGGTGGTGGTGCCACCGGTCTCCGCAGGGCGGGGGCCCTGGGGGGTGAGGTCCTGCGGAGACGAGAAGAGCCCCGCGCAGGCGCGGGGCTCGAAGTGCAGGCTCTCGCCCGCTCCGTGAACTCTCACCTGCGCTGGCCTCCGCACTTCTGCGGGACTTCGGTCCGGACTGCAGCTGACGAGTCAGCGGGCAGGACGGTACGACCGGCGGTCTTGGGTACTGGAACAGAGTACGTGACGCGGGCGCGTGGTCCAAATCGACGGTCGGCGTGACGCCAGAACGTCGAGAGCCGTCGAGATCAGGCCACGAGCGGGCCGAAACACACCAGCGGCACCGGCTCGTCCTCCACGCTGATGGCACGAGCGAGCGCATCGCCCGGCGTAGCCCCTCGAGCGAGCTCCGCGTGCAACCTGGGCATGCCCCGCGCGGCGACGTCGTCCCGCAGCGGAGCGATGCTCGCGATCACCGCCCGCGCCCCGAGACGCACGAGGACGCTCGTGAGTCCCAGCGGCTCACCCCCCGTGCGGACCGAGGAGAGACCGACCTCGCAGGCCGAGAGCACGACGACCGCGCCGCTGAGGTCGATCCCGTCGAGCTCGTGCGCGAACAACGGACCGTCCGTGAGACGCAACGAGGAGAACAACGGGTTGTCGGTCTCGTGCGTCCCGTGCGCGGCGAGGTGGACGACGCCCGCCCCGTCAAGAGACTCCACGACGTTGTGGCACGTGGCGTCCGCGCCGGTCAGGAGCGTCGCCCCGCCCCAGGCCCGTGCCACGAGACGGGTCTCCTCGTCCGACGCCAGGAGACCCGGCCCGCTGACGACGACCACACCGCCGGGTCGCTCCGTCTCGGCCTCCACCTGGAGATCCACCCAGGAGTTGACCCAGGTGCGCGCCCCGGCCCGTGACGGGAGAGACATCCAGGGCACGGCAAGGAGGAGGTCCCGCGCCGTGACGTGCAGGTCGCCGACCACCTGGAGCGGCCCGAGGAGAGCGTCGTCCAGCCTGACCAGGACCTTGCGCAGCGACGACGTCGCCGCCAATCTCATCGGCGCCGGGATCAAGGCGTTCGAGAGGACTGCGAAGTCCGCACGTGCACGCCGGACGAGCTCGGCCACGACGTCGAGGGGGGCGAGCCTCACGATGGACGCCCCGTCCTGCGAGACGCGCACGGCCGACACGTGCCCTTCGTGGATGACGATGTTGGCGACCGTCGGCCCGGACGGCAGGGCGGACAGCGCCCGGCGCAGCGAGCGCTCGCTGGTCGGGCGCGGCCTGCTGTCGTCGCCGGTCCGTTGCCACATCCGTCGGCGCGCCTCTTCCTGGAAGCGTCGCGCAGCCCCCAGGTGGAGCTGGCGCTCCTCGAGCGCCCCGGCCTCGGCCGCGGTACCCAGTCCTCGAGCCGCCTCGACCTCGCGGCGGGCGGAGGCGAGGAGCTCGGCCAGCACAGGGTCGGTGGCCGGGCGCACCCGTCCGGTACCCGCGAATGCCGCGCGCCCCCGTTCCACCGCGTCGAACACCGCGCTCGCCCGACCTGTCCGGAAGGCCGCGTCGACGTCGACGATGCCCAGTCGCACACCGTGGACAGCAGAAGCCGTCACGACGTCGACAGACCCCAGACGGGACCGGTGGGAGACCAGCGCCTCCTGCCCTCGACGGATCGCGGCGAGGCCGCGACGACGATCTCCGTCACCGAACGCGACCATGGCGCGCACGGCCTCGCGCTGGATCCGTACCGCGAGGCTCCAGGAGCGCGGGGACGACGTCACGGCCTCGAGCGCTCCTCGCGCGCGAGCCACGTCGCCGGCTCGGACGTAAGCCTCGGCCTGCAGCACGCGCGCCGGTACACCGACCAGGACCGGAGGCATCTCACGGGCCTTCTCGGCGATCTCCCCCGCGTTCCTCGCCACCTCCCGGAAGTCGTCGGGTGCAGCACTCTTCGAGAGGCCGGCCAGCAGGGCCTCCTGCCGGACGAGCTCGCTGCGCAGCGCCCAGACCACGTTGGACTGGCTGTGGAAAGCGGACTTCGCCTCTCCCGCGAGCTCTGCCGCGCGCTCGGTCTGCCGCAGGTGGAGCAGGCAGCGCGCGATGTCGAAGCGAACCCTGGCAAGGTCGGCGAGCGACCCACTCTGGTCGAGGATCGACGTCGCCCGTTCGAGCACGGCGACCGCCTCCGTGACCAGTCCGGCCTCCTGCAGGACGACGGCGCGGTCCAGGAGCCCGACGGCGTCCTCGTCACTGGGGTCCAGCTCGCTCGCCTCGTCCATGAGTCGCAGGGCCAGCGGCAGGTCACCGTGCAGGAACTCGGCATAGCCGAGGTTGTGCCGCCCCTTCGCCTCGATCGAGACGTCGCCCACCGTTCGCGCGTGCTCGACCGACGCTCCGAGATCCCGGCGAGCGTCGTCGACCGCCCCCACCTCGAGGTGCAACGCGCCTCGGTTGAGCAGCACGATCGCGGTGTCCCTCGACACGACCGTGGACTGCGCAGGCGCTGCACGGTCGAGCTCGGCCAGTGCGCCGGAGACGTCTCCGGCTCGGAGCAGGAGAAGCCCCCGCTGCCCCTGGACCGCGATCAGCTCGTCCGCGAGATCGACCTCGTGGCACCACGACTCAGCGTCGTCGAGCAGGTGGAGAGCCTCTCCGAGGTCGCCCGTCACCTCGTAGCCGCACCGGGCTGCCCCCAGGATCGCGCGAGGCCACAGCGAACGGAGGTCGGCCTGCTCGTCCCCAGCATCTCGAGGATCGCCGATCACGTCGAGCATGTCCCGGTAGCTTGCGAGCGCCTCGACGAAGAACTCTTCGTCGTTCTGCTGCCGGGCACGGATGTAGAACGCTCGCGCTCGATCGACCTTGTCCCTCACAGGGACACGGTAGCCAATCGCCGGGTCGCCAGCGCTCGACGGGGACCCTGGTGCGTGCACCAGGGTCCCCGTCGAGCACGAGGCGTTGCCTCGTCCGGGGGGTCAGTCCTCCGGGATCAGACCGGTCGCGCTCTGCACCGCGGGCCACAGCATGCGGCACCGCGCCGGTGCACCGTGAGGTTCCGGGGCCGTCGGTGCCGGGATGCCTGCCCTCAGCAGCGACGCAGCCAGCTCACCAGCGAGAACCGGTGCCGCGAAGGACGTCCCGCTCCAGACCGCGAAGCCGCCTTGGAATCCCTCCGGGTCGATGGTCGCGCGGAAGCCCTCCGAGAAGAGCTCCTTCATGTACATGGAGGGCGCGATCACACCGTCCATGGTCACCGGGGCAGTGCTCACGAGGCCCGCCCCCGTGCGCAGACAGGTGACCCAGGTACCGTCGTTGCTGAAGAGCGACGTCGTGCCGTCCGGGTTCTTCGATCCGACGGCGATGAGTGGTGGCTCGTCCCAGCTGAGGTGCTGTCCGGCGAGCAGCGTCGGCGGCGTGGTCCGACGGTCGATGCGCGGTGCGAAGGCCGCAGGGTACGTCTCTCGCACCTGCCCGTCGTTGCCGCTCGACGACACGACGAGCACTCCGAACCGCCGCAGCGCCGACAGGACCATACCGAGAGGAGCGTCGAAGTCGGCGTCCTCGGGACGCTCGTGGTAATAGCCGAGCGACAGGACCGCGACGTCCACCGGTGCGTATCCGGGTACCCCGCTGAGTCCGAGGACGTGCCAGAGAAGCATGCGTCGGAGCGAGCGAAGGAGGTCCCGCTCCGGGATGATCCCTGAACCCCCGTAGACCCTGGGCGCGAGGATGACAGCGTCCGGGCAGAGCTGGTGCACGAGACCGGCCATGAACGTGCCGTGCCCGGCGACCGGGTCCAGCGGGCCCGTGAGGGGGTAGATCGACACTCCACCGTGCTCGGGGTCCTGGAAGTCGAACTCGGGGTCAGGGCACAGGCCGACAGGGACGCCGACGACCTGCGGGTCCCGCAGGACGATGCGCTCGTTGTCCGCGAGTGCTTCGACGCCTGGGACCAGCTCAGGATTCCACCACGGGTGCTTCCCGACGCCGGTGTCCATGAGCGCGACGACCGGTCGACGCTCCCCCTGCTGACCCGTGAACACCGTGTCACCGGCACGGATCGCTCGCCAGGGTGCGGCGCCGACCCAAGCCACGGGCTGGCGTCCGCCCGAGCCCGCGACCGCGTACTCGTCCATCCCCGCGAACGGGTGGCTAGCGGTCTTGGGGTGGCTCCCGGTCTTCGGGTGGCTCCCGGTCTTGGGGTGGCTCCCCGTCTTGGGCATTCCCTGGATGAACGGCTGCGTGTCCGAGAAGTCCCACGGCTGCGACATGGGCTGCCCACCGATCGAGCCGGGCACGATCACGTGGTCGAGCGAGACGAAGGCCCCGGCAGGCAAGGGCTGCTCGCGTTCGGCCGGACCGTCGCCTTCATCGAGGTCGATCCGCGCGTCCCGCAGGAGCGAGACGACGTCCCAGCCGTCGGGGAGCTCACCGTTGTCCTCACGCGCCAGCACGACAGTGGTACCGAACACCGTCCGCATCTCCTGAGCGACGGCCGGATCGAGCCCAGCCTCGACCGCGCGCTCGACGAGCTCCAGGTCCTCGTAGGTCTCAGGCTCGATCTCCACCACCAGGTGTCGATGCCTTGCGGCTCGTCGGAGCTGACGCAACCACCGCGGGTCCGGCTCGCCCTCCTCCGGCGCCGCGGCGTTGATCAGCAGTCGATCACCGACGTACCACGTCGGCTGCGGGGAAGCCTCGCGTCCGGTCCGGCGTGCCGTGACCGGGTCGAGCGCTCGCGTCCGCCACTGCAACCGCGCGGGGGTGTCCCCGTGCCAACCTCGTCGAGCGTTCCCGCTCTCCGTCGAGCTCGTGCTCACGTGCTCCTCCTCGAGTCGTACTGACCGAGCCCGTCCGCCGCCGCGCGACGCCGTGCTCGTGGCATGGGGCGCGGCGCCCCTCGACGGGGCCGCCGCGGGTGGGGTCGGCTAGAGCTCGATGACCGGGGTGCTCACTGCACCGTGGGAGGACGCGGCCGGCTGCACCACGAAGCTGGCGGGTCCGGGCTCGACCTCGTCGAACACGAAACGACCGTCCTCGTCGCTCAAGGTCTCGCTCACCCCGCCCGGGCGGTGCAGCACGACACGGAGCTCTGCGGCCGGAGCCGCCCACCCGTCGATGCGCACCTTGCCGTCCTCGGTGGGCGAGAGCGAGATCATCACCGTCACGGCCTCCGACGTGAACGTGATGGTCCGCGCCTCGACCGGCGGCGCCTCACCGCGGACGGACATCTCCGGTACGCGCACGTACTCGAGCTCCATGACCTCGGCCTCGAGGCCGGCGAGCGTGATCGCGAAGAGCGACCTCTCCACCAGCCCGTCGGGTACCGGGTCGAGCATCGCGCTGATCCGCGCGAGGTCCGCGAGGATCTCGAGGTCTACCGTGTCCAACGGGTCGTCGGGGCTGTATCCGATCGGCGCGCTCATGATGTTTCCCATGTCCTGTCCCCCTGATCGCTTTCCATGATGTCGCGGAGCTTGGCCAGGCAGCGCCCGCGGTTGGATCCGATGCTGCCCACCGGCATGCCGATGGCGCTCGAGATGTACTTGTAGTCAGGGCGGTCCGCCAACGAGATCAGCCGGAGGAGCTGCTGGCAGCGGTCCGGCAGCTGGAGGACGGCGCGCCACAGGTGCCGGTCCCGCTCCCCCTCGAGGACCTGGGTCTCCGGGGTGGGGTCTGAGGACGGCAGCGCGCCGACGGGCCCGTCGAGCAGGTCGTCGGGAAGCTCGGTGCGGCGCTTCAGGTCGTCGCGCTGCTTGCGGACCACCTCCCACGCACCGCGCTTGGCGGTCACGAGGAGCCACTTGAGCACCGCGTGCGGCTCCTGGATGGTGTGAGCGTTGCGCACGAGCGCCATCCAGGTGTTCTGGACCACGTCGTCAGCGTGCTCTCGGTCGGCACCCTGCGCCCGCGCCGTGTGCCACAGCAGCGGGGTCGCCTCCTTCACGAAGTCGGCCAGTGCCTGGTGCTTGCCCTCCCGGTAGTCGAGGAGAGCAGCCGCGGCTCGATCGCCGAGGCTCACCTCCGGTTCGTCGACTTCCGGGACGTCCTCGGTGATCCGTGTCATGGCTGGGTGCGCCGTCTGCTCTCGGTCGTGCTCGGGTACTTCGGGGGAACCCGAGTCTAGAGGTGTTCGTGCAGGTGGGACAAGCATTTCCGCCATGGCAGCACCTCCCTCCGACCCGCTCTCGCGGCACTCTCGACGGACAGGCCGACTGGTCGTCGGACCTCCTCCTGCTGGGAGGGAGGGGGGGTTCGTCGCGTTTGATACACGCTCGTGAGATCTTTCCCGAACGACTTCGCCGAGGACTCGGGCGAGCGTGCTGACCCCGCCCCCGCCTCGCCGTCGGGCACGCTCGCGGAGCGTCTACGGGTACGCGACCCGTACGGGGATCCACGTACGGACCGCGCGGAGAGAGTCGTGGAATCCCTCATCACACGCGTGACCCGGGTCACGTACGGTCGGCCTGACCGACCACGACCGGTCCACTCCGACGGTCCCGGTGAGACGACGACGTCCCGGACCCCCTGCTAGAGGAGCTACACGTGAGACCCCTTCGCCACTCCGCCGACGGCACCCGCCGTCCGGCCCGTCTGCTCGCGGCGCTGACCGCCGCGACCGTCGCGCTCGGCGGCCTCGCGCTCGCCGGCACGAGCGCCCAGGCCGCACCGCTGCCCGCCGCACAGCCTGCGACGGTCGCCGCCGCAGCCGCCCCCGGCCACCAGTGGCTCACGGGCTACTGGCACAACTTCAACAACGGCTCGGTCGTCATGCCGCTCAGCGACATCCCGGCCGCGTACAACCTCGTCGCGGTCGCGTTCGCCGACAACCTGTCCGGCACGCCCGGTGGCATCACGTTCAACCTGTCGAGCGCGGAGCTGGGCGGGTACACGGTGCCGCAGTTCAAGGCCGACATCGCCGCGATCCGGGCCCAGGGCCGCAAGGTCATCCTGTCGGTCGGCGGCGAGAAGGGGAACGTGATCGTCTCCAACGCCACCGAGGCGAAGAACTTCGCCGACACCGCGTACGGCCTGATGCAGGAGTACGGGTTCGACGGCGTCGACATCGACCTCGAGCACGGCATCAACGCGACGTACATGTCGAGCGCATTGCACCAGCTCTCGGCCAAGGCCGGACCGAACCTCATCATCGCGATGGCGCCGCAGACCATCGACTACCAGGCCACCTCGATGGGGTACTACCAGCTCACGCTCGCGATCAAGGACATCCTGACGATCGTCAACACCCAGTACTACAACTCGGGCGCCATGATGGGCTGCAACCAGCAGGTCTACAGCCAGGGCAGCATCGACTTCCTCACCTCGCTCACGTGCATCCAGCTCGAGATGGGTCTGCGCCCCGATCAGGTCGGCATCGGGGTCCCCGCGGTCCAGGCCGCTGCCGGCGGCGGCTACCAGCCCATCGCCAACGTCATCAAGGCCGTCGACTGCCTCGAGACCGGGACAGGCTGCGGAACGTTCAAGCCGGCCACCCCGTACGGCAAGATCGGCGGCGTCATGACCTGGTCGATCAACTGGGACAAGAAGAACAACTACGCGCTCGCCACCGCGGTGGGCGCCCGCCTCGGCACCGGCTCGGGCGGCGGCGGCGGCACCGACCCGACCGGCGGCAGCACGGGCGGCGACCCCACCGGCGGCAGCACGGGCGGCGACCCCACGGGCGGCAGCACGGGCGGCACCGACCCGACCGGCGGGACCACGGGCGGCAGCACGGGCGGCTCGGGCACCTGCTCGGCCGCGGCGTGGGACGCCTCGAGCATCTACACCGGCGGCAACACCGTCGCCCACAACGGCCACACCTGGCAGGCCAAGTGGTGGACCCGCGGCGACGCCCCCGCCCCGAGCGACTGGGGCGTGTGGAAGGACCTCGGCGCCTGCTGAGTCCCCGTCCCCGGTGACGGCGGTACCGTCACCGTGACGGCCGAGCCGCCCGGCTCTCCTCCCCCAGGGAAGGAGAGCCGGGCGGCTCCGTGCTGCCGGCCGCAAGGGGGCGAGCGGCCGCGCGGCGCGGGGCGTCAGTCGACCGGGAAGAGAGAGACCGTCAGCGTCGCTCCGTAGGAGCCGGGAGCCGTGTCGGCCGGCAGCTCGAGAGCGAGGTCGGCCGTGACGTCGCTCGTGCCCTTGCGTCCGATCGCGTCGGCACCCGCGAGGGTCTGCGGCGTCGACAGCCCTGCTCCCCCGCCCTGCGCCGAGGAGATCCGCTGCCCGGCAGTCACGCCCGGCTTGTCGGCGACCAGGCGCGGTGCCCAGCCGAGCCGGTCCGCCCCGAACGTCGTCGACCCCGCCGAGAACGCGGTCGACTGGCCCGAGACCGCCCAGCCCGCAGCGTCATGACGCGTGTCCGAGACGCTCACGACGGGAAGTGCCGCGGTGTACGCCAGGTGGTCGCCGTCGAGCCCGCCCGCGAGCCGCACGGGCGCACCGTCACCCGCGACGGTCATAGAGAGCTTGCCCTCGGCCACGACCTCCTCCACGACCGCCTCGAGCGCGATGCCCTCGGCCCCCGCGGGTTCCGTGTCGCCCTGCGCCGTGAACCGCACCTGGTCGAGAGCCCAGAACCAGTCGTTGGTGCCGCTGTAGTGGAAGCGGTACTGCGCGGTCCTCGCCCCGACCGGCACGTCCGTGACGATCGTGCGCTTCCCGTTGTCGCTCGCAGGGAACAAGGCCACCTGGACCGGCGCGGCGCCGTCGAAGCTCACGAGGACCTCGGCGACCTGCACGCGGTCGTGGCGGTACGAGTGCTCGAACGTCAGCACGGCCTGCTCCTTGCCCGCGACCGCGTAGTCCGGCGTGACGAGAGTCGAGTCGAACTTTCCCGCGCCGTGGGCCTTGTCGTCCCACTCGTCCGAGTCGGCGACCGCGATCACGTCGCGGCCCCGCGTGAAGTTCTCCCGCGCCTGACCGGACTCGGCCGCGGACCAGAACGCCTGGGTCGTGAACGACCAGCCCCGCCACTCGGTCACGCCACCCGAAGGCATGGCGGAGTTGTCGACGCTCCAGCCGGTCGGAGCCGTCGTCGTGAACCCGAGCGTCCCGGCGGGGACACCCGTCTCGTCGACCCGCGGCGAGAGCGCGGGACGCAGGAAGTCGAAGTCGTCGGAGACGTCGTCGCCGATCGGGGTGCCGTCGAGACCCCACGCCGGGTCCACCGCGACGCCCGCCTGTCGCAAGACCGTCGGCGCGATGTCGGTGATCGCCAGGTTCTCCTGCCGCCCGCGGGGCTCGATGCCGTCGCCCGCCGCGATGACGAACGTCGCGCGCTCGGTCTGCGCCCGACCGCCGTGCCCACCCTTCGGCAGGTGGCCGTGGTCGGCCGTCACGATGATGTTCCAGCTCTCGGCCGCACGCGTGGGTCGCGCGTCGATCGCGGCGAGGATGCGGCCGATGCGCGCGTCCTGCACCTCGAGCTCGGCCGCGTACTCCGCGGCGTCCGCGCCGTGGCTGTGACCGGCCCCGTCGATGTCGTCGAGGTGGAGGAACGACACGTCGGGGTTCTGCGTCCCCAGGTAGGTGATCGCGGCCTGCTCGGTCTTGACGTCCGAGCTCGTCGCGAGCCGCAGGTCGATCCCGTCCGAGATGATGTCGCCGTTGCTCGCCGACGACGTGATCGGGGCCCAGGTCGAGGCCGCGAACGTCGCGATGCTCGGGTCGACCTGCTCGAGGCGGTCGAGGAAGCTCGGGTACTGCCCGTAGTTCTTGCCGGCGAACGTGTTGTCGCGGACGTTGTGCTTGTCCGTCCACACGCCCGTGAGGATCGTGGACCAGCCCGCGCCCGACACCGTCTGGGCGCCGCGCTGACTCACCTCGGTCGCGTCGCTCGTGGCGTACAGCAGGCTGTGGCCAGAGGTCCCGCGCTGCATGAGCGCGTGGAGGTTCGGGGTCGAGGCCGCCTCGATCTTGTCGAGCCGAGCCCCGTCGAGTCCGATCACGAGAGTCTTGTCCGTACGAGTTCCCTGCAGCACGGGGGCTTCGTCGTCGGCGGCGAAGGCGGCGGCCGGGACGAGGAACGTCCCTGCTGCCAGCGACCCGGCGAGTGCCAGGTGTGCGATCTTGCGCATGTCCAACCCTTCAGTCGTCATGGTGCACGTCATGGATGCGATGTCCGGACGAGCCGCGAGACTCACTTGTCCAGACAGGCATCACTCTGACCGCACCAGGCAGACCAGGGATGAACCGGGACGATCGGGGCCGTGAACGTCTGCGTCGCGCGGGCCTCGATCTGGGCCACCCGCTGCGCATACCGGACATTTAGCCCCCGCCCGGGGGAGGCACGCACCACCCGAGCCGGCACGGCGGCGCTCACCCCGCCCCACGACGAAAAGACCGACGGCGCCCCTCCCCGTGAGGGGAGAGACGCCGTCGGTCAGGAAGAGAACGGGCTGATCAGGCCGCGTCCTCCTCGAGGAGCTTCGTCGCCTTGGACGGGTCCACGGGGATGCCGGGGCCCATCGTCGTCGAGAGCGTCGCCTTGCTGATGTAGCGGCCCTTGGAGGAGGACGGCTTCAGACGCAGGACCTCTTCGATCGCTGCGGCGTAGTTCTCCACGAGCGCCTTCTCGTCGAACGAGACCTTGCCGATGATGAAGTGGAGGTTCGAGTGCTTGTCGACGCGGAACTCGATCTTTCCGCCCTTGATGTCCTCGACGGCCTTCGCGACGTCCATGGTCACGGTGCCGGTCTTCGGGTTCGGCATCAGACCACGGGGGCCGAGGACCTTACCGAGACGACCGACCTTGCCCATGAGGTCCGGGGTCGCGACTGCGGAGTCGAAGTCCGTGTAGCCTGCGGCGACCTTCTCGATGAGCTCGTCGCCACCGACGATGTCGGCGCCGGCTGCACGAGCCTGCTCCGCCTTCTCGCCGTTCGCGAAGACCAGGACGCGGGCGGTCTTACCGGTGCCGTGAGGCAGGTTGACCGTGCCACGAACCATCTGGTCCGCCTTGCGGGGGTCGACACCGAGACGGAACGCGACCTCGACGGTCGCGTCGTACTTGGTGGGCGACGTCTCCTTGGCGAGACGAACCGCCTGGAGCGGGGTGTAGAGCTCGTCGCGGTCGATCTTCTCCGCTGCGGCGCGGTATGCCTTGCTGCGCGTTGCCATCTGCTTCTCCTTGTCGAGCAGTCGTGGTCTACGGATCCGCGCGGACCCTGCCACTGCCCGCCGGTCAGAGACCGGCGGGCTCATGAAAATGAGGTTCAGCCCGGAGGCTGGGGGTGGAGCTGGGTCAGCCCTCGACCGTGATGCCCATGGAGCGAGCGGTGCCCGCGATGATGAGCGATGCGGCGTCGAGGTCGTTCGCGTTGAGGTCCTCGAGCTTGGTCTGAGCGATCTCGCGCACCTGGGCGGAGGTCAGCTTCGCGACCTTGACCGTGTGCGGGGTCGGCGATCCCTTGTCCACGCCGGCAGCCTGCTTGATGAGCTCAGCAGCCGGGGGGGTCTTGGTGATGAAGGTGAACGAGCGGTCCTCGTAGACCGTGATCTCCACGGGGATGACGTTGCCGCGCTGCGACTCGGTCGCGGCGTTGTACGCCTTGCAGAACTCCATGATGTTGACGCCGTGCTGACCGAGCGCGGGGCCGATCGGCGGGGCGGGAGTTGCTGCGCCGGCCTTGATCTGGAGTTTGATCAGCCCAGAGACCTTCTTCTTGGGAGGCATGAGATTCCGTGCTTTCTGTGTCTGGGCCGACGCCGTGGGCGATGACCCGGTTGCAGGTGCTGTCGTCCGACAGGATCAGATCTTGGCGACCTGGTTGAACGACAGCTCGACCGGGGTCTCCCGGCCGAAGATGGAGACGAGGACCTTGAGCTTCTGGCCCTCGGCGTTGATCTCGGAGATCGTCGCGGGGAGCGTGTCGAACGGACCGTCCGTGACGGTGACCGACTCGCCGACCTGGAAGTCGACCTCGAAGGGGGCCTTGGCCGACGCTGCCGGCTTGCCGGCCTCGGCCTTGGGCTCGATCGTCGGGGCGAGCATCGAGAAGACCTCGTCGAGCGTCAGCGGCACCGGCTGGTGGGTGTGGCCCACGAAGCCCGTGACACCGGGCGTGTGGCGCACTGCGCCCCACGACTCGTCGGTCAGGTCCATGCGGACCAGGACGTAGCCGGGGATGCGGACGCGACGCACGATCTTCTTCTGCGCGTTCTTGATCTCCGCGACCTCTTCCATGGGGACCTCGATCTGGAAGATGAAGTCCTCCATGTTCAGGCTCTGGATGCGGTTCTCCAGGTTGGCCTTCACACGGTTCTCGTAGCCCGCGTAGGAGTGGATCACGAACCAGTCGCCCGGCTTGGTGCGCAGGTCCTTCTTGAACTCCTCGACCGGGTCGAGGTCGTCGAGGACGTCGCCGTCCTCGTCGACACGGGACTCGTCGTCGGCCTCGGCCGGCTCCTCGTCCGTCTCGGTGTCCGGTCCCTCGTCGTCCGCCTCGACCTCGTCGATGGCAGCCTCGGGTGCGTCGAGCTCGACCTCGGCGCCTTCGGCGACGGGCTCGGTGGGATCGACGTTCTCCGCCTGGTCCAGCGACTCCTGGGACACGAACGAACCTGCTTTCTACTGACTACTCGAACATGCTATTGACGGGACCGCTCACGGTCCTCGCGCTCCGGGCGCGTACTCGTGCAGTGCCGCGAGATGCTCGCGGCACGAGGCGCCCTCCGGGAATCAGCCCCCGAAGACCCACAGGGCGGCGACGCCGACCCCGAAGTCGAGCAGCGTCACGAACGCCATGACCACAGCCACGAAGACGAGGACGACGGTGGTGTAGGTGATCAGCTCGGAACGAGTGGGGGTGACGACCTTCTTGAGCTCGGCGATCACCTGGCGGACGAACAGGGCGATCCGCGAGAAGATGTTGCCCTTCTTCGCGTCGCCCTTCTTCTTGTCACCGCCGGCGCGCACGCCTTCAGCACCCAGCGCCTCTGATGGCGATTCGCTCACTGTTCATCCCCACTACGTGACGTTGAAACCGAAACCGATGCTGACCTTTCGTGGTGTAACCCGTTACCGGACTACGCGCACGCCCCCGGGAGGACGACGCCTTGCAGGGCAGACAGGGCTCGAACCTGCAACCTGCGGTTTTGGAGACCGCTGCGCTACCAATTGCGCCACTGCCCTTCGTGATCGACGCCACCCCGAGAACCTACCCAGAAGGCAGAGATCATCGGGTGGGCACCTGCCACCGAAGGAATACTGTACGCGAACCGAGCGCCGTGGTCGAACCGGCCCTCGCCACGCCCCGCCGGAGCCCGCCGGGGCCCCACCAGGCGACCGCACACGAAGCGCCTCTCAGCACCCGCCGCGACCGTCCTTCAGGACCCACGCTAGACGACGGTCCGCAGATCTCACCCGCTCGTCCGGGATCCGATCATCCTCTCCCGGTGATTCACCCCACGTCCACACGATCTCCTCGCAATACTTACCCCCGAGTCCTCGTGCACCCCGCACGAGGCGACCGGGACACGAGAGGGCGACATGTCGGAAGCCGCGGTCGTACGTCGCACCCCCCTCGAGCGCATGCTCGACGGGATCGAGCGGGTGGGGAACAAGGTCCCGCACCCCGCCATCATCTTCCTGGGGCTCATCGCCCTCATCATCGTGCTCTCGCACGCCTTCTACCTCGCCGGGACCTCGGTCACGTTCGACCAGGCGCAGGTCGCCGAGCAGGTCGAGCCGAGCGGTGAGGAGCTCATCGGGGACGCGCCCTACCAGAGCGAGGACCCCCACGTGGAGCAGGTCACGGTCTCGGTCGAGTCGCTCCTGAGCGCCGACGGGATCCGGTTCATCTTCACGTCGCCCGTCGAGAACTTCAACGGGTTCGGCGTCGTCGGCGTGATCGTCGTCGCCATGATCGGGGTGGGCCTCGCCGAGGAGGTCGGCCTGATCGGCGCGTTCATCAAGCGCCTCGTCAAGGTCACGCCGGCGCGCTTCATCACGCTCATCGTGGTCTTCCTCGGCGTCCTGTCCTCGATCGCGACCGACGCCGGATACCTGGTCCTCATCCCGCTGGCCGCCGCGGTCTTCCACACGCTCGGCCGACATCCGCTCGCAGGCCTGGCCGCGGCGTTCGCGGGCGTGGGCGGCGGGTTCGGCGTCAACCTGCTCATCACCCCGATCGACGGCATGCTCGCCGAGATCACCAACGAGTCGATCGCGGACCCCGCGCAGCACGTCTCGATCACGGGAAACCTCTACTTCGCGATCGTCTCGACCATCGTGGTGACCCTGGTCGCGACCCTCGTGACCGAGAAGTTCGTCGAGCCACGCCTGGGCACCTACCGCGAGGACGAGGCTCCCGCGCCCGACGACCACGACTCGGGCGGCGCTGCCGCCGCGGCCCCCTCGGGCGAGCTGACCGCCGCGGAGAAGCGCGGGCTCAGATGGTCCGGGTTCGGCCTGATCGGGGTCACCGCGCTCGTCCTGCTGCTGGCGCTCCCGTCCTGGGGGCCGCTGCGCAACCCCGAGACCGGCAGCCTCATCGAGGGCTCGCCGCTCATGGGCAGCATCATCTTCCTGATCCTGATCTACTTCTTCGTCATGGGCCTGTGCTACGGCAAGGGCGCAGGGACGATCAAGAACAGCATGGACGTCATCAACCCCATGACGAAGACCATCGCGGGCCTGTCCGGGCTGATCTTCCTGCTGCTGATCATCAGCCAGTTCATCGCCTACTTCAACTACTCGAACCTGGGCACGGTCGCGGCCGTGAACATGGCCGACGCCCTCGAGCAGGCGAACCTCGGGACGGTCCCGCTCATCATCGGCCTGATCGCGATGACGGCCGTGATCGACATCTTCATCGGCGGCGTGGTGCCGAAGTGGGCGATCTTCGCCCCGATCTTCGTGCCGCTGTTCATCCAGCTCGGCATCTCGCCCGACCTCGCGGTCGCGGCCTACCGCGTGGGCGACTCGCCGATCAACGTCGCGACCCCGCTCATGCCGTACTTCGCGCTCATCGTCATCTTCGCCGAGCGGTACCGCAAGAAGGTCGGCGTGGGCTCGATCATCTCGCTCATGCTGCCCTACACGGTCGCGCTGCTGCTCGTGTGGACCGCGCTGCTCGTGGGCTGGTACCTGCTGGGGCTGCCGCTGGGCCCAGGGGCGGAGATCTACCTGCAGTGAGGCAGCGGCCCGACGGCGGAGCTCCCGTCGTCGGGCCGGCGTCGCCCCACCCCGGGTCCTCCCGGGCGGCACGACGCAGACACGACGAGAGGCCGGTCGCTCGCGGTGCGAGCGACCGGCCTCTCCCGTGCTCCCGCCCTACGCGACCGGGACCGTGAACGAGCCCGCGAGCTCGGCGAGCAGTCGCGCCCCGAAGCCCGTGGCGCCCTTGGTCCAGACCGCGTCGTCGGTGTCCGACTTCATGGTGCCCGCGATGTCGAGGTGCGCCCACGACACGTCGCCCGCCCACTCGGCGAGGAACAGCGCCGCCGTGATGGTCCCCGCGAACTCGCCCCCCAGGTTCTTGATGTCCGCGACGTCCGAGTCGAGCTGGGGCCGGTACCGGTGCTCGAGCGGGAGGCGCCAGACGCGCTCGTCGGTCGCTGCCGACGCCGACTCGACCTGGGCCGCGAGCGCGTCGTCGTTGCCGAGCAGCGCGGCCCGGGCCGTGCCGAGCGCCGCGAGCGCCGCGCCCGTGAGGGTCGCGATGTCGACGATCGCGTCGACGCCGTCCTCGACCGCGAGCGCGATCGCGTCGGCCATGACCAGGCGGCCCTCGGCGTCGGTGTTGACGACCTCGATCGTGCGGCCGCTGCGCGTCGTGAGGACGTCGCCCAGCTTGGTCGCGCTGCCCGAGGGCATGTTGTCGGTGCACGCGAGGTACGCCGTGACGGTCGTACCCACGCCCAGGTCCTTGAGCACCGAGAGGGCCGCGAGCGCCGCCCCGGCCCCGGACATGTCCATCTTCATGGCCGCGTGCATCGCGTTCGAGGGCTTGAGGCTGATGCCGCCCGAGTCGTAGGTGATGCCCTTGCCGACGAACGCGAGGTGCCCCTCGCCACCGCGGTACGTCAGCTTGGCCAGGCGTGGCTCGACGACGCTGCCCGCGTTGACCCCGAGGATGCCGCCGCACCCCATCTCGGTCAGCGCTGCCTTGTCGAAGACCTCGACCTCGAGGCCGTTCGCGGCTCCCAGGCGCACCGCGACGTCGGCCAGGTCGGGGGCCGTGAGGTAGCCCGCCGGGGTGTTCGCGAGGTCGCGCGAGACGAGCGCCGCGCGGGCGAGGACCAGGCCGCGCCGGGCGCCCGCGAGCGCCTCGGCCGCGTCGCCGTCGGTGACCAGGACGATGCCCGTGACCGGGACCGTCGCAGGCTCGGTGCGGAGCTGGTCGTAGCGGTAGCGCCCCAGCAGGACGCCCTCGACGACCGCGCTCGCGACCCCCGCCAGGTCGAGGCCCTCGGTGCCCGCGAGCGAGACCGTCACGATCGTGTCGCGCGCGACGGCCCGGGCGTGGTGGGCCGCGGCGTCGCGGACCGCGGCGGTGTCGAGCCGTTCGGCCGGTCCGGCGCCGACAGCGACCACGTCGGCCCCCGCCGAGGGACGGGCGAGGCTCTGCCCCGCACGCCCCGTGAAGCCCCAGCGGGCGAGCTCGTCGCGGTCGGCGCCGATCGCGGCCGGGACGTCGCCGTCCGAGGTGACCAGGACCCCGGTCGTGCCCCCTGCGGGCGCTGCGTCGACGGACACCTCCACGGCGCGGACGGCCGTGTCGGACGGGATCGGGTCGAAGGGTGCGTCACCCATGGCGTGCTCCATCTCTCGGGCCACGGCCGGTGCCGGGGCGGGTGCGGTGCGGGTCGTGCAGGACATGCCAGGCGAGCCCTACGGCCGCCAGATCAGGGGGACGAGGAACACCGCGACCAGCAGGTAGACCCCGAGCACGGGCAGGCCGAGCTTCCAGTAGTCACCGAACCGGTAGCCGCCCGGCTCCATGACCATCATGTTGCCCGGGGTGGCGACGGGTGTCAGGAGCGCCGCGGCGGACGCGACCGCGACGCACATGACGAGCGGAACCGGCGAGATCCCGAGCTCGAGCGCGACCGACCCGGCGATCGGGATCATGACCAGGGCCGTGGCCATGTTGCTGATGAGCTGACCGAGCACCGCGCACAGCACGAAGATGCCCAGCAGCAGGAGCGTCAGCCCTCCCCCGCCGACCACGTCGATCAGCGCGGTCGCGACGATCTCCGCGGCGCCCGTCTGCGTGATCGCGGTCGAGAGCGGGATCATGCCCGCCACGAGGATCACGGTCGTGAGCGAGATCGAGCGCTGCGCCTGGCGGGTCGTCACGACCCGCAGCAGGATCATCGCGATCGCGGCCCCCACAGCGGTGACCGCGGCAGGCAGCACGTCCGTCGCGAGCGCGGCCACCATGAGCACGAGCACCACGATGGCCGGCACGGCCCGGCGCCCGAGCGGCGCGGCCTGGCGACGGATCGAGTCCGGGGTGTCGACCACGAGGACGTCGGGGTCGTCGGTGTGGCGGTCGAGCGCGTCCCACGGCCCCTGCAGGAGCACCGCGTCGCCCGCGCGCAGCGTGACCTCGTGGTCGCGCGGGTCGGCCGCCGGACGGTTCTCCCCCTCGTCGCCGGCCGGGTCGAGGACCTCTCCGAGCCGCTTCACGGCCAGGACCACGAGCTCGCCCGAGTCCGTGACCATGCCCGGGAAGACGCGCTCGCCGATCAGGCCCGAGCGCGGGCGCACGATGACCTCGGCGACCCCGTGCTCGCGCGAGACGAGCCCGCAGGTGACGTCCTCGCCGTCGGGCCCGCTCGGGGCGACCAGGCCGCCCACGGCCGCGAACTCGTCGATCCCCGCACGGCCCCCACGCACCACGAGCTGACCGCCCGCCACGACCTCCGGCACGGGTCGCCCCGACCGGTCCTGCACCGCGACCGCGTGCACCGACCGGTCCCCCGTGTCGATCGCGTCGGCCGCGACCCCGACGAGGGGCGAGCCCGCGGGCACCGCGAGGCACGCGATGCTGCCGGCCGGCGCGTAGTCGCGCAGCAGGTCCGCGGGCAGGCCCGTCAGGTCGCGCGAGAGCGAGCGCGCGCTGCGGTGCGGCAGCAGGCGCGGACCCCACAGCACGCAGACCAGGATCGTCCCCGCGAGCAGCGGGACGCCCACCAGCGCGAACTCGAAGAACCCCAGGCCCGTGCCCGTCTCCTCGAGGGCCGTCGCCGAGACGATCACGTTGACGGGCGTGCCCGTCAGCATGAGGAGCGACCCGGCGTGCGCACCGAACGCGAGGGGCATGAGGAGCTGCGAGGGCGAGCGGCCGAGCCGCGTCGAGAGGACCACGACCATGGGGAACAGTGCCGCGACCGCGCCGTTGGGCGTGACGAGCGCGGACAGCACCGCCGAGAGCACGAGCATGAGCACCATGAGCCGCGCGGGGCTCGTCCCCGCCCGGTCGATCAGCTGCTGGCCCGCCCACGCCGTGATGCCCGCGGCGTCGAGCGCCTCGGCGACCACGAAGAGCGCCGCGATGAGGATCACGGTCGGGGTCCCGAACCCCGCGAGGGACTCCTCGACCGTCAGGACGCCCGTGAGATAGAGCGAGAGGGCGACCGCGAGCGCCACGACGCCGACCGGCAGGCGGTTCCACACGAAGAGGACCACCGCTGCGCCCAGGACGGTCAGCGTGATCGCGGCGTCGCTCATGCGGCTGACAGTAGTGGACCCCTGGCGGGCCTTCGTGGCGGACATCCCGTCACCGCGGGTGAGTCCTCCGGTCACCCTCGGCAGACGGGATCGTCACCCTCGGCGGGCCGGACCGTCACCCTCCGTGTCCACCGACCGGTGGACCCCGCGTCCCCCCGACCGGTCGTCGCGGCGAGCACCTCTCCCACGCCAGGCTGGAGCCATGACCACAGACAGGACTCCTCCCCGAGCAGGTACGAGCGCCCCGGCCATCGAGGTCCGCGGGCTCACCAAGCGCTACACGCAGGGCAGCGGCGCAGGCAGCACCGTGAAGCAGGCGGTCGACGGCCTGGACCTCACGGTCGAGCGCGGCGAGATCTTCGCGGTCCTCGGCCCCAACGGCGCTGGCAAGACCACGACGGTCGAGATCCTCGAGGGCTTCCGCAAGCGCGACGGCGGGCAGGTCCAGGTCCTCGGCGAGGACCCCGCGCTCGCGGGGCGCGCGTGGCGCAGCCGTATCGGCGTCGTGCTCCAGGACTCGCGCGACCAGGCCGAGCTCACGGTGCGCGAGCTCGTGCGCCACTTCGCGACGTTCTACCCGGCCCCGCGCGACCCCGAGGAGGTGATCGCCGCCGTCGGGCTCCTGGAGAAGGCCACGACGCGCTCCCGCCAGCTCTCGGGCGGCCAGCGCCGGCGACTCGACGTGGCCCTCGGGATCGTGGGCGACCCCGAGCTGCTCTTCCTCGACGAGCCCACCACGGGCTTCGACCCGCAGGCGCGCCGCAGCTTCTGGGACCTCGTCCTGGCCTTGCGGGCGGGTGGCACCACGATCCTCCTGACGACCCACTACCTCGACGAGGCCGCGCACCTGGCCGACCGCGCCGCCGTCGTGCGTGACGGGAAGGTCGTCGCCCTCGGGGCGCCGGCCGACCTGGGCGGGCCGGGTGCGCTGCGCCCCGTCGTGCGGTGGGAGTCCGACGGCGTCACGCACGTCGAGCGCACCGACCACCCGACCGCGCTGGTCGCGTCGCTCGCGGCACGCCTGGCCGGACCTGACGGCGAGGTGCCCGGCCTGCGGGTCCTCCAGCCGAGCCTCGAGGACGTGTACCTCGAGCTCATCGGGGCCGTACCGGCGGCCCCGACCACCACCTCGTCGGCCGAGGCGGCGCCGGGACTCCCGTCCGACGCCCGGTCCTCTGCCGTCCCGTCCGCTCCCGTCGCCGAGGAGGCCTCCCGATGAGCACCCAGTCGTCCCCCACCCGCGCGGTGCCCGCCGGGCAGCCCCTGCCCGGCGTCCTCGGCACAGGCCTGCGACGGACCTGGATCGAGATGCTCGCGTTCCTGCGCGAGCGTGACGCGGTCGTCTTCATCCTGGCGTACCCGCTCATCATGATGGCGATCTTCGCGACGGTCTTCGGGCAGCAGGACCAGGGCAACGCGGCCGGATCCGTGCCGTTCGCGCAGTACTTCCTCCCGGGCATGGTCGCCACGGGCGTCATGCTCACGAGCTTCCAGAACCTCGCGATCTCGATCTCTGTCGAGCGCGACGACGGCACGCTCAAGCGCCTGCGGGCGACCCCCCTGCCTGCGACCTCGTACTTCCTGGGGAAGATCGGGCAGGTCCTGATCGTCACGACCGTCCAGACCGCCGCCCTGCTGCTGCTCGCCGCCACGGCGTTCGACGTCCCGATGCCCTCGACCGCGTCGGCCTGGGCGACGTTCGCGTGGGTGTTCGTGCTCGGCACCGCGACCGGCTCGGTGCTGGGTGTCGCGTTCTCCTCGGTCCCCCGGTCAGGGAAGTCCGTGAGCGCCGTGGTGACGCCGATCGTCCTGGTCCTGCAGTTCATCTCGGGCGTGTTCTTCGCGTTCTTCGCCCTGCCGTCATGGATGCAGCAGGTCGCGTCGGTCTTCCCGCTCAAGTGGCTCGCGCAGGGCATGCGTTCGGTGTTCCTGCCGCCCGAGGCCGTTGCCCTCGAGACGTCAGGGTCGTGGCAGCACGGCGCGACGGCTGCTGTACTGGTGGTGTGGCTCGTCGTGGGCCTCGTGGTGGGGGTCCGGACGTTCAGGTGGAGGCGGCGTGACGACGGCTGACAGCCCGGTGGACCGTCCGGCGACGGGGTCCGTGGCGGCGGGGCCCTCCGACTCGGCCGCCACGGGCACGCCCGTGCCTCCTTCCCCCGACCCGGCGCTCGATCCCGGCTCGGCCCTCGGACGGCTCGAGGGCTCGTGGGACCGGGTCGTCGTGTGGTGGGACGTGGGCTTCTACGTGGTCGTGGCCCTGTGCGCGCTGGCCCTGCTCTCGGCCGGGATCGAGCCCGACCGGCTCGCGCTGGCCCTGGGGGCGATCGGGGTGATCCTGCTGGCGTACACGTTCCTGGGCCGGCGTGCCGCCCGGAACCGGGACCAGCGCCTGGCCATGGTGTACCTGCTGATCCTGATCGTCGCGACCGACGTCGCCGTGATCCAGAACCAGCTCGGGACGTTCCTGCTGTTCGTCGCGTTCACCCAGATCTGGATGCTCTCGGAGAGCCGGTGGGTCAGCCTCGCGCTCTCGACCCTGCTCGCGGTCGGCACGACCCTCGCGCTCACGGCCGCGTCTGGGTTCTCCCGCGAGGCCCTCACGAGGGCCGCACCGCAGATGGGGGTCGCGCTCGCCTTCTCGATCCTGCTCGGGATCTGGGTCGGCCAGGCGATGCTCCAGACCGCACGCCATGCCCAGCTCGTCGACGACCTCAACGCCACGCAGGCCGAGCTCGGGACGGTCCACCACGCGGCCGGGGTCGCGGCCGAGCGCGAGCGCATGGCGCGCGAGATCCACGACACCCTGGCGCAGGGGTTCACGAGCGTCGTCATGCTCGCCCAGGCCGCGAACGCCGACCTCGACCGTGACGACGTGGGCGCAGCCCGGGACCGGCTCGCGCTCGTCGAGGCCACGGCCCGCGACAACCTGGCCGAGGCCCGGTCCCTCGTCACGGCGTTCGCTCCCCTGCCGTTGCAGGGCGCGACGCTCGTCGAGGCGATCGAGCGCCTGGCCGCTCGCTTCGAGGACGAGTCGGGGGTCGCGGTGACGCTGCGGCTGTCGGCCGTCCCAGGACTGGGCAGTGCCGAGGACGTCGTCCTGCTGCGGTCCGCGCAGGAGGCCCTGGCCAACGTGCGCCGCCACGCGGCGGCGCGCTCCGTCGTCGTCTCCCTGGGGCCCGGGGAGGGCGTCGGGACCGTTCGCTCGGAGGACGTGAGGCCCGACGGCACCACGGTCGTCCTCGACGTCGCGGACGACGGTCAGGGGCTGGGGCCGGGCATCGTGGAAGGGTTCGGCCTGCGCGGCATGCGCGAGCGTGTCGCGGCGAGCGGCGGCACGGTGAGCGTCGCGTCCGTCCCGGGCGGCGGGACGCACGTGCGGGTCGAGCTGCCGGTGCCCGCCGACCACCCCGCCGACGCCCCCACGCATCCCGCCCTACTCCCCCGGAGCCAGCCGTGACCTCCCCCACCGACCACCCAGCGCCCTCACCCACCCTTCATCCGGGGACCGCCGCGGCGACCGCGACCGGAGCGACGCCGTCGGATCCCCAGGTCCGCGTCCTCGTGGTCGACGACCACCCCGTGGTCCGTTCGGGCCTCGTCGGGATGCTCACGGCCGAGCCGGACCTCGTGGTGGTCGGTGAAGCGGGCGACGGGCGCGAGGGCGTGCGGCTCGCGCACGAGCTGCGCCCCGACGTCGTGCTCATGGACCTGCGCATGCCCGTGCTCGACGGCGTGGGGGCGACGAGCGAGATCCTCGGCGGACCCCGCTCCCCCGGCGACGGGCGGGGTGCGCGGCCCCGCGTCGTCGTGCTCACGACGTACGAGACCGACACCGACATCCTGCGTGCGGTCGAGGCGGGCGCGACGGGGTACCTGCTCAAGGACACGCCGCGCGACGTGCTCGTGGCCGGGATCCGGGCCGCGGCCCGCGGCGAGACCGTCCTGGCCCCCACGGTCGCGACCCGGCTCGTGACGTCGGTCCGCGGCGCGGGCGAACGGCTCACGCCCCGCGAGTCGCAGGTCCTCGCGCTGGTCGCGCGCGGTCTGAGCAACCCCTCGATCGGGCGCGAGCTGTTCATCTCCGAGGCGACCGTCAAGACGCACCTGCTGCGTGCGTTCGCCAAGCTCGGGGTCGACGACCGCACGCGCGCCGTGACCGTCGCGATCGAGCGCGGGATCCTGCCCGGCGTGTGAGGCCGCCCCCGATCTCACCCGGCCGGGGACCGGAACTCCCCGTGCGGGGGCCCGGCTGATGGAAGACTGCCCCTGTGCGTGATCTGGCGAAGCTCCCCAAGGCCCACCTCCACCTGCACTTCACCGGGTCCATGCGGCCCGAGACGCTGCGGGACCTCGCGGCGCAGTACGGGGTGCGGCTCCCGTCCGCGCTGCTCGACGGCGACCCGCTGCGCCTGCCCGCGACCGAGCGTGGCTGGTTCCGCTTCCAGCGCCTGTACGACGCCGCGCGCGCGTGCGTGCGCTCCGAGGCGGACATGCGCCGGATCGTGCACGAGGCCGCGGAGGACGACGCGGCCGAGGGGTCGGGGCGCCTCGAGATCCAGGTCGACCCCACGTCGTACGCGCCCTTCGTAGGCGGCATCTCGCCCGCGGTCGAGATCGTGCTCGACGCGGCTCGCGAGGCGAGCGCCGCGACGGGGACCGAGGTGGGCGTGATCGTCGCCGCGTCGCGCATGCGGCACCCGCTCGACGCGCGCACGCTCGCACGCCTCGCGGCGCAGTACGTGGGCGACGGTCCGGGCGAGGTCCTGGGCTTCGGGCTGAGCAACGACGAGCGGCGCGGGGACACCGCGGCCTTCGCGCCCGCTTTCGCGATCGCGCGCCGCGCGGGGCTCGCCCTGGTCCCGCACGGTGGCGAGCTCCTCGGCCCGGACCACGTGAGCGAGGTCCTGACGGACCTGGACCCGGACCGGCTCGGCCACGGGGTCCGGTCGGTCGAGGACCCGCGGGTCCTCGAGCAGGTCGTCGAGCGGGGGGTCGCCCTCGAGGTCTGCCCCGCCTCGAACGTGTCGCTCGGGGTGTACGACGACGGCGCGCAGGTCCCGCTCGGGGCGCTCGTCGACGCGGGCGCGCAGGTCGCGCTCGGGGCCGACGACCCGCTGCTCTTCGGTTCGCGGCTCGTGGCGCAGTACGAGTCGGCGCGGACCGAGCACGGGTTCTCGGACGAGGAGCTGGCCGACCTCGCACGCTCCTCGATCCGGGCGAGCCGGGCCGGGCACGCGACCACGGCGCGGCTGCTCGCGGGTGTCGACGAGTGGATCGCCGAGGCTCCGCCCACGGGCGAGGCAGCCCGTGGGTGACGCGCCCTCTCATGCCCCTCTCATCAGGGCACGGGACACTCGCGCCATGCGACGGACGACGACGTGGGTGGGCGCCCTGGTGCTCGGCTTCCTCGGCGTCGGCACGGCCGCCGTGGCACTCGTCTCCGCGAGCCCTCCGGACCGCGACCTGGGGAACCAGGTCGTCCTGAGCCCGGCCCCGGTCGAGACCGTGACCCCCACGCCCGTCCCGGCCCCGGTCGAGCCCGTCGAGGAGGAACCGGGCGAGCCCGTCGAGCCGGTCGAGAAGCCGGGCGACGGGTCCCTCGTCCCCGTCCAGCCCGCGCCGCCCCGGATCGGGAGCACCGTCGACAGCGGCACCGGCACGGCGCCTTCGACCGGCGAGCTGCCGTACGACGACGGCATGTACCACCCCGGCGACGAGTACGACGACGGCATGTACCGGCCCTCGGACGAGTACGACGACGGCATGTGGACTCCCGACACGGGGAACGGATGATGTCCGCCCCCCTCGATCCCGCCGCGCCCCACCGTCCCCGGACCACCGCGCGGCTGCTGACCGTCCGCGTCCGCATCCTCGGCGCGGTCCTCGCCCTCGCGGCCCTGGGGCTGATCATCGCGGGCGGCGTCGCGTTCACGTCCCAGCGCCGGCACGTCGACGACCGGATGGCCCTGTCCCTCACGCGCTCGCTCGAGGAGTTCGAGGCCCTCGCCCAGGACGGCGTCAACCCCTCCACGGGCGAGCGGTTCACGTCGTCGGACGACCTGGTGAACTTCGCGATGCGACAGACCGTGCCCGCCCCGCACGAGGGCATGGTGGGCTTCCGCGCCGGACGCGCCCAGTGGATCGCGGCGTCGCCCGTGCCGCTCCGGCTCGAGGACGACGAGGCGCTCATGGACGCCCTCGAGCCCCTGACCACGGGGGGCCGGGTCGTCCTGCGCGAGATCTCGACGCCCACCACCAGCTACCGGGCGCTGGTCGTGCCCGTGACGGACGGCAAGGAGCCCTCCGCCCTCGTCCTGGCGTACGACCGGGACGCCGAGCACGCCGAGTTCGACCAGGTGTTCCGGACGTACGCGATCATCGCGGTGGTCTCGCTCCTGCTCATCGGCGCGGTCGGCTGGGTCGTCGCGGGTCGCCTGCTGCGTCCGGTACGCCTGCTCGGCCAGACCGCTCGTCGGATCAGCGACACCCGCACGTCCGAGCGCATCCCGGTCACGGGGAACGACGACGTCTCCGAGCTCACCCAGGCCTTCAACGAGATGCTCGACCGTCTCGCCGCCGCGTCCGACGCCGAGCACCAGCTCCTCGACGACGTAGGGCACGAGCTGCGGACCCCGCTGACGATCGTCCGCGGGCACCTCGAGCTCATGGACCCGCACGACCCCGAGGACTCGGCGGCCACGCGCAGCCTCGCGCTCGACGAGCTCGACCGCATGCACCGGCTCGTCGACGACCTCATGACCCTCGCGACCGCCGGGAGCCCGGACTTCGTCCGCCTCGAGGAGACCGACCTGGGGCGCCTGACCGACGACATCCTCGACAAGGCCCGTCTCCTGGGCGACCGCAGGTGGAAGATCGACGCGCGGACGGGGGCCACGGCGCTCGTCGACGAGCAGCGCCTGACCCAGGCGTGGCTCCAGCTCGCCTCGAACGCCGTGAAGTTCTCCGCACCGGGATCGAAGATCACCCTGGGCTCCGCGGTGCGCGACGGCCGGATCCGGCTCTGGGTCCGGGACGAGGGCATCGGCGTCTCGCCCGACCAGCTCGAACGCATCTTCGTGCGCTTCGCCCAGGCCGAGCGCGACCCTGCGTTCCGCGACGGCGCGGGCCTGGGCCTGGCGATCGTCAGCGCGATCGCGGGCGGGCACGACGGACGGGTCGAGGTCACCTCGACCCGAGGATTCGGTTCCACGTTCACTCTCGACCTCCCGCTCGAACCCGGCCAGGCTCTCCCCGTCCCGGGGCCGGACCACGACCACAGGTCCTCCTCCCCGTCACCCGCCGGGACGGGGCCGGGCAGGGCGGACCACGACCTCTTGACTCCGCTGACCGTGGAGATCCCCGTGGTCGTCCCGGCACACCTGGGTGAAAGGACATCGCTGTGAGCCAGATCCTCGTCGTCGAGGACGAGACACGGATCTCGTCGTTCGTGTCCAAGGGGCTGCGCGCGGCCGGGTACGCGAGCACGGCCGTGACCACAGGTCGAGAGGGCTACGACCTGGCACAGACGGGCGACCACGACCTGATGATCCTCGACCTCGGTCTGCCGGACCAGGACGGATTCACGGTCCTGCGGCGGCTCCGCGCGGCGCGCAACACGATCCCCGTCATCATCCTCACGGCCCGGTCCTCGGTCACCGACACGGTCGCGGGCCTCGAGGGCGGGGCGGACGACTACATGGTCAAGCCGTTCCGCTTCGAGGAGCTGCTGGCACGCATCCGCCTGCGCCTGCGGACCGAGCCCGCAGGCGAGGTCACGGTGCTCTCGCACGGCTCGCTCAGCCTCGACCTGCGCACGCGTCGCGCCCGCACCGCGGACCGGGAGGTCGACCTCTCGGCCCGGGAGTTCGCCCTCGCGGAGACGTTCCTGCGCAACCCGGGCCAGGTCCTGAGCCGGGAGCAGCTGCTCTCGCGGGTATGGGGGTACGACTTCGACCCCGGCTCCAACGTCGTGGACGTCTACGTCCGCTACCTGCGCAACAAGCTGGGTCCCGAGCGGGTGGTCACGGTGCGCGGCATGGGCTACCGGTTGGCGGACCCGGCGGCCTGACCCGTCGGCGGCGGGCGCGGGTCCGTGTCCCGTCTCTCAGCCGAGGGGCAGCCTGTCCTCGGCCCCTGCGAGGAGCTCTTCGGCAACAGCGAGCCAGACCTCGGCGAGGGCGTCGCGCGGCGCGCCGGGCAGCAACGAGAGGACGACGCCGGCGGTGCGTGCCCGCAGCCCGACGGGGTCCGTGCTCTCGCCGAACGCCGCGAGGCAGCGGTCCACGAGTCCCCGGACCCCGGGGTACACCTGGGGCGCGAGGGTCTCGAGGACCGCGAGGTGCCCGGTCATGCACGCGAGGTCGTCCACGCGGTGACCCGGGCCAAGTGTGTCGACGTCGAGCACAGCGGCCACCCGGCGGCAGCCCGCGCCACCGACGAGGAGGACGTTGGCCTCGTAGAAGTCGCCGTGCGTCGCGACCACGGGACCGGGGTCCCGTGTCTCGACGATGCGACGCACGCCTCGTTCGAGGGCTTCGATCCGCGGGGCGAGAGCCGGCAGACGCCCGACGGCGGAGCGTGCGTAGTGCGCGGACCGCTCGGCCCAGGCGGGGCGGCGCTCGAGCAGGACGGCGTCCGGGGGCAGGGCGTCGAGCGCCCGGACCAGCTCGTGCGGGTCGACCGCGAGCGCCTGCTCGTGCCGGGGGGTCGAGGCCACGGCGGAAGCCATGGTCTCCTCAGGGCGCGCACCGAGGACGAGGATGCCCTCGCCGAGCGAGGCCAGGACCCTGGGGGCTGCGAGCGGCGCCGTCAGGCTGCAGCCCTGCGGTGCGGCCTCGGCGACCAGGAAGAGGTCGTGGCGCAGCCGGAGCTCGGCGACCCGGTCCGGGCGGACGACCTTGAGGTAGACGTCTCCCGCGGTCGTCCGCGCGCGCAGGACCGCGCGGCGCAGGGGGCGGTAGGCGACCAGGTCCAGCCCCAGGACGAGCGGGGCGTGCGGGTCGATCGAGCGCCACCGGTCGGTCAGCGTCGCGGCGTCGCAGGCCGTCGCGAGCCCCGGCAGGAGGGGGTCGACGGGGTGGCGCCACACGTGGACGGTCCGGTCACCGTCGACCATGCGCAGGATGCCGTGCCGTTCGACGACGTCCGGCGGGAGGTCGGCCGTGGTCGCCACGAGGTACTCGTCGCGACGTCCGGCGGTCCGCGGCCCCCCGGCGCGACCGCGCACGGTGACCTCGTACCCGACGCTCACCTCGGCACCCGGCCGCGCGTGCACCTGGTGCACGCGCCACGAACCGAGCGCGACGTGGTCGACGGCGAGCGCCGCCTCCAGGAGGTCCCCGGCCCGGGGGCCGGTGAGCAGCTGCGCAGCGGTGTCCATGAGAGCGACCCAAGCGGTCCGACGTGATGCGGGGATGAGGGGCGCGTGAGAGACCTCTCACGCGGTCGTTGACACCGGACGTTGTGGATGTCATTGTATCGACATGATGACACAAAGCCACGGAGGCGGTCTGCTCACACCCCTCGAGGACCTCGCCCGGCCGGTGGTCCAGGTGCCTGCACCCAGGCCCGTCGCACACCTGGGCGCCTGAGATCGCCGGGACCGAGCGGCCCTCCGCCTCCGGGCTGCAGCTCGAGATCGACCCCGCGTCGGGTGTACCTCCCTACGAACAGATCCGCTCGCAGGTCGTCGCGCACATCGCCGCCGAGCGCCTCGTGGTCGGCGACCGGCTACCGACCATCCGGGCCCTCGCGACAGACCTGGGCCTCGCCGCCGGGACCGTCGCGCGCGCCTACCGCGAGCTCGAGTCGGCCGGCATCACCACGACGCGCCGTCGCGCGGGCACGGTCGTCGCCGACGGGGTGGCCCCCACCGACGTCGTCGCCCGGCAGGCCGCACGCGCCTTCGTCGCTGCGGTGCGCGACGCGGGGCTCGACGACGACGCGATCGTCGACCTCGTGCGAGGCGAGCTCCTGCGCCGGCACGAAGCCTGAGGCCTGAGGCAGGACGCTTCACAACGATTGCGCATCCCCCGGGTCGGCGATGCGGACCCTGCGCGCGCGGCGTGAGAACGTGGTCGTGCCAGTTCTCCGGCAGGACGCCGGGCATCGAGGGGGATCACGCATGTCGAAGGAACGATCGACGAGGACGAGATGGACGGCCGCGACGGCCGCCCTCGTCGCGCTGCTGCTCGTCGGAGGGTGCGACGTCCTGAGCCCCGGCGACGGCGGGACCTCGGCCCCGCCCGCCTCGACCTCGTCGCCCTCTCCTTCCGAGACACCGACGCCCACGCCCACTCCGACGCCCAGCGAGACCCCGGCCCCTGCGCCGGAGACACCCGCTCCCGTCGAACCGGCCCCTCCCGTCGAGACGCCCGCTCCCCCGGCAGCCGAGCCCGCGCCCGTCACGCCGGCCCCCGACCCCGCGACCGAGGAGCTCGTGCGCGGGAGCACGGGAGAACGGGTCGTCGCCCTCCAGCAACGGCTTGCCGACCTCGGCTACCTCGGAGCGAGCCCCGACGGCATTTACGGTCCGGGCACGCAGCAAGCCGTCTGGGCGCTCCAGAAGGCCGCAGGCATCAGCCGCGACGGCCGGGTAGGGCCCCAGACCCAGGCCGCCCTGGACCAGGGCGTGCGGCCCACGCCCCAGAGCTCGTCGGGTCACGTGATCGAGATCGACATCGCCCGTCAGCTCGTCCTGGCCGTCGACGACGGGCGGGTCACCGCGATCATCAACGCCTCGTCCGGCAACGGCGAGCGCTACGAGGCCAAGGGCCGCACGTACTACGCCCGGACCCCCGCCGGGACGTTCCAGGTGGGGCGCCAGGTCGACGGGAGCTACGAGTCCTCGCTCGAGCTCGGGAGCATGTGGCGGCCCAAGTTCTTCAACGGCGGGATCGCGGTCCACGGCTCGGCCTCGGTCCCCCCGTCGCCCGCGTCGCACGGGTGCGTGCGGGTCTCCAACGGCGCCATGAACTGGATCTGGGACTCGTGGGGCGCCCCGGCCGGCACGACCGTGATCGTCTACTGAGCAGCACAGCCGCTCGGTCCACGAGGTAGAGGGCAGGCGTCGAGGTAGAGGGTCAGAGCCCTCTACCTCGCCCCGTACCCTCTACCTCGCCGCTCAACGAGGGGCCTCAGCGCCTCAGAGCGCGACGCCCACCAGCACGGGCTCGGGGACGAGCTCGATCCCGTACGCGTCGAGCACGCCGTCGCGCACGGTGCGCGCGAGCTCGACGATCTCCGCCGCGGTCGCGGCCCCGCGGTTCGTCAGCGCCAGGGTGTGCTTGGTCGAGAGCCGCGCCGCGCTCGACGGGCCGTGCACCCCGAACCCCTTGGTGAAGCCCGCGTGCTCGATGAGCCAGGCCGCCGAGGTCTTGACCAGGGTCGGGTCGATCTCGCCCAGGCTGGGGCCTGTGGTGCGCGAGGGGAGCGCCGACCGGACCGGGAAGCGCGGGGCGTCGGCCGGCAGCAGGTCGGCCTGGTCCGCGGCGACGACCGGGTTCGTGAAGAAAGAGCCCGCGCTCCAGCGGTCGTGGTCGGGGGCCGACGGGTCGTCGAGCAGCATGCCCTTGCTCCCGCGCAGCTCGAGCACCGCGGCGCGGACCTCGGCGCTCGGCGCCCGCTCGCCCACCTGGACCCCGAGCCGACGGGCGAGCTCGGGGTAGCCGATCGGTGCCGAGAGCGTCCCGAGCCGCATCTGGAGGTTGACGTCGAGGACGACGAACCGGGGGGACGGGTACCAGATGTCGCCGCCGTCGGGCGACGCGTGCATGGTCCGCTTGAGGAGCGAGGTGCGGTAGCCGAAGTCCAGGTCGACGAGAGGCAGCGTCCGGATGCGCGACTGCTCGCGGTCCCACACGCGCACCGACGCCACGACGCCCGCGACCTCCTGGCCGTACGCGCCGATGTTCTGCACCGGCGCGGCCCCGACCGTGCCGGGGATGCCTGACAACGCCTCGATCCCGACCCACTCCTGCGCGACGGTCTGCGCGACGAGCTGGTCCCAGTCCTGGCCCGCGGTCGCGGTCAGGCTGCCGCCCCCGCACGTGTCCTCGGCGTCGATCCGGATCTCGGAGCGCACGTCGCGCACGACGACGCCGCCGAACCCCTCGTCGCTCACGAGCAGGTTGGAGCCGCCCCCGAGGACGAGGAGCGGCTCGCCCGCGTCGTCGGCCGCGCGCACCGCGTCGATGAGCTCTGCCTCGGTGCTCGCCTCGAGGTACGCGTCGGCAGGGCCGCCGACGCGCAGCGTCGTGAGGTCGGCGAGCGTGGGCTGCTCGAGCACCTCGCCCCGACCGGGCGCGGCACCCTCGGTGACGGCTTCGACGGCGGACACGCGGCGCGAGGAGGGGGCAGTCATGGCTCCAGCCTAGTTCGCCGCCGCCGGCACCCTCTCTCGATGCCGCTCCCGCTCCTCGCCCCGGCGACCGTCAGGGGGTCTCGGTGCCCGCGCCGCCCGCCGCGGTGGGCAGCGGCTTGGCCGCGTTGACCACGAGCAGACCGATCACGAGCGGCACCGCGATGACGAGCAGCGCGGGGCGGTAGCCGCCGATGTGCTCGGCCAGGAAACCGATGAGCGGCGGGCCGACGAAGAACGCCGAGTAGCCGATGGTCGACACGACGCTGACCCGGACCGCGGCGTGCGCGGGGTCGTCCGAGGCCGCGCTCATCCCGACCGGGAACCCGAGCGCTGCGCCCATGCCCCACAGCACCACGCCCACGAGCGCGACCCACAGGTTGGGCACGAGCGTGAACACGAGCAGGCCGACGAACGCGAGGCCTGCCGAGATGCGCAGCACGGCCACCCGGCCGAACCGGTCGAGCAGGCCCGTCCCGAGCAGGCGCATGCCCGTCATGGCGGTGAGGAAGATCCCGAGCGCGACGGCGCCCATCGCGTCGGACGTGCCGAACCCGTCGACGACCGCGAGCCCGACCCAGTCGTTCGCCGCGCCCTCGGTCAGGGCGGCGGCCAGGACCACGAGGCCGATGAGCAGCGTGCGCGGTTCCTTCCACGCGGCAAGGGCGCTGCGCGCGCCCTTTCCGTGGACCGCGGTCGCGGGGTCCTCGCCCGCCGCGTCGTCCCGCAGGTCGCCCGACGACGCCGCGAGGGCCTCGTCCGTGACCGCACCTGCGGGGAGGAAGGACCGCACGCACCACAGGACCGCGAGCAGGCTCAGTGCGAGAGCCACCGCGAGGTGCCACTGCACGGGGACCCCTGCGAGCGCGGCCAGTGCGCCGACGCCGGCCCCTGCCATGGTCCCGAACGAGAAGCCCGCGTGGAAGCGGGGCATGATCGCCTTGCCGAGGCGCTGCTCGACCGCCGCGCCCTCGATGTTCATCGCGGCGTCCCAGACCCCGGTGCCGATCCCGAAGAGGAACAGGCCGACCCGTACGACGTCGACCGAGCCCTGGGACACGCCCGTGACGGCCACGACGAGCCCCGCCACGTTGACCGTCGCGAAGATCACGACCGCGCGCGAGGCGCCGACGCGCTGGACGACCATGCCCGAGAGCGGCAGCGCGAGGAGCGAGCCGATCGCGGCGAACAGCAGCAGGAAGCCCATGCTGCCCTCGGAGAGCCCGAGCGCGTCCCGGACCGCGGGCAGGCGCGAGGCCCAGCTCGCGAAGTTGAAGCCGTTGAGGAAGAACACCGCGAACACGGCCCAGGTGGCTGCCTGGACGACGCGGGCGGCGCTCGCTGCGCGCTGCTCCCCGGAGCGGGGGGCGGGCGGGGTGGTCATGCGGGGGTCTCCTCGCGTCGGTGGGAGGTCGAGCCGGTCGGTGCAGGGTCGGTCGCGCCGTGTCGTCGCACACCACGACGGCGGCGCGTGCGCAGGGTCGACGGTACCGCGTGATGAGTTACCACCTGGTCAGGCTTCGCGGTCGCGTCAGGAGCGCCCGCCACGGTGTCCTCGGCGCGCACGTCGCGGTCGCCGTCACCGTCGAGCAGGGCGTCGTCCGTGCCGGTGCCGACCGCTCGGCGACCCGCGGGCGGGACGGGAGCCCCGCCGTCGGGCCCTGCGAGCGGTGCCGGGCGCTCCCCCGCGACGAGCGGCGCGACCTTCTTCGAGAGCAGCACGCTGACGACCATCGCGACCACGATGAGGACGAGCGCGTGACGCGCGCCCATGGCCTCGGCAGCGATGCCCAGCAGCGGCGGGGCCGCGAGCGAGGCCATGGACGAGAACGCCGAGACGACCGAGACACGGCTCGCCGCCTGCATCGGCTCGTCCGAGGCCGCGGCGATGCCGATCGGGACCGCGAGCGCTGCACCCAGGCCCCACGCGACCACGCCCACGCCCGCGAGGGCGAGGTTCGGGGCGAACCCGAACAGGAGGAGGCCACCGATCGAGGCGACCCCCGAGACCCGGAGCACCGCGACGCGGCCGTAGCGGTCGATCAGGCGCGTGCCCAGCAGGCGCATGACGGTCATCGCGCCGACGAACGCGCCGAACACGACCGCGCCCACGGCCTCGGTCTGGTCGAACCCGTCGACCACGGCGAGCGAGAGCCAGTCGTTCGCGGACCCCTCGGACAGTGCCGCGGCCATGATGACGAGGCCGATGAGCAGCGTGCGGGGCTCACGCCACGCACCGAGCGCGGCCCCCAGGCGCACGCGCCGCGAACGCGGGTGCAGCGCTGCGGCGGCCTCGACCCCGTCGGGGCCGGCGTCGCCCAGGCGCCCCTCGACCCGCGGGCGGGGCAGCGTGTCGTGGATGAACATCGGGATGCTGGCCAACCGCCAGACCGTCGCGACGACCGCGGTGCCCACGAACTGCGCCAGGACCGGGACGTCGCCCGCGGCGCACGCCGCACCGACGAGCGAGCCCAGGACGGCACCGATGCTGAAGGCCGCGTGGAACTGCGGCAGGATCGTGCGGCCCGTCCGACGCTCGACGCTCGCGCTCTCGACGTTCATGGGGACGTTGCCGAGCGAGAAGGCCACGCCGTTGAGGAAGATGCCCGCGGCCAGCAACGGGACCGAGCCCGTCGCGGGGCCGACGCCCAGGAGCACGAGGGCCGCGGCGAAGAAGCCCGTCGAGGCGAGCATGGCCGCACGGCCGCCGAAGCGGTTGACGATCGGCCCGGCGAGCGTGACGGTCAGGAGCGCACCGACAGCGCCGGCGAGGAGCACGAAGCCCAGGCCCTTGGGCGTCATGCCCAGGGCGTCACGCACCGAGGGGATGCGGGCGAGCCAGCTCGACATGGTGATGCCGTTGAGCAGGAAGATCCCCAGGAGGGACCAGCGGGCGCGGGAGAGGCCGGGGTCGAGCGCTGGTCGAATCGATTCGATACCTGCGTCGGGAGTGGCCTTCGAAACGATTCGAGACATGGTGACAAGTCTGCGGGTAGTCTGGCCGCGCCGTCAAACACCTTTTCCGTGCGTCACGGCGGATCCGAGTTCGTCCAGAAGACCGGCAGAGGGGCAACGATGACCGAGACCGAGCAGGCACCCAAGCCGCCAGGCCGTCCGACCCTCGCCCGCGTCGCCGCGCTCGCCGGTGTCTCGGTGTCCACCGCGTCGCTCGCGTTCTCCGGTGCTGGCCCCATCACCCCCGAGACGCGCGACCGCGTCATGGCCGCCGCGACCGAGCTCGGCTACGCCGGTCCCAACCCGCTCGGCCGCCAGCTCCGCTCGGGACGGTCCGGGATCGTCGGCGTCGTGATCGGCGACCAGCTCAAGCGCGCCTTCCGCGACCCCGTCGCGGTCCAGGTCCTCGACGGGCTCGTCTCGACGCTCGGGACCAGCGGCCTCGGCGTGCTCCTCATCCCCGGCATCCCGTCCGAGGACCCGTCCCGCGCGGTCGACCCTCTCATCGAGAGCGCAGCGATGGACGTCGCGGTCCTCGTCTGGGGCATCGGGACCGACGACGCGCCCCTCGCCGCGCTGCAGCGCCGCGGCGTCCCCGTCGTGATCGGCGAGGGGCACCCCGTACCGGGGACCCCGCTCGTCGGCATCGAGGACCGCAAGGGCACGGCCGAGGTCGTGCGACACCTCGTCGACCTGGGGCACACCCGCGTCGCCGAGATCACCCTCCCCCTCGACAACTCACGCCGCAGCGGCGTCATCGACGCCGACCGCCTCGCCCAGGCCGACCGCACCCCCACGCTCAACCGGCTCGCGGGCGTGCGCGACGTCGTCGAACCTCTCATCTCCTGGGAGACCGAGGCCTCGCTCGTCGAGCACGGGCACGCGGCAGCGGTCGAGATCCTCGGGACCTGGGTACCGTCCGACGAGCGACCGACGGCGATCATCGCGCACTCGGACCTGCTCGCCGCGGGCGCCGTCCTGGGCGCCAAGGAGCTCGGCCTACGCGTGCCCGAGGACGTGTCCGTCGCGGGCTTCGACGGGCTCGACCTGCCGTGGCTCAGCCCGGACACCCTCACGAGCGTGCACCAGCCTCTCGCCGAGAAGGGCGCCGAGCTCGGCCGCGCGGTGGTCTCGCTCCTCGCGGGCAAGGAGCCCGAGACCGTGATGCTCGACGTCACGCTCGTCGTCGGGACCACGACCGGGCCCGTCCCGGCCGCCTGAGCCGCAGGGTCAGGTCCGGCCGCACCGTCGCTCTCGGTCCCCACGGCCCTCCCACCGACGCCGGAGGGCGCCTCTCCCGTGCGGGAGAGGCGCCCTCCGTCGATGTGCTGGCGGCGCTGGTGTCCGGCTCTCAGAGGCGGACGACGGCCTGCGACTTCATGAGCACCTTGGCACCCTCGAACGTGACGGTGAGGTCGACGCGGACCGTGCGGGCCTCGGGGTCGATCGCGCCGATCGTGCCGGACACCGAGATGACCGCCTCGCCCGGGTTCGGCACGGGCACGGGGCGCGTGAAGCGGGTCTGGTAGTCGACGACCGCCCCCGGGTCCCCGGCCCAGTCCTCGACGAGGGTCACCGCCGCACCCATGGTGAACATGCCGTGCGCGATCACGCCGGGCAGGTCCACGCTCTGGGCGAAGGTGTCGTTCCAGTGGATCGGGTTGAAGTCGCCGCTCGCGCCGGCGTACCGGACGAGGCGTGCGCGGTCGACAGCGATCTCCCGCGTCCCGACGACGTCACCGACCGCGAGAGCGGAGAGGTCCGGTCGCGTGGTGCTCACCGGGGAAGCCGTGTGCTCGGTCATGCGTCCTCCCCGCGGACGACGAGGCTGGACGTGACGGTCGCGACGGGCTCGACGGTTCCGGAGCCGTCGGCCGCCAGGGCGCCGATCTCGGCGCGCGTGGTGACCATCGAGATGCCCGCCCGCTGCGTGATCGAGTCGACGTGCAGGACCGTCACCAGCTCGTCGCCGGCGACGATGGGTCGGTGGTGCACGAACCGCTCGTCCGCGTGGACGACCCGCGTGAAGTCGACGCCGGCCTCAGGGTCCTGGATGAACGGGGCCTCGGCCCGCTGCGCGACGACCACCGCGAAGGTGGGCGGCGCGATCAGGTCCGGATAGCCCAAACCCCGCGCTGTGACCACATCGTGGTGCGCGGGGTGGGTCGAACCGACGGCGCTGGCGAACTCGCGGATCTTCTCGCGGCCTACGGAGTACGGGGCGGTGGCCGGGTACTCACGACCGGCGTAGTCAGCGTTGATCGCCATGCGTGTCGGTGCTGCTCAGAGGAGCCGCTGGATCAGCGGGTCTCGCGGTGAGCGGTGTGCTTGCCGCAACGCGGGCAGAACTTCGCCAGCTCGAGACGGTCGGGGTCGTTGCGGCGGTTCTTCTTCGTGATGTAGTTGCGCTCCTTGCAGTCCACGCATGCGAGCGTGATCTTCGGGCGAACGTCTGAGCTCTTGCTTGCCACGGTAGTGCCACCTCTCGCGCCTCCGGAGGGCGCTACGTGCTTGCTAGGCCGCACGGCGCCGGCCGCCGTACGGTGTGATGTCAGGAAGTGGTAGCGGGGGCGGGGCTCGAACCCGCGACCTCACGATTATGAGCCGTGCGCTCTGACCAACTGAGCTACCCCGCCGCGTGATGAACGCGGGGTCGTGTCGCCAGTATTCCAGCGAGACGACCCCGCGTCACTTCACAGAGCCCCGAAAGGGAATCGAACCCTTGACCTTCTCCTTACCATGGAGACGCTCTGCCGACTGAGCTATCGGGGCAGCGGTGAAAAGATTACACGGGTTCTGCCGTGGTGCGAAATCGACCTCTGCGACCACCCGGAAACCCAGTGATCAGGCCGATTTCTCGACCTGCGGGCCGTGCGCTCCGAGGCCCGCGCGACACGTCGCACGCGTCGGACATGTCAGGACTTCACCCCCCACGTCGACCGGACGACCCATCGGCCGAGAGACCGCGGCGAGCTCCGACGTCGGGCGGGAAGCGTGCGCACCCCCGCCGGCCCGCGACGTCCGCCGGACCGTCCACCCCGTCCGAATCTCCACCAACGCGAACGAGGCGCCACCCAAGGGGTGACGCCTCGTTCAAGTGCGTGGCAGGTGAGGGATTCGAACCCACGAAGGCTATGCCGTCTGATTTACAGTCAGATCCCTTTGGCCGCTCGGGCAACCTGCCATGTTCGGTTGTGCACTCTCGCCACACGTTCGCGACCAGGCTGCACCGAGGCGCAACCAGAGGACGCTTCCGAACTGCGGGAGCGTGGCAACAGTACAGCCGATCGGGCCCTGGTGAAAAATCGACCCCGCGCGCGGACCCCGCCCACGCTTACAGTGGACCGTGAGCCAGGCCCCCCAGCACCCCGTGAACGACCTCTCCGCACCACCGGACGCGTCCCGTCCGGGCACCCAGGCAGGCCCTGCCCCGATCGACCGCCTGGGCGTGGTCCTCGGTGCGAGCGCGTACTTCCTGTGGGGCGCGATGCCCCTGTTCTTCCCCCTGCTCCAGCCGGCCGGGCCGCTCGAGATCATCGCCCACCGCGTGGTCTGGAGCCTGCTCTTCTGCCTGCTCCTGCTGCTCGTGATGCGCAAGCTGCCCGCGTACCGGGCGGTGTTCCGGGTGCGCCGGACCGTCGGGCTCCTCGCGATCGCGGCCGTCCTGGTCGCCACGAACTGGGCCGTCTACGTCTACGGCGTGCTGTCCGGTCACGTGCTCGACGCAGCGCTCGGGTACTTCATCAACCCGCTCGTCACGGTGCTCCTCGCGGTGCTCGTGCTCAAGGAACGGCTGCGGCCCGCGCAGTGGGTGGCCCTGGGGATCGGGGCGTCGGCCGTGATCATCCTCACGATCGGCCTGGGCCGCCTGCCCTGGATCGCGCTGACCCTCGCGATCTCGTTCGGGCTGTACGGGCTCGTCAAGAACCGGGTCGGGCGCGACGTCGAGGCCCTCCCGGGGCTCGCGGTCGAGACCACGCTGCTGTTCCCCGTGGCGCTCGGCTACCTGGTCTTCCTGGGTGCGACCGGGGTCGGGACGTTCGGCACCGAGGGCACGGGCCACGCGCTCCTGCTGGCCTCGAGCGGGATCGTCACGGCCCTGCCCCTGCTGCTCTTCGGTGCGGCCGCCCGCCGTCTGCCGCTGAGCCTCGTGGGCATGCTCCAGTACCTCGCGCCCGTGCTCCAGCTCCTCGTCGGGCTCCTCGTGTTCCACGAGCCCATGCCGCCCGCGCGGTGGGCAGGTTTCTCGCTCGTGTGGCTCGCGCTCGTCGTCCTGAGCGTCGACGGCCTGCGCGCCATGCGTGCGTCCCGCCTGGCCGCGACGCGCTGACCCCCGCCTGCAGCGACGCCGCGCGGGCCGGGGCGGCATCCGCGCCGCCCGCCCACTACCGTGGACCCCAGACCAATCCACCTACCTCGTCAGGAGAGCACCGTGGCCGATTCATCGATGGACATCGTCAGCAAGGTCGACCGCCAGGAGGTCGACAACGCCCTCAACCAGGCCGTCAAGGAGATCCAGACGCGCTACGACTTCAAGAACGTCGGCGCCTCGATCGCCTGGAGCGGCGAGAAGATCGTCATGATCGCCAACTCCGAGGAGCGCGTGCTCGCGATCCTCGACGTCTTCCAGACCAAGCTCATCAAGCGCGGGATCTCGCTCAAGGCGTTCGACACGGACGACAAGGAGCCCAAGCTGTCGGGCAAGGAGTACCGCCTCGAGGGCGTGCTCAAGGAGGGCCTCGCCGGCGAGAACGCCAAGAAGATCACCAAGATCATCCGCGAGGAGGGGCCCAAGGGCGTCAAGACGCAGATCACGGGCGACGAGGTCCGCGCGACCAGCAAGTCGCGCGACGACCTCCAGGCCGTCCAGTCGCTGCTCAAGGGCGCGGACCTGGACTTCGCGGTGCAGTTCACGAACTACCGCTGACACCCTCTCGCGACGGGCGCGTCGCCGGTCGGGCTCGTGCCCGACGGCGGCGCGCCCGTCCGCGTGTCGGGTCCCGCCGTGTCACGCCCACGACGCGCGGGCGTGTCGCCGCCGCACGAACCTAGACTCGCGGCGTGGACACTCATCGACTCCCGGCGGCGGTGCCCGTGCTGAGCCACGGGGTCCACCGCGCCGTCCCGGCCCACCCTGCTGGCTGCTCTGCATGACCAGCCCCCTGCGGCCGCCCCGCGTCGTCGCGACCGACCTCGACGGGACCCTGCTGCGCTCGGACGGCTCCGTCTCCGAGCGCACGCGCGAGGTCCTGGCAGCCCTCGACGACGCCGGGACCCAGGTCGTGTTCGTGACCGCTCGCCCGCCGCGCTGGCTCACGGAGGTCGGGCGGCTGGTCGGTGGCCACGGCGTCATCATCTGCCTGGGCGGGGCGTGCGTGTACGACGTCGGCACGCTCCAGGTCGTCGAGTCCCGCGGTTTCGCGCCGCTCGCCCTGGGCGACGTGGTCCGTGACCTGCGGGCGGCGGTGCCGGGGGTCGCGCTGGCCGTCGAACGGGTCGACGGGCCGGTGTTCGACCCGACGTTCCGGCACGACGAGGGCATGCCCGAGGAATGGCGCGGACCGGTCGAGCGTGCGCTCGACGCCCCCGTCGCGAAGCTGCTCGCGCGCACCGACGACACCTCGCAGGACGAGTTCTTCGAGCGCGTGCTGGACGCGGTCGGCGACCGGGCCCTGCTCGCCTACTCGGGGGCCGCGGGCCTCGCCGAGCTGCTCCCTCCCGACGTGACCAAGGCCGGCGCGCTGTCCGCCTGGTGCGCGTCGCACGGCATCGAGGCGAGGGACGTGTGGGCGTTCGGCGACATGCCCAACGACCTGCCCATGCTGGCCTGGGCCGGAACCTCGTACGCCGTAGCGAACGCGCACCCCGACGTGCTGGGCGCGGTCACGCACCGCACGGCGTCCAACGACGAGGACGGCGTCGCGGTCGCGCTCGAGGGCCTGCTCGACACCTCGGTACCGCACCCCCGCCCGTCGGCCGACAGGTCGGGCACATGATGTTCGCCCTCGCACGGCAGGACGGTCGTCGCTCTCTCTCCCGCCGCGCTCGCCGGCTGTCGGCCCTCGCGCTGGCGGTCGCGCTCACGGCCGCAGGCTGTACCGCGCCCGCGTCGCCCGACCCGGAGGTGCCGTCCGCCGCGGCCGACGCGCCGTCACGCCCGGCCCAGCCCGACGACGCCGCGCTCACGACGTACTCCTACGGCCCGCGCCCCGCGCAGACTGCCGACCTGATCCTGCCGGCGTCGCTCACCGAGCGGACCGAGGAACTGCGTACACCGTCCGGCAGCGAGGCTCCCGCGCCGCAGGTCGTCGACGTCGTCGTCCTCGTCCACGGCGGCGGCTGGGACGCCGCCTACGACCGCTCGTCCGAGACCGAGGTCGCCCGTGACCTGACCGACGACGGCATCGTGGTGTGGAACCTCGACTACCGCGGCGTCGGCGCGGCCGACCCGCTCGACGAGGGCGGCTGGCCCGGGACGTTCGAGGACGTCGCCGCAGGCCTCGACCTCCTCCCCCATGCCCTCGGGGAGGCGGGCCTCGCACCCGGGCGCGTAGCCGTCGTCGGGCACTCCGCGGGCGGGACCATGGCCCTGTGGCTCGCCGCCCGCCACACCCTGCCCGACGGCGCCCCCGGCGCGGCTCCGCTCGTCCGTCCCGACCTCGTGGTCACCCAGGCAGGCGTGAACGACCTGAAGACCGCCGGGGCCGAGGGGGCCGTCGAGGGGGCCGTCCAGGGGCTCATGGGCGGCTCGACGAGCGAGGTCCAGGACGACCGGTACGACCTCGCGTCGCCCACCGCACTGCTCCCGCTCGGTGTCCCGACGCTCGTCACGACGGGTGACCTGGACGCCGTGGTCGTGCCGTCGGTCGCGACCGACTACGCCGAGGCTGCGCAGGCCGCCGGAGACGACGTGACGCTCGCGGTGATCCCCGGCGAGGACCATCTGTCACCCCAGAACCCCCGCTCGGACGCCTGGGCCGCGGTGCGCGACTGGCTGGCCGAGCGCGGGATCGCCCCGGCCGGGTCCGCGAGGTAGAGGTCCCGTCGAGGGAGGGGCCCTCGACGAGACGGCAGCCTCCTGAGCCCTCCCGGAGACCGGGCTCCACCTCGGCGCGGGCCCTCAGTAGCGCGTGATACCGCCCTGCTGACCTGCCATGGTCTCGAGCCGCTTGATGCGCTCGGCCATGGGCGGGTGCGTCGCGAACATCTTGGCGACGCCCGCCCCGCGGAACGGGTTGGCGATCATGACGTGCGAGACGTCCACGAGCTCTCGGTTCTGCGGCAGGGGCGCACGTGCGGTCCCCTGCTCGAGCTTGCGCAGCGCCGACGCGAGGGCCAACGGGTCGCCCGTGAGCTTGGCGCCGTCCTCGTCCGCGTCGTACTCGCGCGTCCGGGAGATCGCGAGCTGGATGACCATGGCCGCGACGGGCGCGAGCAGAGCCATCGCGAGCGCGGCGAGCGGGTTGCCGCCCCGGTCGCGGTTGCCGCCGAAGATCAGCAGGAACTGCGCGAGCGACGTGATGACGCCAGCCATGGCGCTGGCGACCGACGACGTGAGGATGTCCCGGTTGTACACGTGCATGAGCTCGTGCCCCAGGACTCCGCGCAGCTCACGCTCGTCGAGCAGCACCAGGATGCCCTCGGTGCAGCACACCGCGGCGTTCTTGGGGTTGCGGCCCGTCGCGAACGCGTTGGGCGCCTGCGTGGGCGAGACGTACAGCTTGGGCATGGGCTGACGTGCAGCGGTCGAGAGCTCGCGCACGATCCTGTACATCGCAGGCTGCTCGAGCTCGCTCACGGGCCGCGCGTGCATGGCACGGATCGCGATCTTGTCGGAGTTCCAGTAGCCGTACGCGGTGGTCACCAGACCGATCGCGACGAAGATCCACAACGTCCCGGCCGAACGGGCGAACACCGCCCACAGCCCCAGGATCACGACCCACATGATCCCGAAAAGTCCTGCGGTCTTCAGACCGTTGAAATGCTGGTGACCCACTCCCAGCCCCTTCCCTCGAGCACAGGATGCCGTGGTGCGAGCATCCACCGGATGAACGCGCGGCGCACGCGGGAGGTTCCCTCCGCCGTCGGGCACGGGCCTCGCGGCGACGAGCCGCGCTGCGGGCGCCGACTGTGGGCAGCCGGGAACGGTGCCGCGCCCTGGGAGCCTGCGCCACCGCAGGTCCCGGTACGACGACGGCGCCCCGGCCCGGGTGGGCAGGGGCGCCGTGCGTGGTGCGCGGGTCAGGCCGTGGCGTCGTCCTCGCGGCGCGCGATGCGGATCATGTCCTCACGGGGCACGACCTTGACGCGCTCGCGACCGCGGGCCTCGCCGAGGGCACGCTCGTGGGCGTCCAGGACCTCCCAGTCGGACCACTGGACCAGGTGCACGCCGCGCTCGGTCAGGAACTCGATGATCGCGTCGGGCGAGCCGTGCGGCGCGACGCGACCGGCCTCGAGGTCGCCCTCGACCGCCTCGACGCCCTCGCCGGCGGGGACGGCCCCGGTGACGTCCTCGACGAGGTGGCGGACGGTCTCGGAGGCGTCGGACTTGGTGTGCCCGATCAACCCGACCGGCCCACGCTTGATCCAGCCCGTGGCATAGACCCCCGGGACCTGCTCACCATCGATGTCGATCACCCGACCCTCACGGTTGGGAATGACACCCTTGAGCTCGTCGAACGGCACCTCGGGCAACGGCGACCCGAAATACCCCACCGCCCGATACACCGCCTGCACCGGCCAGTCCTGGAACTCCCCCGTCCCGCTGACCGTCCCGTCCCCGTTCAAGACCGTGCGCTCGGTACGCAACCCCTCGACCTTCTCCTGCCCCAGCACCGCGACCGGAGCCTTCAAGAAATGCAGGTGCAACCGCCGCGAGGCCGTGAACTGCGACGGATCCTTCAACGTCCAGTCCGTCAACGTCTTGACGACCTGCTTCGTCTGGTTCGACGAATTGATCGCCGCCATCGACCCCTCGTCGAACTCGAAGTCCTCCGGATACACGATCACGTCCACATCCGGCACATGACCCAGCTCACGCAGCTCCAACGGCGAGAACTTCGCCTGCGCCGGACCACGCCGCGCGAACACGTGCACATCCGTCACCGGCGACGCCTTCAACCCCGCATACACGTTGTCCGGGATCTCCGTGGGCAACAGATCATCCGCGTGCTTGGCCAAGATCCGTGCCACGTCCAACGCCACGTTCCCCGCCCCCAGCACCGCGACCTCCCGCGCCTCCAACGGCCACTCCCGCGGCACGTCCGGATGCCCGTCGAACCACGACACGAAATCGGCAGCACCGAACGACCCCGGCAGATCGATCCCCTCGATCGCCAACGCCGCATCCCGGATCGAACCCGTCGAGAAGATCACCGCGTCATAGAACTGCCGCAGATCGTCCAGCTTCAGATCCACCCCATAATCCACGTTCGCCAACAACCGCACATCACCACGCGCCAACACCTTGTGCAACGCCACGATGATCGCCTTGATCCGCGGATGATCCGGAGCCACCCCATACCGCACCAGACCAAAAGGCGCAGGCAACCGCTCGAACAGATCGATACTCACCTCGACATCCGTCTTCGACAGAATGTCCGCCGCATAGATACCAGCAGGACCAGCGCCGACGATAGCGACGCGCAAAGGACGGGAGCTGCTCACAGGAAAGAACGCCTTCCGATCGAGGAGGGAGAGGACGGACCGCAGGAGATGGGCGGTCCGTCACGCGGGCTGTCCGGGTGAGGTCCGCGGCCGCCAACGGGAGAACCACTCGATTGTACGACTGAGGTGAACCTCAACACTGACAGGCGATCTCGCCTGATGGAACCCCGTCTTGCGATCTGAGCAATCGTTACGTGGTTCCGCGGTCGGACCCACCACGCGACGTGCACCGCCGGGTCAGCCCTCGAACCGCCGCATGAACCCGTTGTCGAACCGTGGACGCCACCCGAGCGAGCGCAACGTCGAGAAGACCGGCACCTTGATGGTCGACGGTGTGAACGACAGTGTCGCGACGTTCGACACCTCGTAGCCTCGCTCGCCCGACACCGTGACCCGCGGTGCGACGACGACCTTCAGCGACCGTGCCCCGAAGGTCTTCCCCCGGAACCCGTCCTTGCGCGCCTCGGCGTGCACGGTGCCGGCCGAGACACCTACGGCCCTGCGGGTCGAGCCGTGCAGCTCGGTGAACGCATAGGTCCCACGACGGCCGTCGAGCGTGACCACGAGCCGGAAGGTCTTGGTGACGGCCCCGGCTCCGAAGAAGGACTGCCAGCGCACGTCCCAGCCCTTCCAGGTCGCGGTCACGACGGCACCCTTGTCGGTCGGTTCTGCCGTGACCTCGTAGGGCACGTCCTCCGCGTTGAGCGACAGGAGCGCCGCGACCACGTCCTCGACCCCAGCAGGACCGATAGCCGGCACAGGGGTGCTCACTCCTCGATCCTCAGGCTCTCCTGGATCGCCCGGATCTCGACCAGCAGCTGCTCGGCCTGGGCTCCCGAGCACGAGCCCGTGACCTGCACCAGGTCCACGACGGGGCCCCGGTCGACGATCGTCGTGCGGACGGCCTGGACCAGGGTCCCTCCCTCTGCATCCGTGAAAGCGCCCTCGATCCGGAAGCCCGGGTGTCCGGCGATCTCCCGCTCCTCGCGCCCCAGCTCGGCGTACCCGGCGAGCCCGGTCAGCTTGGTCACGACCTCGCTCACGGCGTTCTCGAGCGTGAGCTGCTTGCGCGTGCGCGACACGACCACGATGACGTTGGGCCGGAACTCACCGGGAGCCACGACCTTGGCCAGGGCGAGCGGGAGCGCGACCTCGGGAAGCGGAGCCCAGCCCTCGGGGCAGTCAATGCTGACCCGGACGGGAGCAGGGAAGTCGGCGCTGGGGTAGGAGAGCACGGTGCTCATGAACCATCCTTCGTGTCGGTTGTCGCCGTCGTGCTCGACGGCAGGACGGGGTGCCAGTCTGTCAGGCCCTCGGTGGCTCAGGCCTCCCTCCGAGGCTCCGGCCGCTCCCGTCGCCCGCGAGGCGAGCAGGTCACCAGGGCAGGAGGTCGGTCAGACCCTCGACGAGCTTCTTGGGCTCGAGGTCGACCTTCAGCCCAACGCCGCCGCCGAGGCCGAGCGCGACACCGAGGTCGATGTCGATCTCCGTGTGCTCCCAGCCCGCTCTGACGTCCACGTTGGCCCGCACGCCGATCCCCGCGTAGCCGGTCGCCTCGGCGCCGACCTGCGCACCCTCGATCCCCACAGAGGCCTCGACCTTGGCCTCGGCACCGGCGAACGCCTCGGCACCGACGGCGACCCCCAGGCCGTCGGGCCCGACCGACGCCGCGGCGTCGACGCCGGCGCGCGCGCCCGCAAAGGCCTCTGCGCCGGCGTTCCCCGCGAAGATGCCGTAGCCCAGGGCTCCCTCGGCCTTGCCGCCCGCCCCGACGGCTACCCCGGCCTGCCCCTCGACCGCCAGGCCGTCGGCGCCGACGTACCCGCCCGCCCCGGCATCGGCCCGCGCTCCGGCCCAGCCGGCCAACGACCCGTCACCGTGGAAGCCGCTCGACTCGCCGAACGACCCGTCCATCTCTCCCTGGACGCCAAGCACTCCGGACACGTTCGCGCTGGCGAGGTGTGCCTTGGCATCGACAGGGCGCCTGTCGTCGAGCAGAGGGCCGTCCACCCGTTCACCGTCGAGCGTGGACAGCTCGTACGTGGGTTGATACGTCCGGTGCGGGTCGAACACCCCGCTGTCGTCGACCTTCTCTCCGGCCGCACCTCCCGTCGAGCCGTGCAACCACCACGGGGACCCTGGCACGGTCGGGCCCGCGGGACCGATCACCGTCCCCCCGCCAGAGCCGCCCGCGCCCGGCGTGCCACCTCCCCAGGCCGTCCCGCCGGACCCGTCGTCGTCGCTCGTGGCCTCCTGGTCGTCGGCGTTGCGCACGAGCGCGGCGCCCGCCTCACGCAGCGCGTCGCGCGTCGTGGTGAGCACCGCGGCGCACCGCGAGGACCACAGGTCACGGAACTGCTCGGCGTCGGGACCCTTCCAGTCCACGGCGCCCAGCCGCTGCGAGATCTTCGTCTGCAACGCGTCGAGGTCCCCGGACGCCTCGTCGAAGCTCTTGCCGAGCGTCCGGAGCGCCGTGACGTCGGCACCGTAGAAAGTCACAGGTTCTCATCTCGCGTCGTCGGGCATCAGCCCCGGGGAAGGTGGGCGACGTGCCGAAGGGGCAGACGAGAGGCACAGGACCCGAAGATCCTGCGCCCTCTCGTCTGCCCCTTCGTCGCGCGTCCTCGAGGATCAGGAAGCGTTGGAGGTGGCCTCCTGCGCGAGCGCGTTCGCCTGCGCCTTGGCGCCGGCCTCGTTGAGCGCCGTGATGACGGTCTGGAGTGCCGTCACGTGCTGACCCGACCAGTCCGAGCGGAACGCGGTGGCGTCCGGACCGTTCCACTCGACGGAGTCCAGCTTGCCCGTGAGCTTCGACTTGATGGCGTCGACGTCCGAGGCGGCCTGGATGAGCTCGGTCGAGAGCTGCTTGACCTGCTCGACGTTGAGGCCCCAGTAGTTGCTCATGTGCTGCTCCTTCTTTCAGGGCCACCCCCTGCGGGCGACCTCGTCATGTTCTCGACACGGAGTACTCAACCATGTCGTTCTTCCCTCGTACATGGGGACAGCTCCCCATGGGTGAAGGGCTACTCCGGAAGGGCGATCTGCACCTTCCGCGAGCGCCCGGACACGACGAGGAATCCTCGTCCGGCCGGGAACTCCGCGCGACGGATCCGCCCCAGCGACGTGCCGAGGAGGATGTCTCCGTCGGTGTCCCCGGGAGTCAGGATCAGCCCGCTCCGGCCCGCCTTGAACGGCTTCGCCAAGGTCCACGCCTGGCTCCACGTCGAGCTCTCGGACTCGCCGACCACGAGCTGGTCGGTCCGGACGAGGACCTGGACGAGCTTGTCGAGGACGGACTCCGCGGGCGTGCCCGTGAGCTCGGTGAGGTTCTCGACCACCAGGACGAGGTCACCACGGCCGAGCTGTCCTCCCTCGGCCTGCGCCTTGATCGACTCGACGACGGGGACGATCTCCTCGGGGCTCGTCGCGGCGGTGTCCCACACGGGCAGCGCCGAGATGGGCGTCGGGCGGGGCGAGAAGTACACGATCCGTGTCCCGGGACGCGCGCGCCGGACCGCCTGGGCGATCGTCACGAGCGCGGTCGTCCGGCCGCCGACGGGCGGGCCGCCCAGCAGGAACGTGCCGCGCTCGGGCAACGTGACCGGGGCGATGTCGAGGTCGTCGAGACCGATGACCGGCGCGCCGCCCACCGACGCGGGCAGCGACGAGAGCGGGATCGAGTCGGGGAGCTTCTCGATCGACGGAGCCTGCGGGACCCCGTTGCGCACCATCGCGTCGCGCAACCTGCTGATCTCGCGAGACTGGATCGAGACGTTGGCGTCCCCGCCCAGGACGGCGACCTGGACCTCGTTGCCCGCGAGGACGCCCCGACCGGGCGGCGAGGCCGGGGTCAGGACGTCGCGAGGCACCCCGACCATCAGGTAGTCGTCGGGGTTCGCGAGGCGCAGCACGAGCCGGCGCTGGATCGTGCTGCCCAGCGAGGTGGGCACGGCGCTCGGCCGGTCCCCGGTGATGATCACGTGCACGCCCACCTGACGCCCGTCGGTCGCGAGCTGGGAGAAGGCGGCCCACACGGGGAACCACGGCGTGGCCTTGAGGTCGTACTCGTCGCGGAACGCGCCGATCCCGTCGACGAGGAGCAGGATGCGGGGTTCCTGCGGGGCACCGGCCAGGGACCGGTACTCCCCGATCGTGCCTGCGCGCACGGCCGCGTACCGCACCGAGCGGTCGTCCACGATGCCGCGCAGCATCCGCAGGACGCGGGTCACACGCTCGGCGTCGTCGCCCGCGATGACAGCGCCGACGTGCGGCAGGTCCTCGAGCATCCGCAGGCCGCTGGCCCCGCAGTCGATCGCGTAGACCTGGACCGGGCCGCCACGGGCCGTGATCGCGGCCGAGACCGCGATCGACCGCAGGGTGGCGCTCTTGCCCGAGCCGCCGGTGCCGAAGATCGCCATGTTCCCGTCGCGGTCGGGCTCGTAGAAGACGGTCGGCTGCTTCTGCGACGCCGGGTCGTCGACGACGCCCAGGAGGAGCAGCTCGTCGGTGCGCGGGTTGGGCAGGAGCGCCAGGTCGTAGGTCCGGGCGAGCTCGTCGAGCCACGGCTTGCGAGGGGCCGGGACGGCCGCGCCCTGGGCCGCGCGCGCGATCGTCGCCACGGCCCGGGCGATGTCGTTCGGGCCTGGGTCGGTGACCTCCTCGACGTCGGGGGCCGGGATCTCCCACGAGGTGCCCGTCCCGAAGGACATCTCCTCGACGTCGAGCCGAGGACGCTGGGGCCGGTCGGTCGTCCACCCGCCCGCGTACCCCGTCTGGAACGGGGTGATGCGCCCGGGCCCGGTCTTGACCGCGCCTCGACCCGGGATCGACGGGTCGAAGTGCGCTGCGAGCGGGATGCCCAGGATGTCGGTCGAGTCGGCCTCGTCGGCCATGCGCAGCGCGACACGGAGGTTCGTGTTGGCCCGCAGGTTGTCCTTGATGACCCCCGCTGGTCGCTGGGTCGCGAGGATGAGGTGCAGCCCGAGCGAGCGCCCGCGCTGGGCGACGTCGACGACGCCGTCGACGAACTCCGGGACCTCGTTGACCAGGGCCGCGAACTCGTCGACGACGATCAGCAGGCTCGGCGGTGCCTCGGGGTCGCCCGTGCGCTCGAGCGAGACGAGGTCCTTGGCCTTCTTCCGGTTGAGCAGGTGCTCGCGGTACCGCAGCTCGGCCCGCAGCGACGTGAGCGCCCGACGCACCAGGTGGGGCGAGAGGTCGGTCACGAGGCCCACGGTGTGCGGCAGGTTCACGCAGTCCGCGAACGCCGCCCCGCCCTTGTAGTCGACGAACAGGAACGTGACCCGGTCGGGGCTGTGCGCGGCGGCCATGCCCAGCACCCACGACTGGAGGAACTCGGACTTGCCGGCGCCCGTGGTCCCGCCGACGAGCGCGTGCGGGCCCTGGGTGCGCAGGTCGAGGTGGAGCGGCTCGGTGCCCGAGTGCCCGACGAGGGCGTGCAGGGTCGCGTCGGACTTGCGGCGCACGGGCGGCGACCCGTCGCGCACGGTCAACGAGTGGTTCTCGCGCCAGCGCTCGACCAGGGCGTCGGGGTCGCTCAGGAGCGTCTGGCCCGCGAGCGACACGAACGACACCGAGCGCGGGAGGTCCGAGTCGTCGTCGATCGGTGCGCCGACGTCGACCACGGGGGCCAGAGCGCGCGCCAGCTCGTGCGCGGTCGCGAGGTCCACCTGCTCGCACGTCACGGGGAAGGTGAGGCGTCCGACGCGGACCTCGCCCGACGTCGCTCCCCCCTCGCCCGTCAGGACGAACGTGCGGCACGCGGCGGGCAGCTGCTCCACGGTCGGGGCGATCCACACGACGTGCACCCCCACGTCCGCGCCTCGCTCTGCGAGACGGGTCATGCGGGACCGGTCCACGGGGGCATCGTCCTCGACGAGCACGACGACGGTCGGCAGCACCGGCGCCTCGAGGTCGTCGAGCTCCTTGGCAGGGTCGACGCCGCCACGGTCCCGGGCGCGCTCGCCCAGGTCCGCGCCGCGCGACTCGACCAGGTCCTCGAGCCGCGACAGGAGCGACGCACCGGCGCCGGGGTTGTCCGCGAGGTGGTCACCGGCGAGGGGGCTGTGCGGCGAGCCCGTGTGGGGCAGCCACTCGAGCCACTCCCAGTCGACCCGCGACCGGGGCGACGTGAGCGCGGCGACGACGAGCTCGGCGGGAGAGTGGAGCGCGACGAGCTGGACCAGGATCCCGCGCCCCACGCCGTCGACCGTCCCGGCGGGCCCCGTGATGCCCAGACCACCGCTCGACCGCAGGTGCGCGACCACGGGCACGCCGTCGATGTGGGAGCACTCGGCCTGCAGCTTCTCGAGCTCCTGCCAGTAGACCGGCAGCGTGTCGTTGTTGCCCAGGTCGTCGAGCTGGACGCGAGAGACCCCTCGTCCGAGGCCGATCCGCACGCTCAGGAAGGCCTGGTGCTCGGGCCGGTGGGTCCAGAGCAGGGCGCCGAGTCGTCGTACGGCGTCCACCGTGTCGGCGACCGACGGCGTCTCGGCGAGCCGCACGGCACGCTCGACCGCATGGGTCCGCTCGATGGTCTCGCGCATGGCCGCGACCGAGACCGTGAACTGCTCGACCTGCGCCTTGAACCGTCGCTTGGCCTGGACCTTCTGGTCGACGTAGTTGCCGATCATCAGGATGGGGCTCAGCGCGATGAAGACGACCGACATGAAGTCCTTGCGGACCATCCAGAGCACGACACCCATGACCAGCGGAGCAGCCATGGCCAGCCACGGGAAGCGCGCAGGCTGGAGGGGCTGTGGCGGCTTGGGGGCCTTGAGCGTCCGCTCGGGGAAGCGGGCCACGACGCGCGGGGACCGGTTGAACTCGACGATCGGGCTCGTCGGGGCGAGGCTGCCGCTGCGCTGCAGCGCCACGACCGCGACGACCGAGCCGCCGACGTCCACCGTGTCGGCCGAGGTGAGGGTCGCACGCGCCATGCGCTCGCCGCCCATGACCAGGCCGTTGGCCGAGTTGGTGTCGACGATCTCGATGGACTCCCCGACGGTCAGCCGCGCGTGCCGCTTGGACACGAGCGGGTCGTCGAGCCGGACGTCCATGTCACGGTCACGACCGAGATAGCTCGTGCCCACGGGCAGCGGGAACTCCCTGCCCGCGTCCGGGCCCGAGAGCACGCGCAGCACGGCGGCGGCCGGACCCCGGTCCTGACCGGGGGCCTCGAACTGCTCCGAGACGCGGACGATCGAGACCGTCGCCCCGGACCGCAGCCCCGCCTCGATCAGGTCGCTCGTCGGGGACAGGACCCGGCCCTGGGACGCGCTCGACGCGTCGTCGACCTGGAGCGTGAGCCGGTCCGGGGCGACCGCACCGGCGCGCACGGGGTCGCCCGAGTAGAGCGCCTCGGCGATGTCGCGCACGGTCGCCGTGGCGTCGGCCGTGACCGCGACGTTGGTCAGGGTCGAGTCCGGGCGGTGCAGGGTCAGCTTGATGCGCACAGGAGAGGTCCTCGGTCAGACCGGCGCGGGCGCCGGGACGGTCGGGGGGAACGTGTCCCGGTGGTCAGTCGCTCGGCAGGTCGAGCAGGGAGAGGTCGTCGGAGGTCACGAGCCGCGACGCGACCGCGTACTCGACGAGGCGAGCGCGCCGGTTCGTGGCGAGCGCGCCCGGACCTCCACGGAGGCCCTTGACGCCGATCCGGTCGAGCTTGTCGCACACGTTGTCGAGCTTGCGGTTGAACCGCGTCGTGGCCCATCCGAGCCGACGCGCGGCGTCCGCCGAGGTCGGGATCTCCGAGAGTCCTGTCCCGTCCCGACGGAGCATGGGCTCGGCGAGCGCGACCATGAGCTGCTTCTGGCTGACCGTGAAGCTCGTCATGCCGATCGTGGTCGCGCCGTCGGCAGGCTCCTCCGAGCGGATCTCCTGGTACGGGGCGCCCGCGAGCTGGACCATGACCTCGTAGGTCGTGGGGCCCGCGGTGAAGACGATCGAGGTCGAGGCGAAGACGAGCGGGAGCCTGTTGCCCGGCGACAGCCAGGACTGCACTCCCCCGCCCGCGTCGCAGATGGTCGCGGAGATGAGCGAGCCCACGTTCGCGAGCCACCAGATCCCGTTCTCGTGCGTGATCCGCAGGAAGCGTCGGTGCAGGTAGGGGTTGTCCTCGATCTCGAGGTCGCCGTCGCGCCCGATGTCGAACTCCTCCCCGGGCACGGGGCGGAACCACTCGCCGCAGAACTCGATCGCGAGGTCGCTCATTCCGGCTCGCACTTCGTGAAGGGCTTGGACGGTCTTCCGTCGCGCTTGACCGTGATCTCGATGCAGACCTTCTCGCCCTTGGCGGCGTCGTACCTCACCACGTTGAAGGGCACCTCCTCGGGCTTCTCGTCGGCCGTCGGGTCCTCGACCCGACGGATCGAGAACATGTCGCCCTCCTGCCACCCCTCGGGGTACTCGATCTTGAAGGCCACCTGCCCCAGGTCGTCCACGTACCCGGACGTCACGGTCGTGACGGGGTGCACGATGTCGCCCAGGTTGTCGTTCGGGAGATCGCCCGCATCGGCCGCATCGGTGTCCTCGGCGCTCGGCCGGTCGTCCGCGTCCGCCGAGCCGCCACCGGGCGGGTTGAGGAGGACGAAGATCCCGACCACCACGAGCACCAGGACACCTGCGGCGACCAGGAGCGGCCAGACCTGCCGCCTGGGCGCGGGGGCCGCGGACGGCCCGGGGTCCAGGGGGGCCTCGACGCCGACGCGGTGCACCGTGTCGTCCACGGGCGGACCCCAGGCCCCCGTGTGCTGTCTGGCGCCGCTCGGCGCGGGCCGCTGCGGGACGAACCCCCCGCCCGACGGCGGCACGTGGGTCGGGAGCGCGGGCGCCTGCTGGTAGGAGGTGGGCTGCGCCGGCGCCTGCGGTGCCGCGACCGAACCCACCGGGGTGCCGTACTGGCCCGCGGACTGCGTCCCGGTCGCGAGCTGCGCACGCCCGCTCGAGGTCACGGGGGCGTACGGAAGCTGCGACGGGTCCTGCCGGTAGACGGGGGTCGTCCCGTTCGTCGTGGTCCGGCCGCCCGACGGGTGCGAGCCGGACGTTCCGCCCGGGACTCCCCGAGGGTCGATCGAGACGATCGCGCGCAGCCGCGTGCCGCCGTCGTCGTCGGGCTCGTCCTCCTGCGTGAGGCCCGAGTCGTCGAGGACGTCGATCGGGGTGACGGCGTACGACAGCTCGTTCTGGACCTGCTGGAGCGCACGCGCGAACGCGAGCATGCTCGGGTAGCGCGACGCGGGGTTCTTGGCCATCGCCGTGCCGAGCACCCGCTCGAGCGAGGCCGGGACGTCGGTGCGTCCCGTGGGCAGCAGCGGCGTCGACTCGATGCGGGTGATGAGGCTCGCGCTCGAGTTGGACCCGCCGGGAAGCTCGAACGGCGCGCGCCCGGCCAGCAGGGTGTAGGTCGTGGCGGCCAGCGCCCAGACGTCGGTCTCCTTGCCCGCCCACGGGTTCTCGGCGAACGACTCGGGGGGCGACCACGGGATGGACATGCCCTCGGCCCGGGACGCGTCGTCGAGCGTCGAGGAGATACCGAAGTCCGTGAGCGCCGGGTGCCCGTACTCGGTCACCAGGATGTTCGCAGGCTTGATGTCGCGGTGCAGGATCCCGGCCCGGTGCGCGGTCTCGACCGCGCCGGCGATCTGGACGGCGATCCGCAGGACCTCGGCCACGCTGAGCCGCTCGGTCCGGTAGCGCGCGCCGAGGTTGGGCCGCGAGCAGTACTCCATCGCGAGGTAGGGCCGTCCGTCGGACGCGACGCTCGCCTCGTACATCGTCACGATCGACGGGTGGGTCGACAGCGTCGCCATGAGGTCGGCCTCGACGTCGAACGCCGCGCGCTGGGACTCGCTCGACCACTCGTGCAGCAGGACCTTGATCGCGACGCGACGCCGCGGACGCTGCTGCTGGTACAGGAAGACGTCGGAGAAGCCGCCGGAGCCGACGACCGAGACGTACTCGTACCCGTCGATCAGGGGCGGCGGCGACGGGGCGCGCTTGGAGCTCATAGCAGTCCTTCGAAGACGAACGTCACGCCGTCGCCGACGTCGACGACGTCCTGGGACGCGACCATCATGGGCTCACCGGGGTGCAGGCGGCGTGGCGGCTGACCGGGGCGCAGGACCGTGGTGCCGTTGGTCGTGTTGAGGTCGCACACCAGGACGTGCCAGCCCTCGAGCTGGATCTCGACGTGCGAGCGCGAGATGTCCTGCTCAGGGCTGGGGACGGCCACGAGCCGGGGCAGGTCGTTGCTCTGCGCGCGCGTGGTCCGGGGCCTGCGCCCCAGGACCACGGGACGGTCGAGCTCGACGACCTGACCGTTGGACAGCGTGAAGCGGCCGAGCGACGGGCGCGTGACCAGGTGCGCGTCACCGTCGAGCGGAGCTCCGCAGCGACCGCACGTGTCGCGCGACGCGGGGTTGGCGTGGTCCTCGCGGCACACGCGCGCGAGGATCTGCTGCGCCCCGGGAGCGGGCGGCGGCGAGAAGGTCGGCCCGACCGCGGCCGGCGGCGCAGGAGGCAGCACGGGAGCCGGGGGCGCGGGAGGAGCCCCGGGAACCGGCGGCGGGGTGACGGCCGAGGACGGTCCTGCGCCGCCGACCTGCGCACGGAGGTCCGCGATGACCGACGAGAAGACCGTGTGGCCGTCATGGTCGTCGGCCTCTGTCGCGAGGCTCGGGGCCTGCACGGCGAGGCTCGGTTCGTGCGCGACGTCGACGTCGAAGGCGCGGGCCGCGGCCGCCGGGGTCGACCCCGTCCACTCGCGCGGCACACCGGCGATCATGCCGGCCTCCGGCTCGTCGTCCGAGGACGGACCGGAGTCCGTCGCCGACCCTGGTGCCGGGGCGACGAGCGGGGCGGGGGCGACGAGCGGGGCGGGGGCGACGAGCGGGGCGGGGGCGACGAGCGGGGCGGGGGCGACGAGCGGGGCGGGGGCCGCAGGGCTGCCCTCGCTCTCCTCGTGCCCGTCCTCGTCCACCCTGATCGCTGCTTCCTCGACCGTCCGCAGGACGGTCGACTCCCAGAGGTGGCCGTAGCCCGTCTCGGCCTCGCTCTCCGTCTCGGACGGCGGCGCGGGCACGAGGTCGACGCCCACCCCGGCGCCGTCCGTCGGGGCAGGTCCCTCGAGGTCCGGGACGATCGTGGCCTCCGGGGCGACCGTGGCCTCCGGGGCGACCGTGGCCTCCGGGGCGATCGTCTCCTCGGACGCCTCGTCCTGGCCATGATCGAGAGCGTCCGCCGGGCCGTCGGGCAGGGCGGTCGGGCCCGTGACCACCGCGCTGGTCTGCGCCGGCTCGGCGGCAGGTGCAGCGGCCGGGGGTCCCCAGGTGAGCGCGTCGAGCGACGGGAGCGCGGGGACGCGCACCGGAGCGTCGGCGGCCTCGGGGAGCTGCGCCGTCGAGGGCTCGGCGACCGAAGCCGCCGGAACCTCCACGAGGTCCCGCACGATCCTGGACGCCAGCACGACGCCCTCCCGCAAGGGCAGCCCGACGAGGGCGACCTGCCCCACCACGGCCTCGAGGTCCGCCAGCGGGTCGACGCCGAGCTGCACCGAGACCGCCTCGACTCCCTCCACGGTGCGTTCGGACCACGTCGACACGTCGTCCCCGTCCACGTGGACCCTCTCGGTGGGGGTGCGCAGGGTGACCGAGACCTCGCCGCGCACCGCGACCTGGACCCGCTGCCCGGAGACCACTGCGACCGCGAACGACGGCATGGTGCGCAGCGTCGCGCCCAGGACGACCGTCAACAGCTGGATGACCTCGATGACCTCGGTCTCCGCGTCGTCGGAGGCATCGAGGCGTTCCCACAGAGCGCGGACGAGCTCGCCCGTCGCGCCGTCGGGCAGGACGACGATCGCGCCTCCGCGCACGAACCCGAACGCGCTCCCCGTGTCGTAGCGCAGTCTCACGACCTGTCCCCCATCTGAAAGTGGATCTCGCGCGGCAAGGTGTCCTCGTCCGTGTAGCCCAGGGCGTCCCGGGGGGTCGTGGACCCGTCGTCGGAGTCCTGCCACGCCCCGGTCGCGTCGACGACGACCACGGTGATGTTATCCCGGCCTCCGGCCACGATGGCCTCGTTGACCAGCAGGTCGGCTGCGCACTGAGGGTCCGGCTGGGCCAGGAGGATCTCGGCGATCCGCTCGTCCGACAGCTCACCCGTCAGGCCGTCGGAGCAGACCAGCATGCGGTCCCTCGCCTCGATGGGGATCCAGCAGAAGTCCGGTTCGGGCGGGAGCGCAGCCCCGACGGCTCGCGTCACGACGTGACGCCGTGGGTGCGTGAGCGCTTGGATCGCGGTGAGCATGCCCGCGTCCACCATCTCCTGGACCTCCGAGTGGTCGACGCTGAGCTGCTCGAGGACGCCGTGGGACATCCGGTACGTCCGCGAGTCGCCGATGTTCACCACGAGCCAGTACGGGATGCCGTCCTGCTCGGCCACGACGACCCCCGTCACGGTCGTCCCGGCCCCCCGGCCAGGCTCCGTGCTGATCGCCCGCACGTCGTCCTGGGCGACGCCCAACCGTGCACGGACGTCCTCGGGCCCGACGGTGCCGAGAGCGCCGAGAGGGCGCAGGGCGTCGATCGCCGCGGCGCTCGCGACCTCGCCCGCGTCATGGCCTCCCATGCCGTCGGCCACGAAGAAGACCGACCGGTCCGCGAGGAAGCGGTCCTCGTTGAGGAGCCGGCGGGCACCGCGGTGGGAGCTCGCACCCCAGGCGAGGTGCACCCCGGTCGTGCTCGCGCTCACGCGGCACCACCCGGGTGCACCGTGAGACGGCGGTCACCGACCTGGACCACGGCGCCCACGGTCACGGCGACGCGGACACCCGCCTCGAGCACCTGGGGGGCGCTGCCGGGTCGGGTCAGGACGGTCCCGTTGGTCGACCCGCGGTCGACGAGCCAGATTCCGCCGGCGTCGACCCCCATCTCGGCGTGGGTCTTGGAGACCGAGCGGGTCGGGTCCTCGACCGCGACCAGGACCACGGGGCCCTCACCGGCCGCCTGCGGGTTGCGACCGATCAGCGCCGATCCCGTCACGGTGACCCGACGACCCGACTCGAGCGAGAGCACGAACCCGGCCGGGGAGTCCCGGCGGACGTCGGCCACGCTGAACCGGGTGCTGTCCCAGTCGGGGTCCTCGTCGGCGGCCGTGGTGGTCGCCACGGGCGCGACCGGCACAGCGGGTCCGGCCAGCGCAGCGGGTCCGGCCAGCACATCGGGCGCGACCGGACCGGCAGGCGCCTGCTGGGGCGAGGCGGAAGGCGCGGCACCGGGCGCGGGAGGCTGCGGCGTCGGGCCTGGAAGTGCCCCGCCCGACGACGGAGCCTCCGCGGGAGCGGAAGGCGCCACCTGGGCAGGGGCTCCCCCGGGCACCGAGGCGCCCGGTGCTCCCGGGACTCCCGTGATCAGGCCGTCCTGAGCGCCCGCCTGGGGCGCCGGAGCCGCGCTGAACGCCCACGGGTCGGGCGCGACCGGAGCCTGCTGCGGGGCACCGGGATACCCGGGCGCGACCGGCGCCGCGTAGCCCGCAGGCGGGGTCGGCGAGTACTGGACCGGCGTGGCGGTCGGAGCCCCGTACCCGGCGGGCGGCGGCGCGGAGGCGCCCGTCGGGGGCATCGCCGCGAACGGCCCCGTGGGGGCGGTCGGCCCCCCGGCCGCGGACGGCGCCACCGTCCGGACGTCGAGGACCACGGTCCTGGCCGCCTTGTCCTGCCAGCCCTGCCCCAGGCCGGACTTGTCGAAGGCCGGCGAGAGCACCACGAGGAACTCTCCGACACCGCACGCGATCGCCCCGAGCCCGACCACGATCCAGCGCAGCGCGGCACGGCCGAAGCCCACGGGCGAGCGGTCCTCGACCCGGACGGTGCGCAGCCCCAGGAGGAGGTTGCCGATCGTCCGACCCGTGCGCCCCTCCCAGAACCAGACGCCGAGCCAGTAGACGAGCGCCAGCGCACCGGTCACGGCCCACACGAGCGTCACCTGCCCGAACAGCTCCTCCGCCTGGGCCTGCGTCGTCACGATCGTGCCTCCCGTGAGCGGGACACCGATCGCGTTCAGCCCGCCGAGCGCAACGCCTCCGGCCACCACACCGATCACGGCGCAGTCCACGAGGAACGCGACGAACCGACGGCCGACGCCGGCGACGCGTGCGCCGTCCGCGGGCGTCGCGGACGGCGCGCCCGGCGCGCCTGCGAACGCAGGCCCACCGTGCTGTCCGAGACCCACGGGGAAGCCGTGCGCACGCTGGGTCATGGCCGCGACCTCGCGCTCGGTCGTGACCCCGAGGACGGGCTCCGACACAGGGTCCGGCGCGGGCGCCTGCGCGGGCCCCACCCCGTACGGGCTGCCGGTGCGCGGGAACCTGGTCCCGCAGACAGCGCAGAACGCGGACCCTGCGGCCTGCGTCGTTCCGCAGGCGCTGCAGGTCGTCGTCTCGGACATCACTCGTCTCCTGGCTTCGTGACCGGACCCGGCGCCGGCGTGCGCGCCGGCCGGACGGGCTGTCGAGAGGGGCGGAACCTGGCCGGGAGCCAGGACCTCCGCGCGCCCCGCAGGGATCGTAGCGACACCGCGGCGCGAAGTCGCTGCCCTCGCGGCAGGGTGGACCGCATCCCGGTCAGCACCGCGTCGACCTCGGTCCAGAACGACTCGATCTCCTGCGGGCTCGGGTCGCCGGTCCCGAACACCTGGGCGTCGGCCGTCCGAGCGAGCGTGACCGTCGGTGCAGCAGCTGCGGGGAACGACTCGGACAGGACGCCCGCGCCCTCCCGGCGCGTCGCACCCCCCGCGACGGGCGCACCCAGGTCCGTGGCGGCGTCGAGCACCTCGCGCCAGCCACCGCTGATCCGGTCGACGGGCCGCTCGGCCTCGCGCCGTCGCTTCCGCCGCCGCGACTTGAGGGCCACGATCAGGAGCAGCGGGAGCGCGAGCAGGATCAACGGCACCGCGACCGCGACCGCGACGAGCGCCGCCTGACCCCAGTCGAACCCGGACGACTCGGCGTCGTCCTTCTTCTCCTCGTCGTCGACCGTGCCGGCCTCGGCGTCCGCAGGCTCCTCGGGCGGCTCCGGGTCCTCGAGGACCGGGGGCTTGGGCACCTGGTCGCTCTTGGGCTCGGGCTCGATCTTGTTGTCCTCCTCCGGGATGGCGTCGACCGGCACCCACCCGTAGCCCTCGAACGGCACCTCGACCCAGGCGTGGACGTCGGCGCCCGTGGCGACGAACGGCGTGCCCTCCTCCCAGGTCTCGGGCGGGTAGAAGCCCATGACGACGCGCGCCGGGATCCCCGCGGACTGCGCCATGAGGGCGAGCGCGACCGCGAACTGCTCGTCGTCGCCGACCATCTCGTCGTCGGCGAGCAGCGTGTCGATGCGCTCTGCCGAGTGCCCGGGGCGCGAGGGGAGCTGCGTCTCGAGACCGCTCGAGAAGATGCCGCTCGCGACGAGACCGGTCTTGAGGTTCTCGAGCTGGACGACGGGGTCCGTCTCCTCGGCCATGAACTGCGCGGCCTTGCCCGCGACGGAGTCGGGGACGTTGATCGAGCGCGGCAGCTTCTCGTCGAGGATGCGCGAGGACTGCAGGTCCTCGGCCGACGGCGCAGGCGCGACGATCGCGTCGAGGCGGAACGAGTCCCCCGGACGCAGCCCTGCCGTCACGACCCCGGTCGCCGTGGTCGAGTTGTAGTAGGTGGTCGAGCCCAGGTCCTCGGCCCGCTCGCCCTGGTAGTCGATCCCGGCGAGCGACCCGACGTCGGGCACCCACACGCCCCGGTAGTCGCCGATCGTGACCGTGAGGTCGGTCGGCGTGCCCTTGGCGACCGTGGCGATCTGGTCGCCGGCACGGGTGAAGACCCCCGACCCGGACCCGGACCCACCGCTCGAGACGTCGTACACGACACCGTTGTACGCGTCGAGCGTCGCGAGACGGACACGGGCACCCGCGGGGAGGCCCTCGACCGTGAACAGCTCGTCCTCGGTCATCTCCTTGGCGTACTTGCGGAACGACGCGAGCGGGCTGACGTACTCGTGCAGGTCGAGCGGCGGGACGACGTTCTCGCGCAGGACCACGCGCTCGGTGTCCGGGGTGAGCACGGGGGCCAGGAGCACCGCCGCGACACCGCCCAGCGCGAGCATCGCGGCGCCGCCACGGGCACGGTGCCAGCGCAGGCGTCGGGTCGCCGCGAGGCTCGCCTCCGTCGTGACCTGGTGCTCTCCGAGCCGCGCCTCGGTCGCGCGCCACGCGCCCCACAGGAGGCCCACGACGACCAGGACCAGGCCCTGGGCCACGGGCAGCGCGGGCACGACCGTGCCCAGGAGGATCACCGCGACGAAGGTCAGGGTGACCGGGACGAGAGCCCACTGGGCGTCCCGGACCCGCCACGCGAGCGTGCCCGCGACGAGCGCCGTCACGAAGAGGAGGAGGAACGGCACGACCCCGAGCTCCGGGAACGACTGGAGCGGCGGGACCGAGGTGACGATCTCCTTCCAGCCCGTGACCGCACCGAGGAGGAGGCCGCGGAACGTGTCGAGGGTCGGCAGGACGCCGGCGACCGTGGTGCCCGGCAGAGCGAACGGACCACCGAGCAGCACGTAGACGAGGACTGCGGCGGCGGCGACGCCGAGGGTGCCCCAGCGGCGCCAGGCGCCGAGCCATGCGACGCCGAGCCCCAGGACCATGCCGCCGACGGCGGGCAGGAGGTACGCGGTCGAGCCCCACGCAGGGCCGAACCCGACGATCGCCGCGCCGAGCATCACGACGAGGGCGAGCGTGTCGAGGGCGCCCGAGCCCGTGAGCGCCCGCGGAGACCGCGTGCCGCGCGGGGCCCGGGACGTCGTCCCGTTCGAGCGGGTGCCGGTCGCTGTCGAGCCCGTGGTGTGGCCCGTGGGCATGCCGGGCCAGGCGGGGGCGCCGGGGCCGGGCGTCCGCCCCCGGGTGTCGTTCTGGGACATCAGTCGTTCAGCCTCCGCAGCGCGAGGGGAAGGTCGCCCAGCTCCCCGATGGTGAGCACGACGAGCTCGGCGATCCGGTGGCGGCTGACCTTGGCGCCCGGGACGCACTGGATCGCCATGACCCGGACGTCCTGCGGCAGGCGGGCCGAGGCCGCGCGCAGCTCCGTGGGTGTGACCGAGCTGCCGACCACGAGCGCGACGACCGAGGCGTCCGTGACGCTCGCGGTCGCGACGCGCGCGACGTCGACGAGGCTCGTGCGCAGCTCGCGGGTCTCGACGCGTGCGAGGTCGTCGAGGAGCCGCACGCGGTTGTCACCGCGCAGGCTGCCGTCGTTGACGAGGACCGTGAGGCCACGGTCCTCCTTGATGGCCTGGAGCCCGAGCGAACCGCACGAGCTGACCGCGAGCTCGAACTCGTCGGGGTGGCCGTAGTCCTCGGTGCGCGTGGACAGGATCACCGCGAGGTGCGATCGCCGCGTCTCCTCGAACTGGCGGACCATGAGCTGGCCCGTGCGGGCCGTCGTCTTCCAGTGGATGTGGCGGCGGTCGTCGCCCGGGACGTAGTCGCGCAGCGCGTGGAACGACACGTCCGAGTTGGAGATGTCCTGGGTCACGCGGCCTTCGAGGTCGCGCAGGAAGCCCGTCGAGGAGCCCGACAGGTTCTTGGTGCGCGGGTGGACGAACAGCTCCTCGGGGTCGGTCCAGACGACCTCACGGCGCAGCAGCCCCAGCGGGTCGGCGCGGACCGAGCGCACGGGGCCCACGGGGATGACCGAGCGGCGGTGCGTCGGGATCGTGAAGATCTCCTCGTGGCTAGCTCCGGTGCGCAGACGCGGGACGGGGAACGAGGCCACGCCCGCACCCACGGGCAGCTCCATCACGGCGGGCAGCAGGGGGCGGGGCGACTGGTTGCTCACCTCGAGCCGGCCGACCGCGCGGTCACCGACCGTGACGCGCTGCTGCCCGAGGTCCAGGTCGACCGTGTACTTGAACGTCCCGCGCACGAACGCGACGGCGGCGAGGAGCGCGACCGTCAGGACGACCGCGACCACGATCAGCTCGACCCACGAGAACAGCAGGCCGGCCCACCACGCCGCGACGGTCCCGACCAGGACCGCCCACCCGAACGGGCTCACGACCGAGACCACAGGGGCGAGCGCCGTCGCGACAGGTGTCGTCACAGGGGCGAGCAGCCCGCGCAGGCGTGCCGCCAGCCCGCTCCCCCTGCCCGACGGCGTCGCGCGCCCCGGGCGCGCGGGCGCGGCCCTGCCCGTGGTCGGGCGGGCCGGGCGGCTCCAGGGAGCCCGGGCGCTCCGGGGGGCTCCGGACGGGGTCCCAGGGGACTCGGGGGCGCCGGGCGTACCCGTGGTGCCCTGGGTGCTCGGGGCGCCCTGGGGCGTGCGCCCGGGAGCAGGGTCTGGAGCGCCGCCCGCGGCGACGGAGGTCTCGGTCGTGGTCATCAGGTCAGGCCGACCGGCGTTCCTGCGGTGCCGCGACGTCGGCCAGGAGGCGCGCGAGCACCCCCTCGTTGGTCGCCCCCGCGAACTCTGCCTCGGGGTCGAGCACGAGCCGGTGCGCCCAGGCGGGCTGTGCGAGCTCCTTGATGTCGTCCGGCAGGACGTAGTTGCGACCGTGCGCCGCAGCCCACACCTTGGCGCACCGGACGAGGGCGAGCGCCCCGCGCACCGAGACCCCGACGCGGCACTCGGCCGCGTTGCGGGTCTCCTCGGCGAGGCGCGAGATGTACTCGAGCACGGCGCCGTCGACGTGGACACCCGCGGCGAGGTCGGCCATCTCGGCGACGGCCTGCGTGGTGATGAGCGCCTGCAGGGTCGCGCTGCGGTCACGCACCGAGGCCCCCTGCAGGATCTCGACCGTGGCCGCGTGGTCGGGGTACCCGAGCGAGGTCTTCATGAGGAAGCGGTCGAGCTGCGCCTCGGGCAGGCGGTAGGTGCCCGCCTGCTCGATCGGGTTCTGGGTCGCGATGACCATGAACGGCCGGCCCACCGAGTGGGTCACGCCGTCGACCGTGATCTGCCCCTCCTCCATGACCTCCAGGAGCGCGGACTGCGTCTTGGGCGAGGCACGGTTGATCTCGTCCGCGAGGACGATCGACGCGAAGATCGGGCCCTGGTGGAACTCGAACTTCGCGGTCTTCTGGTCGTAGATCGTCACGCCCGTGACGTCGGAGGGCAGCAGGTCCGGCGTGAACTGGATGCGGTTCTGCGTGCCCTGGACGCTCGCAGCCAGCGCGCGGGCCAGGGAGGTCTTGCCCGTGCCGGGCGCGTCCTCGAGGAGGATGTGGCCCTCGGAGAGCATGCACGTGAGGACCAGGCGCACGACGTGCGACTTGCCCAGCACGGCCTGGCCCACGTTGGTGACCAGACGGTCGAAGGTCTGAGCGAACCAGGCGGCCTGCTCGGGGGTCATGGTGGTCATCGGGAGGTTCCTCGTGGTCTCGGTCGTGCTGAAGGTAGGGCGCGGGTCCTGCGGGGCGTCACCAGATCGCTGCTCTGGAGTCGCCCCAGACGTTCGTCTTGACCCAGATCGTCGTCCCGGCGTTCCCGTGGAAGCACCACATGGTGCCGTCCCAGTTGCCGTTCGCGTCGGTCCGCTGCGACGCGCCGTTGAGCGCGGTGCTGGAGAACCCGCCGCTCGAGGGGCTGAACCAGTGGTTCCCGCCGTAGCTCGACCAGCACTGCGTGCTGAACGACGTGTTGGGCTCCGCGTTGCGGATGCGGAGCACGAGGTAGGCGCACGCGGGGTCGTTGCAGTCGTTGTTGCTCACCCGGCTGCCCCGCTCGGTCCAGATGTCACGGGCCGGCTTGGCGTCCGAGGTCGCAGCCGCGCACTTCGAGGCGGTCTGCCCCTCGGTGTCCTTGACCGTGACACAGATCTCCTTGCGGTCGGAGTAGCCCGCCGCGACGTTGACGCTCCCGCTCGCGGCTCCGCTCGAGACGGCCCCCGTGACCGTGGTCGTGTAGGTGCGCCCGTTGCCCGAGGTGCTCCAGCTGAAGCCGACGGTCTGGTTCCCTCCCGAGGCGTTCACGCTGGGCGCCGGGATGGGACCGTACGGGTTCGCGGTGGCCTTGTTCGAGGCCGGACCGTCCCCCCGTCCGCCGTCGGCCTTGACCACCGCACGGACGTAGAAGTCGTAGCCCGTCCCGTTGTTCAGTCCGCTGACGACCTTGTTCGCTCCCAGAGCGGCCCAGCCCGAGCTGCCGTTCTGGCTCCACTCGTAGCCGATCTCGCCGTCACGCGCCCCGGCGGCCGTCACGTTGGCGAACGCGAGCTGGACCGTCCCGTTGGCTCCCGTGGCCTTGGCGGTCAGGCCCGTCACCGCACCGGGGGCGGCGAACGCACGCTGCGGGTTGGACTCAGGGCTGAAGTCGGCCTCGCCGAACTTGTCCGAGGCCTTGTTGTGCGCCTTGACCCGGAATGTGTAGTCGGTGCTGTCGGCAGGCACGCTCATGGTCGCCGTCGTCGTGGCGACCTTGGTCGAGGAGACCACGGCCCCCCCACGCAGCGCCTCGACCGTGTAGCCCGTGATCGGACCGCCGTTGTCCGCCGGCGCCGACCACACGACCTTCATCTGCGACGAGGCACCGAGCGACGTACGCGTCGCCCCCGGCTTCGCCGGAGCCGCAGGCCGTCCTGCCGGGATCTCGGGTGCCGAGGCCCCGGACCACTCGGACGAGTCGGGGGCGGCGTTCTTGGCCTGGATCTCGAAGGTGTAGGAGCCGCCGTTCTGCAGTCCGGTCCACTCGTACGAGGTGCCGGTCACGCAGGCGCGGTCCGTTCCTCCGCCGGGTCCCGAGATGCGGATGTTGACGCATTCGATCGGGGAACGGTCCGTGTACGTCGCGTTGACCCAGGTGAGCTTGATCGACTTGTCGCCGAACTCGAGGGTCGGCGGTGCCGGGCGGTCGGGCTTCTCGTCGGGTCGTGCATCCTCGGAGGGTGCGGACGGGTCGGAGTCACCGACCTCGTTGGTCGCCACGACGGTGAAGTTGTAGATGACGTTGTTCGTCAGGCCGTCCAGCGTGCAGGTGGTGGTCGCGCACGCCTTGGTGTAGCCGTTGGTCGACTTGACGGTGTACCCCGTGATCTCGGCACCGTTGTTGACGGGCGGGTCCCACGTCAGCACGACCGTCTTGGAGCGGACCTCTTCGACCGTGGGCTTGGCCGGGGTCTCCGGGCGTCCCTGGACGGTCACCTGGATGCGTCCCTCGACCTGGCGGTCGGGGTCGTTCGTGGCGTCCTGGATGCGGTAGCGCACGACCATGACCCCGACGAACGTCTTGTCCGGGGTCACCACGACCTGGTCGCCGGAGACCGTCGCCGAGCCGTTGCCGGTCTCGACCAGGGCGTCGACGACCTTGAGCGGGGTCTCGGGGAAGGGGTTCGAGTCGTTGGCCAGCACCTTGACCGGGACGTCCTTGCCCTGGTGGGCCTTGTCGACGGTGTCCTCGTTGGCCTTGGCCAACGGGCGGGTCGAGGCCACGACCTTGACCGCGAGGATCCCTTCGACGGGTGGGTGCTCGCCGTCGGTCGCCGAGATCGGGACGTTCAGCACGGTGCCCTTGGCGATCTCGGGGGTGGCCTGGACCGTCGCGGTGGTACCGCTGACCGCGACCGAGATCCCGGCCGGGGCCGCACCCGCGGTGAACGTCACGGGGTCCCCGTCGGGGTCCTCGACGAACCGGGCCAGGTCCACGGTCGCCTCGTCACCGGCCGCGACGTCGACGTTCGACGCCGACAGGACCGGGGGAAGGTTCTTGGGCGCCAGGACGAGGACGGGCAGCGTGAGCAGGGCCTTGTGGCCCTCGGGGTCGTCCGGTCCCGAGCCGTCGGTGACCTCGAACGACAGGGCTGAGGGCCCGGCGTAGTCCACCCGGGGGGTGTAGACCACGTTCGTGGCGTCGGTCACGGCGACCGTTCCCTCGAGCGCCGAGACCTTCGACTCCTCGGTCAAGCGCGGGGTGCGCCCTTCCAGGACCAGGACGTAGTCGGTGATGTCCACGGGCAGAGCCTCACCCGCGTGGACCTCGAGCGGCGCGATCCCCGGGCGCAGCTGCGGGATCTGCTCGGTCAGGCCTGGGACCTTGACGAACGCCCGGGACGTGAGGCCGTCCACGTCGGTGACCGTGTAGGTCAGGACCTGTCGCTCCTCGGTCAGCGGCACGGTCAGGACGCCGTCCGCGGACACCGTGGCACCGAGGGTCTCGGTCGTAACCGTGAGCTCGGACGCTGCGCCGTCGGGGTCGTCGTCGTTGTCCAGGACCGCGACCTTGACGCTCGTCTTGCCCAGGATCGAGTCCATCGGGACCGTGTCGTCGCGCGCGATCGGCGCGAGCAAGGGGGCGTCCTGGTCGACGTTCACGGTGATCGAGGCCGCGGCCCGAGCGCCGAACGCGTCCTCGATCCCGTAGTAGAACGATGTCGAACCCGCCTCGGCAGGGCTCGTCAGGACCACCCGGTCCTGCACGACCTGGGCGTCGAGCTCCTTCGGAGCCTCCAGGCCCGCAGGGCGCAACGCGATCTGGTCGCCGTCGGGGTCGGTGTCGTTCGCGAGCGCGGCCACCGAGACCGTGCGGTCGGGGCGGACCGTGACCACGTCGTCGATCGCGACAGGCGGCTGGTTCGCTGCCGGCGGCCGGGAGATCCCGACCTGGACCGTGCCCACGGCGATCTCGCCGCGCGCGTCCTGGACCGAGTACGTGAACGTGTCCGACCCGGTCGCGTCCTTCGACGCCACGTAGACGAGGTAGCCGTCCTCGACCTTCGCGGTCCCCTTGGTCGGTGAGGACGCGATCCCGGTCAGCTGGACCGAGTCGCCGTCCGGGTCGATCCCGTCCAACGGCACCGCGACCCGCACGCTGGCCCCGGACAGCACGCGCATCTGCACGGGCAGCGGCTGGGGCGCCGAGTTCTCCTCACCGTCCCGGATGTGGATCGTGACCTGGGCCGAGTCCTCCTGGCCGTTCTTGTCCCGGACCCGGTAGATCGCGTAGGCCGTGCCGGCCTCGGGACCGGCCTTGAACCGCAGCTGCCCCTCGGACGCGAAGATCTCGCCCTGCTCGGGGGCCACGCCCTGCTCGAGCTCGTCCTGCAGGAAGAGCTCCAGGCCGTCGGGGTGCGTGTCGTTCTTGAGCACGGGGATGGTGACCACGTCGCCCACCCTGACGGTCGCCTCGTCCGCGGCCGCGTTCGGCGGCTGGAGCTTGACGGGGGCCGGGACCGGGATGACCCGCACCTGCCCGGTCGTGGTCTGTGTCCCGTTGGAGACCGTGTACTCGATCGTCACGGGCGCGTCCAGCCGGCGGATCTCGGTGATCCGCAGCATCTGGTGCGCCAGCACCGCGACCGAGACCCCCGCGTTCTCCGGCACGTTGACCGACTGCACCACGAGCACCCCGCCCGCAGGATCGGTGTCGTTGGCCAGCACGTCCACGAGCGTCTTGCCCCCCGAGGGAAGCAGCGCGGTGTCGGAGACCACGATGGGCGGCCCCTCGGCGGCCGAGGCCGGCAGCACGTCGACGCGCACCAGCCCCGTCGTCGCGTTGGGACCGTCCGAGACCTGGTACGTCAGGTCGTAGGACCGCGGCTCGTTGGAGAAGAACTGGAACGTACCCGCATCGAAGTTGGAGGTGATCTGCGCGGGTGCGGACTCGGAGACCGCCACCAGACGCAGCTCGTCACCGTTGGCGTCGTAGTCGTTCAGCAACGGCTCGACCGTCACGGGCTGCCCCGCCGGCACGACCACGTGGTCCGCGACCGCGACCGGCGCGAGCTGCCCGGCCCCCGACACGTCCACGTTCAGCACGCCCTCGAAGACCTCGCCCTGACCGTCGGCCACCATGATCTTGACGATCTTGCGGCCCGTCGACCCGCCGCCGTCACGGAACTCGACCGTGCCGTCCGGGCGCGAACGCACCTCGTCGCCGGCCGACGTGACCGACGCCGCCGCGAGGTACAGGTCGTCGCCGTCCGGGTCACGGAAGAACGGCAGGACCTTGATCTCGGCAGTCTTGCCGGACTCGACGACCAGCACCGGCTCCCCCGTCTGCTCGGGCGCGGCGTTCTCGCCCCACGGCGAGACCTTCAGCTCGACACCGGCCTCGGCAACCCCGCCACGACCGTCGGACACCGAGTACCGGAACGAGGACGTCCCCGCTTCTGCGTCCGCCGGGACGACGGCCTGGAGCGCCGCACCACCCAGCACCGTCTGCACCTGCGCGCCGTGCGGCCCCTCGCCGGCGAGGGTCGCGGTCATGACGTCCCCGTCGGGGTCGACGTCGTTGCCCAGCACGGGCAGCAGGGTCGTGCGCCCGGGGCGCACCCCGAACGTGTCGTCGACCGGCAGCGGCGGCTGGTTGGGCTGGGAACGGTCGAGCACGAACTGGTCGACCTGCTCCGGGGTGCTCAGGTCCGCCTCGGACTCCTCGCCCTCGGCCTGCTCGGGGAGCACCAGCTCCCAGTCGTCGACCTTCTCGTACTCGTCGGCCGCCATCCACAGCGTGCCCGCCGACAGGTCGTTGAGCACGATCGCCTTGCGGTTGACCCGGTACTCCAGGCGGTTCTGGGGATCCACCCCGTCGAGCCGCTTGTCGATGTCCAGGTCGGTCCCCGCACAGTCACGGATGACCTGACCCGACTGCGACCACGCGCCGTACGTGCATCCACCCAGCTGCACGGGCGCCGCCGGCAGGCCCGACGCCGCGCGCGTCACCGCGTCGCCACCGTCGAGGGGCGCCAGGACCAGGCCTGTGCTCGTCGCGACCGCGACGTCCGGCGTCTTGGCCCCCGGCTGCTGCAGGCGTCCGTCCGACGCCCCTTCGAGCGCCAGCGTCTTGCCCCCCGGAAGAACCAGCTGAGACTGCGTGCGGTTGAGCACGACCGGCTGCGACCCCACGGTCGTGAGCTCGACCTCGTCGCCCTTGCCGACCGGCACCGTGGACGTGGTGACCTCCTCGACCGTCCCGGTCGCCGTCGTCGTGACCTTGGTCAGCTCACCCGTGGCCGGGACGACGACGAACACCGTGCCGTCCTGGGCGACCTGGACGACGCCCTCACCGCCGACCTCGGCGGTCGGCTCGAGGTTCTCCGCGTCGAACGACGCGACCCCCGCGAACGGGACCACCCACAGCAGGCCCTCCTCGTCGTCGAGGACGGCCACCGTGGAACCTCCCAGGGCGACCTCAGCGCCCGTCGGCGGACGGACCGTCCCGTCGAGCTTGAGCCGCGCCACGTCGACGGGGCTCACGGAACCTGCGCCGTCGTCGACGAGCAGCACCTTGCCCGCGTTCTGCAGGACGTCGAACGAGGCCGACGAGGCCAGCAGCGACCCGTCCAGTGCCTGGGACTCGAAGTTGAACCGCCCCAGCGCGCCACCCGACGTGCGGGTCACCCACACGCCGGAGTCGTTGAGCTCCACGTCTGCCGTGGCTTGACCGTCGTACGTGATCGCGAAGGCGACCAGCGCGGTCGAGAAGATGGACACCGTGCTCACGGATGCGACGGAGCGACGCCTGTCGTACAGACGGGAAAGGAAGGTCACAGATCCTCCGAGGATGCTGAGTGCTGCAACCAGGTGTCCCCAGAGCTCCTCCTGCCAGGTGCCCCTACCCGTCGCGGGTAGAAGGATAACCACAAGACGTCACGACCTTGGCATCCAGTGGATGGGGAGAACTCCCCCTGGCGCTACTGGCAGCAATGCTGCGAGCAGCGTCCTCGCAGGCCAGGGACACCGTCCCGCGAGCCCACGCGCGTGGCTCCAGAGGACGAGATTCACCTGGTACGGCGGAGGGCGGCGCCGGGGACCGCGAGGTCCCTGGCACCGCCCTCCGAGAGGTTCAGGCCGCGCGGTCGGCGAGCGCCTGGGCGAACGAGACGAGCGCGTCCTTGACCGGGCCCGCAGGCAGCGGGTCGAGCTCGGCGATCGCCGCACGGGCCCAGCCCACGGCGAGCGCGCGGGTCTCCGCCAGGACCTCGTGCGCACGCAGCGCGGCGACGGCCGACGCGAGCTCCTCGTCCCCGGACAGGTCCGAGTCGAGCAGGTCGACGATCGCGGCGTCCGCGGCGGTGCCCTTGCCACCGCTCACACGGGCGCGCAGCAGCAGGGCGGGCATGGTCGGCACCTTCTCACGGAGGTCCGTGCCGGGCGTCTTGCCGGACTGCTCGCCCGAGGACGCGAGGTCGAGCACGTCGTCGGCGAGCTGGAACGCGACGCCCAGCTTCTCGCCGTACTCCGCGACGACCTCGACGACCGACGGGTCGCACCCGCCGAACATCGCGCCCAGGCGAGCCGAGGTCGAGAGCAGCGACGCGGTCTTGTCCGCGAGGACCTCGAGGTAGTGCTCGACGGGGTCGTCGCTCTCCGAGGGGCCCGTCGTCTCGTGCAGCTGGCCGAGGCACAACCGCTCGAAGGTCCGTGCCTGGATGAGCACGGCCTCCGGACCCAGCGCGGCGACCGTCGACGCCGCACGGGCGAAGAGCAGGTCTCCGATGAGGATCGCGACGGAGTTGCCCCACACGGCGTGCGCCGAGGGAGCGCCGCGTCGCACGGGCGCGGAGTCCATCACGTCGTCGTGGTAGAGCGAGGCCAGGTGGGTGAGCTCGACGACGACGGCCGCCTCCACCACCTCCGGGCGGGCACCGTCGCCCAGCTCCGCGCACAGCAGTGCGAGGAGCGGGCGCAGGCGCTTTCCGCCGGCGTTCACGAGGTGGCGGGACGCGGTGTCCGCGAGCCCGTCGGAGTGCGCGACGGCGTCGCCCAGGCGCGCCTCGACGGTCGCAAGGCGTGCGGTGAGCGTCGCGGAGAGCTCCGGATCGGTCAGGGGGATCGCCGTCGCTGAGACGGGTGGCACTGTGGTCACGGTCTGAACTTAGCCGCCTCGAGGGCAAGATCGAGAACCGAGGAGGGCAAAACGCCGAGAAGGACGACTCCTGTCACGCAGATCACGATCGCGACCGTGGTGAATCCCTCGGACCGGACGACCGTCACCCGGGTCGTGAGCGCGGCCAGGGCGGAGGCCGCCGCGGGTCCCCCACCCGCGTTCTCGCGGCCCTCCTCCCCGACCCCGCCGGCGGCGCTCGACGGCGACGGCGTGAAGAACATGAGGACGATGATCCGCACGTAGAAGAACACCGAGACCGCCGAGGCAAGGACCCCGATCAGGGCGAGCGGCCAGGCCCCCACCGCGACGGCGGCACCGAACGCCGTGAACTTCGCGATGAAGCCCGCGGTCAGGGGGATGCCTGCCATCGAGAGCAGGAACAGGGCGAACGCCCCCGCGAGCCACGGGCTGCGCTTGCCCAGCCCGGCCCACTCGGTCAGGTGCGTGGCCTCGCCGAGGATCGCTCCGCCGTCGGGCGCGTGGAGGTCCCCCGCTCCAGCGGCCGCGGGCCCCGCTGCTGCTGCGGACCCTGCCGTCCCGCCGGTACCCACCGCAGCGAGCACCGGGCTCTCCGTGGCGGCCTGAGGCTGCGGCGACCGCTCGCGCACGAGCGTCACGACCGCGAAGGCCCCCACGGTCGCCAGACCGTAGGCGAGCAGGTAGAAGACCACGGCCCGGACACCGAACCCGCTGAGCTCGCCGAAGCCCACGAGCGCCACGAGGAGGAAGCCCGCGTGCGCGATCGACGAGTATGCGAGAAGACGCTTCATGTCCGTCTGGATCACACCGATGACCGACCCGACGACCATGGTGAGGATCGCGACGACCCACAGCGCGACCACGAGCTTCTCCTGCAGGTCCGGCGGGAGCGCCGAGCCGATCAGGTAGAGCACACGCACCAGCGCGCCGAACGCCGCCGCCTTGGTGCAGGCCGCCATGAAGCCCGTGATGGGCGTGGGAGCACCCTGGTAGACGTCGGGGGTCCACGAGTGGAACGGGGCCGCGCCGACCTTGAAGAGCAGGCCCGCGAGCACCATGACCAGGCCCAGGAGCACCAGGCCCGTCATCCCGTCGAGCCCGCCGCCGTCCAGCAGCGCCGCGCGCACCTCGGCGATCCGCACCGAGCCCGCGAAGCCGTACACGAGCGCCACGCCGAAGATGAAGATCGCCGACGCGAAGGCCCCCAGCAGGAAGTACTTGAACGAGGCCTCCTGCGACAGGAGCCGACGACGGCGCGCGAGCGCCGTGAGCACGTACAGCGGCAGGGAGAGCACCTCGAGCGCGACGAACATCGTCAGCAGGTCGCCCGTGGCGGGGAAGATCATCATGCCGCCCACCGCGAACAGCACGAGCGGGAAGACCTCGGTCTGCTCGAGACCGCGGCGGCGGGCGAGGTCCTCGTAGGCCGAGCCGGGCACGGCCGCAGCGGTGGGCGCGAACGCGTCCTGCCCGGTCGAGGTGCGGTCGGCGATCACGAGCGTGGCCAGCAGCGCGAGGACCACGACGATCCCCTGGAGCGCCAGGCCGAACGGGTCGATCACGAGCGACCCGCCCAGCACCTGGATGCCGTTGAGCTCCTGCACGTCGCCCCAGAGCAGGACGATCGTCGTGAGGGCCCCGACGAGTGCGCCCAGGGCCAGGACGACCTGGACCGCCCGGCGGTGCCGGTCCGGCACGAAGGCCTCGACCAGGACGCCCAGGACACCGGCCCCCAGGACGACGATCACGGGGACGAGGTAGGCCCAGTCGATCGTGGGGGCCACGAAGGCGGCTGCGGTGCTCACGAGTCGCTCCCTTCAACGCTGAGGAGTTCGGGGTTCGGGGCAGGGTCCTCGAGCCCGACGGCCGTCATGGTCGCCTGCGCGGGCTCGCGCACCAGGTCGAGCGCGGGTGCCGGGTAGAAGCCGAGGACCAGCAGGGCCACGATCAAGGGCGCGACGACCCACTTCTCGCGAGCTCCCAGGTCCGCGGTCCCCGTCAGGGCGTCGGGCGTCCGGCCCGTGAAGACCTTCTGGTAGGTCAGCAGCACGTACAGCGCCGCGAGGACCACACCCAGGACCGCGACGAGCGCCGCCGGGTGGCTGCGCGAGAACGTCCCGACGAGGACCATGATCTCGGACACGAACGTCGACAGGCCGGGCAGCGAGAGCGCCGAGAGACCCGCCACGAGGAACGTGCCCGCGAGGATCGGCGTCACCCGCTGCAGGCCGCCGTAGTCGGTCAGGCGCTGCGAGCGCGTCGGGTGCCGCGCGATCAGGAAGCCCGCCAGGAGGAAGAGCGCCCCGGTCGAGATGCCGTGGTTGAACATGTAGAACGACGCCCCGGAGATGCTGAGCGACGTGAACGAGAAGATCCCCAGCACGATGAACCCGAAGTGGGACACCGACGTGTAGGCGATGAGCCGCATGACGTCGGTCTGGCCGATCGCCATGAGCGCGCCGTAGAGGATCGAGACCACTGCCAGCACCACGATCACGGGAGCCGCCCACCGGCTCGCGTTCGGGAACAGCGGCAGGCACAGCGTCAGCATGCCGAACGTGCCGACCTTGTCCAGGACGCCCACGAGCAGCGTCGAGGTGCCCGCGGGGGCGTGCTCGGCGGCGTCGGGCAACCAGGTGTGGACCGGGAAGAGCGGCGCCTTGATCGCGAAGGCGAGGAAGAACGCGAGGAACAGCAGCCGCTCGGTGCTCACGGGCAGCGGGTTCGCCGCCAGGTCGTCGACCAGGGTCTGGGTCAGGAAGCCCTGCTCCCCGCCCGGCCCGTTGAGGTAGAGGGCGATGACCCCGACGAGCATGACGAGCCCGCCCGCGAGCGAGAAGAGCAGGAACTTCACGGCCGCGTACCGCCGCTGCGCCCCGCCCCCGAACCCGCCGATCATGAAGTAGACCGGGATCAGCATGGCCTCGAACAGGACGTAGAAGAAGAACACGTCGCGGGCCACGAAGACCGCGACCATGAACGCCTCGAGGAGCAGCACCAGGCCCAGGTAGTGGCGGAGCTTGGCGAGGTCGCCGTCCTGCTCGCGCCACGCGGCGAGCACCACGAGCGGGACCAGGAGCACCGCGAGCCCGACGAGCAGGAGCGCGACGCCGTCCGCGCCGACCGCGTAGCTCACGCCGAGCTGCGGGATCCACGCGTGGGTCTCGGTGAGCTGAAAGGTGCCCGCGTCCGCAGTGTCGAACGCGCTGATCGCGAGGCCGAGCAGCACGAGCTCGGCGAGCGCGAAGACGACCGCGACGGTCCGCAGGTGCTTGCGCGCAGAGGTCGCGCCCAGCCCCCAGACCGCCGCCGCGCCGACGAGCGGCAGGACGATCAGAAGTGTCAGCCAGGGAATATCGGTGGTCATCGGTCCCTCAGCTCCCTGTTCCGGTGGTCACGGCGAGGACCACCGCGACGATCACGATCAGGCCAGCGAGCATCGTCGCCGCGTAGGACCTGACGAATCCGTTCTGCATGCCGCGCAACTTCTCCCCTGTCGCTCCGACGAGGCCGGCGAGGCCCATCCAGCCGCCGTCGACCATCTGCCGGTCCCCGTAGACCAGGGATCGTGTGAGGTACTGCCCGGGCCGCATGAAGACGGCCTCGTTGACGTCGTCCTGGTAGAGGTCCCGTCGCGCGGCCCGCGTGAGCGCCGACCCGTGCGGAGGCACGATCGGCACGCGGGACACCGCGTACTGGCGCCAGGCGAGCAGCACGCCCACCAGGACCAGCAGGAGGGTCAGCGCGATGAGCGCCCAGACCGGCAGGACCGGCTCGGCGTGCTCGGCGTGGCCCGTGACGGGCGAGAGCCAGTCGACGAACCCGTTGCCGATCGCGAGGAGTCCGCCGAGCGCGACGGACCCGACCGCGAGGACCACCATGGGGATCGTCATGAGCGCCGGGGACTCGTGCGGGTGCTGCACGGGGCCGTCTGTCGAGAGCGGCCCCGTGGGGCTGCCCGACCCGTCGTTCCAGCGCTTGTGCCCGTGGAACGTCATGAAGAACAGGCGCGACATGTAGAACGCGGTGATCCCCGCGCCCAGCAGCGCCACACCGCCGAAGACCCATGCACGCCACTCCTGGCCGTCGATCGGGACGAACGCGGCCTCGATGATCTTGTCCTTGGACCAGAACCCGGAGAACGGCGGGATGCCCAGGATCGCGAGCCAGCCCAGACCGAACGTGACCCACGTGACCTTCATGTACCTCGACAGCGCGCCGAAACGGCGCATGTCCACCCCGTCGTTCATGCCGTGCATGACCGAACCCGCACCCAGGAACATCCCGGCCTTGAAGAAGCCGTGCGTCACGAGGTGGAAGATCGCGAACGCGTACCCGATGGGTCCCAGGCCCGCCGCGAGGATCATGTAGCCGATCTGCGACATGGTCGAGGCCGCCAGGGCCTTCTTGATGTCGTCCTTGGCACAGCCGATGATCGCCCCGAACAGGAGCGTGATCGCACCGACGATGACCACCACGAGCTGCGCCGTCGGGGCCCCTTCGAACACGGGGGCCGAGCGGACCACCAGGTAGACGCCCGCGGTGACCATGGTCGCCGCGTGGATGAGGGCCGAGACCGGCGTGGGGCCCGCCATGGCGTCCCCGAGCCAGGCCTGGAGCGGGAACTGGGCCGACTTGCCGCACGCGGCGACCAGGAGCGCGAGGCCGATCGCCGTCAGCAGCGCCGTGCCCGCCGCGGGGGCGTCGGCGAAGACCGTCGCGAAGTCCACCGCGCCGAAGCCCGCGAACATGAGCATGAGCGCGACGATCAGGCCCAGGTCGCCCACACGGTTCATGATGAACGCCTTCTTGGCCGCGACCGCGTTGGCCCGCTCGTGGTTCCAGAACCCGATGAGCAGGTACGAGGCCAGACCCACGCCTTCCCAGCCGACGAACAGCAGCAGGTAGGAGTCCGCGAGGACCAGGATCAGCATGGCTGCGACGAACAGGTTCAGGTAGGCGAAGAACCGGCGCTTGTCCGGGTCGTGCTCCATGTACGCGACCGCGTAGACGTGGATGAGCGTGCCGACGAAGGTCACGAGCAGCACGAACGTCATGGACAGCGGGTCGATCCGCAGACCCACGCCCACGTCCAGGCCGCCCGCGGCGATCCAGTCGAAGAGCCGGTGGTCGACCACCCGCTCGTCGGCCGGCAGGCCGAGCATCGAGAAGAAGACGACGAGGGCGACGACGAACGCGCCGCCCGACATCAGCACCCCGAACCACGCGCCCCAGCGGTCGCTGCGGCGCCCCGCGAGCAGCAGGATCGCGGCGCCCAGGAGGGGCAGCAGGATCAGCAGCGGGGCCAGCAGGAACGGGCCGGGCACGATAGTCGAGACGGGCACGATCTCCTGCGTCGGGAGGGCGGCCGGGAGCAGCGCGCCGAGCTCGCCGACGCGCGGGAGGGCTGAAAGCAGAGTCACCGTTGGCATGCCTGCCCTCTCAGTTCTTCAGCAGGTTGACGTCGTCGACCGAGGCCGAACGGCGGGTACGGAAGATGGCCACGATGATCGCGAGCCCCACGACGACCTCGGCCGCGGCCACGACCATCACGAAGAACGCGATGACCTGCCCGTGGAGGTCTCCGTGCATGCGCGAGAACGTCACGAAGGTGAGGTTGGTCGCGTTGAGCATGAGCTCGATGCCCATGAACACGATGATCGCGTTGCGGCGCAGCAGCACCGTGGTCGCGCCGATCGCGAACAGGATCGCGGCGAGGATCAGGTAGTTGGTCAGCTCCATGTCAGCGTTCCTCGTCCTCGTCGGTGCCCGCGGCCAGCTCGGGGAACCTGCGGCCCGTGAGCTCCGGCTCGTGCTCGACCAGCACGTCGCGCTCGGCCGCGAGGATGCGGTCGGCCGACCTCTCCTGGCCGCGGATGCGCAGGATCCGCGAGACCGAGTGCTCGATGGGGCGACCCTGCGGGTCGAGCGCCGGGGTGTCCATGGCGTTGTTCTGCGCGTAGACGCCCGGGGCGGGCAGCGGCGTGAGGAGCCCGCCCTCGGCGAGGGCCGCGACCTTGGCGTCCGAGACCTGCCGCTGCCCGACGCGCGGCACGAGCCGGCGGCGGTGGGTCAGGACCAGGGCGGCGATGGCCGCGGTCACGAGCAGGATCCCGACGACCTCGAGGGCGAACACGTAGTCCGCGAAGAGGATGCGGGCGAGCGCCACGGGGTTGGTCTCGGCGTTCGCGGCCGTGAGCCCGACCGACGGCGGGAACGTCGCCTGCGCGATCACCCCGACCAGGACCGAGCCGAGCCCCAGGCCCAGCAGGATCCCGATGAAGCGCTGACCGCGGATGGTCTCGACGAGCGAGTCCGAGGCGTCGACGCCCACGAGCATGAGCACGAACAGGAAGAGCATCATCACGGCGCCCGTGTAGACCACGATCTGCACGACGCCCAGGAAGGCGGCCTCCTGCGCGATGTAGAGGATCGCGAGGCTGATCATGACGAACACGACGCAGATCGCGGCGTGCACGGCCTTGCGGGCGAACAGCAGGCCGAGCGCGGCCAGGACCATGAGGGGGGCGAGGACCCAGAACAGGACGACCTCTCCCCCGCTGACCGTCACCGGACCACCTTGCGGACCTCGGGGCGCCGCGCGGCGGCGGGGTCCACGACGGGCGGCAGGGTCGGGTCGTCGGGCCGGTGCTCGCGCACCCAGTCGATCTGCTCGGGCACGGGCCCGGTCACCTCTCCCCGGTAGTAGTCGGTGTCGGTCGTGCCGGGCACCATGGGGTGCGGCGCGGCCAGCATGCCCTCGCGCAGCGGCGCGAGGAGGTCTTCCTTCTCCCAGATCAGCCCTTCACGGGTAGGTCCGGTGAGCTCGTACTCGTTGGTCATGGTGAGCGCCCGGGTGGGGCACGCCTCGATGCACAGCCCGCAGAAGATGCAGCGCAGGTAGTTGATCTGGTAGACGCTGCCGTAGCGCTCTCCGGGCGAGCGGTGCGCACCGTCGGGGAGCGCCGAGTTGTCCGCGCCCTCGACGTAGATCGCGTCCGCGGGGCACGCCCAGGCGCACAGCTCGCACCCGATGCACTTCTCGAGCCCGTCCTCGTACCGGTTGAGCTGGTGACGCCCGTGGTAGCGGGGCTTGGTCGGCACCTTCTCGAACGGGTACTGCTCGGTCACGGTCGGCTTGAACATCGAGGAGAACGTCACCCCGAACCCGGCGACGGGCGCGAGCAGCCCGCCGAGCCCCTTCCTCTGCGGGATCAACGACTCGTAGTCAGCCACGGGGGACCTCCTCGTCCTGGGCGTCGGGTGCTGCGGGACCGTCTCCCGCGGGCGGGCTGCCCTCGGGGACCAGGCGCCGCGCCCTGCGCGGTGCGCTGGGCAGGGTCTGTCCTGGCAGCGGCGGGACGGGGAAGCCGCCCGCGAAGGCGTCGAAGGGCTCGGGGGCCGCGGTGGTGCCCTTGCGGTAGGGCGAGGTGCCCGACGGCGCCGCTCGCCCGCCCGCGTCGGCGTCGGGCTGCTTCTTCTGCGGCCACAGGAAGATCGCGGCGATCGCGACCACCCCCAGGACGACGGCCGCCACGAGGATCGCGCGGTTGTCGACGTCACCGAAGCGGATCATGCCCTGGACGACCGAGAGCACGACGATCCAGGCGAGCGCGGCCGGGATGAGGACCTTCCACCCGAACTTCATGAACTGGTCGTAGCGCAGGCGCAGGAGCGTGCCGCGGACCCACACGAACACGAACATGAAGGCCCAGACCTTGACGAGGAACCAGAGGATGGGCCACCAGCCCTCGTTGAACATGCCGTCGTTGATCGCCGACAGGGGCCACGGCGCACGCCAGCCCCCCAGGAAGAGCGTGGTCGCGACGGCCGAGACGTTGATCATGTTGATGTACTCGGCGAGGAAGAACCACGCGAACTTCATGGACGAGTACTCGGTCATGTAGCCCGAGACCAGCTCGCCCTCGGCCTCGGGGAGGTCGAACGGCAGGCGGTTGGTCTCGCCGATCATCGCGATGATGTAGATCACGAAGCTCGGGATGAGGATGAGCGCCCACCAGACCTGGGTCTGGGAGTCGACGATCTGCGAGGTCGACATGGAGCCCGCCATGATGAAGACGCTCACGAGGGCCAGGCCCATCGCGAGCTCGTAGCTGATGACCTGGGCCGTCGAGCGGACCGCGCCGAGCAGCGGGTAGGTCGAGCCCGACGACCAGCCGCCGAGCACGATCCCGTACACGCCCACCGAGGCGCACGCCAGGATGTAGAGCACCGCGACGGGGAAGTCGGTGAGCTGTGCGGGCGTCGAGTAGTCGGTGAACGGGATCGTGACGTTCGGCCCGAACGGGATGACCGCGAACGTCAGGAGCGAGCAGAACACCGCGATCATGGGCGCGAGGATGTAGACGAACTTGTCCGCCGCCGTGACCGTGAGGTCCTCCTTGAGGAGCAGCTTCATGGCGTCCGCGAGCGACTGGAGCAGACCGAACGGCCCGTGCACGTTGGGTCCGGGACGGACCTGCATCCGGGCCACGACCTTGCGCTCGAACCAGATCGCGATGAGCACGCTCGTGAGCAGGAAGACGATGATCAGCACGGCCTTGACCAGGTAGGTCCAGCCGTTGTCCTGGGAGAAGTCGGCCGTGATCCCGGGCACGCCCGGGGTCTCGGTGACCGAGGCAGTGCCCAGGGCGAGGTTCAGCAGGCCGCTCATGATGCTCCCCCGTCGGTGGGCTGGACGCTCTGGCCGGGCCGCGAGGCTCCGGGAGCGGGCTCGATCCGTACGAGCGCTCCCTGAGCCACGCCGAGCTCACGATGGACCCGCGAGCCCTCGGAACCGAGCGGGAGCCAGACGACGTGCTCGACCATGTCGGTGATCACCACGGGCAGCTCGATCGAGCCGCGGTCGGTCGACACCCGGACCGCGTCCCCCTCGAACAGGTCCGCGGCCGCCGCGGTCGTCGCCGACAGCCGGGCCACGGGCCGCTTGGCCGTGCCGGCGAGGAACCGCTCGCCGTCCTGGCCGCGGCCGCTGTCCAGCAGCAGGCGCCATCCCGCGAGCACCGCGGTGCCCGGGGCGACCGCGGGTGGTTCGGCCGCTGCGACCTCGGGGGCCGGCGGGCGGGTCCCGTCCCAGGTGCCGAGCTGGTCGATCTCCGCCCGGACCTCGTCCGTCGTGCGGGCCCCGAGCACGAAGCCCGCCGCGTCGGCGAGCGCGTCGAGCACGCGGTGGTCGGGCATCGCGGTCGTGGCGAGCGCGGCCTCGAAGGTCCGCACGCGGCCCTCCCAGCTCACGAACGCGCCGGCCTTCTCGACCGGCGGCGCGACGGGCAGCACCACGTCCGCGAGCGCCGTGACGTCCGAGGCGCGTACCTCGAGCGAGACGACGAATCCTGCGGCTTCGAGCGCCCGGAGACTGTGCGCGGGGTCGGGCAGGTCGTCGGAGTGCAGGCCGCCCACGAGCACGCCGCCGAGCTGACCCACGGACAGCGCGTCGAGGATCTCTCCCGTGCTCCGGCCCGGCGTCCCCGGGAGGTGCTCGACGCCCCAGGCGACGGCCACGTCGACCCGGGCTGCGGCGTCGGTCACCGGGCGTCCGCCCGGGAGGAGGGCCGGCAGCGTGCCGGCCTCGACCGCCCCGCGCTCCCCCGCCCGGCGCGGGATCCACGCGAGGCGTGCTCCCGTGCTCGCGACGAGACGCACGAGCGCCGAGTACCCGCCGGGGACCCCGGCGAGCCGTTCGCCGACCAGAACCACGGCCCCGGGCTCGGCGAGCGCGTCGCGCAGTGCCGAGACCTCGGCCGGTTCCTCGACCGACTCTGGGGCGTCGGGGCCCACGGCCCCGTCGTGCCCGAACAGCGTCTGGGTGCCCGTGGCGAGCACGTCGAGCCACTCGGCCTCGGTGCCCGGGGCCGCCCGCAGGAGCGTGCCGTCGAGGCGCTGCACGCCCCGGCTCGCGAACGGTGCGAGCGAGAAGACCCGCAGGCCGCGCTTCTGGACGCCCTTGCGCAGGCGCAGGAACGTCACGCCGGCCTCCTCCTCGGCCTCGAGGGCCACGAGGAGCACCGCGGGCGCGTGCTCGAGCTCGTCGAACGTCACGCCCAGCCCGGTGCCGGCGACCGCGTGGGCGAGGAAGTCCGCCTCCTCGGTCGAGTGCGCGCGGGCGCGGTGGTCCACGTCGTTGGTCCCGAGGACGACGCGGGCGAACTTGCCGTACGCGTACGCGTCCTCGACCGTGAGGCGGCCTCCGGGGAGCACCCCGACGCCGCCCGCGGCACGGGCCTGCGCGAGGCCCGTCGCCGCGACCTCGAGGGCCTCGGCCCAGCTCGCGGGGCGCAGCTCGCCGCGCGTGACCCGACCCTCGGCGTCGACCTCGCGGTCGCGCACGAGCGGGTGCGTCAGGCGGTCCGGTGCGTCCTGCCACGCGAACGCGAAGCGGTCCTTGTCGGTGATCCACTCCTCGTTGACCTGGGGGTCCTCGCCCGACAGGCGACGCAGCACCACACCGCGGCGGTGGTCGATGCGGATCGCGGACCCGCACGCGTCGTGCTCGCCCACGCTCGGGGTCGAGACGAGGTCGAACGGCCTCGACCGGAACCGGTACGCGGCACCCGTCAGGGCTCCGACGGGGCAGATCTGCACGGTGTTGCCGCTGAAGTACGAGGCGAACGGGCGTCCCGACTCGTCCTCGAGCGCGGCCCCCACGGGAGCCTCGAACCCGGCCTGCGCGCCGTACGGCAGCGAGCCTGCGGGCGCTGCGGGCTCGGACTCGCCGTCGGCGAAGCCCAGGACGCGCGCGTCGAACCGGCCGATCTGCTGCTGCGCCCCACGCTTCTGCAGGTCGATGAACGCGTCGCCCGCGATCTCCGCGGAGAACCGGGTGCAGCGCTGGCACAGCACGCAGCGCTCGCGGTCGAGCAGGATCTCGGTCGAGATCGCGATGGGCTTGGGGAACGTGCGCTTGACGTCGACGAACCGGCTCGTCGAGCGCCCGTTGCTCATGGCCTGGTTCTGCAGGGGGCACTCGCCGCCCTTGTCGCAGACCGGGCAGTCGAGCGGGTGGTTGATGAGCAGGAGCTCCATGACCCCGTGCTGCGCCTTGTCCGCGACGGCCGAGGTGTGCTGGGTCTTCACGACCATGCCGGGCGTGGCCTCGAGCGTGCAGGAGGCCTGCGGCTTGGGCATGGGGCGGACGTTGCCCTCGCGGTCGGGCGTCGCGACCTCGACGAGGCACTGGCGGCACGCACCCGCGGGGGCGAGCAGCGGGTGGTCGCAGAACCGCGGGATCTGGATGCCGACCTGCTCGGCGGCACGGATCACGAGCGTGCCCTTGGGCACGGCCATCTCGATGCCGTCGATCGTGAACGTCACCTCGTCGCGACGCGCGGGGGGCTGTGCGCCCCCTGCCGCCGCGGCGGGCGACGTGCCGGCGGACGTCGTGGTCGTCATCAGTGCGCTCCTGCCGTCAGGGCCTGCGGGGCACGCCGGGGCGTGTAGTCGAACAGTGCGGCGGCCGAGGGGTCGAACGGGCAGCCGCGGCCGGTGATGTGCGCCTCGAACTCCTCGCGGAACAGCGCGATGCTGCTCGTGACGGGCGACGTCGCGCCGTCGCCGAGCGCGCAGAACGCGCGGCCGAGGATGTTGTCGCACGTGTCGAGCAGGACGTCGAGGTCGCTCTCGGTGCCCTCGCCGTGCTCGATGCGGCGCAGGATCTGCTTGAGCCAGTACGTCCCCTCGCGGCACGGCGTGCACTTGCCGCACGACTCGTGGGCGTAGAAGTCCATCCACCGGCTCACGGCCCGCACCACGCACGTGGTCTCGTCGAAGATCTGCAGGGCCCGCGTTCCGAGCATCGAGCCCGCCGCGGCGACCGACTCGTAGTCGAGCGGAGTGTCGAGGTGGGCGTCGGTGAACAGGGGCGTCGAGGACCCTCCCGGCGTCCAGAACTTCAGCCGGTTGCCGCCACGGATCCCGCCGGCCATGTCGAGCAGCTCGCGCAGCGTGATGCCGAGCGGCGCCTCGTACTGGCCCGGGCGCACGACGTGCCCCGACAGCGAGAACAGCCCGTGGCCCGACGACCGCTCGGTCCCCATGGACCTGAACCAGTCCGAGCCCTCGTTGACGATCGCCGGGACGCTCGCGATCGACTCGACGTTGTTGACCACGGTGGGCCGTGCGTACAGGCCCGCGACCGCGGGGAACGGGGGCTTGAGGCGCGGCTGGCCGCGCAGCCCCTCGAGCGAGTCGAGCAGCGCGGTCTCCTCGCCGCAGATGTAGGCGCCGGCACCCGCGTGGACCGTGACGTCGAGGTCGAAGCCCGAGCCCTGGATGCTCTTGCCCAGGTACCCGGCCGCGTACGCCTCCTCGACCGCGTGCAGCAGGCGGCGGTACACGTGCAGCACCTCGCCGCGCACGTAGATGAACGCGTGGTCGCAGCCGATCGCGTAGGACGTGATGGCCACGCCCTCGATCAGGAGCTGCGGGCTCGCGAGCATGAGCGGGATGTCCTTGCACGTGCCGGGCTCGGACTCGTCGGCGTTGACGACGAGGTAGCGGGGCCCGCCGTCGGGCGCGGGCAGGAAGCCCCACTTCATGCCCGTGGGGAACCCGGCGCCGCCGCGGCCGCGCAGGCCCGAGTCCTTGACGACCTGCACGACGTCCGCGGGCGGCTGCGCGAGGGCCTTCGCGAGGCCCTTCCAGCCCCCCTGCGCGACGTACGCGTCGAGCGTCCAGGAGCGCCGGGCGTCCCAGGTCTCGCTGAGGACCGGGGTCAGGGGGTCGATCGTCTGCTCGCTCACGGCTGCTTCCCCTTCGAGGCGTCGGGCGTGGCGCCCGTGGCGTCGGCGGGCGTGGTGGGCTTGCGCTCGGCCGAGGACTGCTCGTGCCCGACGGCGGAGGCGCCCTGAGCGGCCGCCTCGCCCGTGTCCGTGGCCGACCCGTCGACCTGGTCCGGAGCCGCTCCGCCCGGCGCGGTCCAGTCGTGCTCGCGCGCGAGCCGCAGCCCGGCGAGCGTGGGCTCCCCTGCCCCGACACCCTCGTCGGCACGCCCGTCGGAGAACCCGGCGAGCACGCGGCTCATCTGCTTGAAGCTGCACACCGAGGCGGCGCCGCGCGTGGGGGCGACCTGCTCGCCGGCCCGCAGGCGGTCCGCGAGCTGCGTGGCGCCCGCCGGGGTCTGGTTGTCGAAGAACTCCCAGTTGACCATCACGACGGGCGCGTAGTCGCACGCCGCGTTGCACTCGACACGCTCGAGCGTGATGGCCCCGTCCTCGGTCGTCTCGTCGTGCCCGACCCCCAGGTGCTCGGAGAGCTCGTCGAAGATCTCGTCGCCCCCCATGACCGCGCACAGCGTGTTGGTGCACACCCCCACGGTGTAGGTGCCGTTGGGGTGGCGCTTGTACTGCGTGTAGAAGGTCGCGACGGCCGACACCTCGGCCGCCGTGATGCCGAGCTGCTCGGCGCAGAACGCGATGCCGTCGCGCGAGACGTACCCGTCCTCCGACTGCACCAGGTGCAGCATGGGCAGCAGCGCCGAGCGCTTCTGCGGGTACCGGGCGACGATCGCCGCGGTGTCCTGCGCGAGGCGCGCGTACGTCGCCTCGTCGTATCCGGACCTGTGAGCCTCGAGCGTCATCGGTCCACCCCTCCCAGCACCGGGTCGAGCGAGGCGACCGCGACGACGACGTCGGCGACCTGGCCGCCCTCGCACATCACGGCGACCGCCTGCAGGTTGTTGAACGAAGGATCACGGAAGTGCGCCCGGTAGGGGCGCGTGCCGCCGTCGGACACCAGGTGCACGCCGAGCTCGCCGCGCGGGTGCTCGACCGACTGGAAGACCTGGCCCACGGGGACCCGGAAGCCCTCCGTGACGAGCTTGAAGTGGTGGATCAGGGCCTCCATCGAGGTGCCCATGATCTCCCTGATGTGGTCGAGCGAGTTGCCCATGCCGTCGCTGCCGATCGCGAGCTGGGCGGGCCACGCGATCTTCTTGTCGCCGACCATGACGGGCTGGCCCGCCGTGGCCTCGAGCCGCTCGAGGCACTGCTCGACGATGCGCAGCGACTGGTAGCACTCCTCGAGCCGCAGCACGACGCGCGAGTAGCAGTCGGCGTCGTCCGAGGTGGGCACGTCGAAGTCGTACGTCTCGTAGCCGCAGTAGGGAGCGGCCTTGCGCACGTCGTAGGGCAGCCCGGTCGAGCGCAGGACGGGCCCCGTGATCGCGAGCGCCATGCAGCCCGAGAGGTTGAGGTGACCCACGCCGACCAGGCGGGACTTGAAGATCGGGTTGGCGAGCATGAGGTCGCCGAGCTGGCCGAGGTAGCCGCGGATCAGCGGGTCGGCCTTGCGGATCTGGGCCACGACGTCCGGCGGGACGTCCTGCACCACGCCCCCCGGGCGCACGTACGCGTGGTTCATGCGCAGCCCCGTGACGGCCTCGAAGATCCGCAGGATCTCCTCGCGGGCCGTGAACGAGATGGTCATGACCGTGGTCGCGCCCATCTCGTTGCCGCCCGTGCCGAGGCACACCAGGTGGGACGCGATCCGGTTGAGCTCCATCATGAGGACGCGGATGATGCTCGCGCGCTCGGGGACGTCGTCCGTGATGCCGAGGAGCTTCTCGACCGCGAGGCAATAGGCCGTCTCCTGGAACAGGGGCGCGAGGTAGTCCATGCGGGTGCAGAACGTGACCCCCTGGGTCCACGTCCGGAACTCCATGTTCTTCTCGATGCCCGTGTGGAGGTAGCCCACACCGCAGCGGGCCTCCGTGACGGTCTCGCCGTCGATCTCGAGCATGAGCCGCAGCACACCGTGGGTCGAGGGGTGCTGGGGGCCCATGTTGACGACGATGCGTTCCTCGCCCAGCTGGGTCGCCTCGGCCGCGATGTCGGCCCAGTCGCCGCCCGACGCCTCGTAGCTGGGGATCGACGCGTCGAAGTCGCCGTACGGCGCCTTCGTGGCGTGGGGTGTCGCGTGCGGGGTGGTGGGGCTCACGAGTACGACCTCCTCTGGTCCGGCGGGGGCACCGTGGCGCCCTTGTACTCGACCGGGATGCCGCCGAGCGGGTAGTCCTTGCGCTGCGGGTGACCCGGCCAGTCGTCCGGCATCTCGATGCGGGCCAGGGCCGGGTGGTCGTCGAAGACGATCCCGAAGAAGTCCCACGTCTCGCGCTCGTGCCAGTCGTTGGACGGGTACACCGACGTGGTCGAGGGGATGTGCGGGTGCGCGTCCGGGACCGCGACCTCGAGGCGCAGGCTCCGGCCGTGCGTGATCGACGTCAGGTGGTAGACGGCGTGCAGCTCGCGGCCCACGTCGTGGGGGTAGTGCACCCCGCTCACGCCCATGCTCAGCTCGAACCGCAGGTCCTGCTCGTCGCGCAGCGCGCGGGCGACCGTGACGACGTGCGGGGGCCGGACGTGCAGCGTGAGCTCGGCGTGCGGCCCCGGCGGGTCGACGACGACCTGCTCGACGGCGTCCTCGAAGCGCACGCCCGCCTCGGCGAGCACCTCCGCCAGGACGTCCACGGCCTCGTCGAACCACCCGCCGTACGGGCGCGCGCTCGGCCCGGGCAGCACCACGGGGCGCACCAGCCCCCCGTAGCCCGAGGTGTCTCCCGAGCCGTGGGCCCCGAACATGCCCGTGCGGACCTCGACGACCTCGAGCGGCTCGCGCCCACCCGGGCCCGGTCCCGCCACGAGCTCCTCGCCGGGCACGTCGCCCTGGGCGACCTCGTCCCGCTGGACGGCGTCCGCCGGGCGGCCCGTCGTCCCGTCGTTGGTGCTCGTCACCGCAGCAGCCCCTTCATCTGGAACGTCGGGGTCGCCTCGAGCGCCGCGGCCTCGGCGGCCTTGGCCGCCTCCCGCCGGTTCACGCCCAGCGGCTCGGCCTGGATCTGCTCGTGCAGCGCGAGGATCGCGTTGATGAGCATCTCGGGGCGCGGCGGGCAGCCCGGCAGGTAGATGTCGACCGGCACGATGTGGTCGACCCCCTGGACGATCGCGTAGTTGTTGAACATCCCGCCGCTCGAGGCGCACACGCCCATCGACAGCACCCACTTGGGCTCGGACATCTGGTCGTAGACCTGGCGCACCACGGGCGCCATCTTCTGGCTCACGCGACCCGCGACGATCATCAGGTCGGCCTGCCGCGGCGAGGCCCGGAAGACCTCCATGCCGAAGCGGGACAGGTCGAAGCGCGACGCGCCGGCCGCCATCATCTCGATGGCGCAGCACGCCAGGCCGAACGTCACCGGCCACAGCGACGCCTTGCGGAAGTACCCCGCGAGGTTCTCCACGCTCGTGAGCAAGAAGCCCGAGGGAGCCTCTTCGATCCCCATCTGCGTTCTCCCTATCTGGTTCCGGCTAGTCCCACTCGAACCCGCCACGGCGCCATTCGTAGACGAACGGCACGGTGATCAGGGCGAGGAAGCTCAGCATGGCGACGAGCCCGAAGGTGGCCAGGACCGTGAAGTCCACCGCCCACGGGTAGAGGAAGACCACCTCGATGTCGAAGATGATGAAGGTCATCGCGACGAGGTAGTACTTGATCGGGAAGCGCCCTCCGCCGATCGCGTGCGGGGTGGGCTCGATGCCGCACTCGTACGCGTCGAGCTTGGCGCGGTTGTATCTCTTGGGGCCGATCACGGCGCTCGCGGCGACTCCGCCGAGGGCGAGCACGGCTCCGATGCCCATCAGGACGAGCACGGGCACGTAGGGGTTGGTCATCGGTCTGCTCTCCGGGGGGCGCGCTGGGGCATGTCGGGAGTGCTGCCGCCGGGCGTCCGCGCGAAGCTGCGGGCACCCGGGTCTGACGGGGGTAGGGGTGGTGACTGCGTGAACAGCGGTGACGGCCTCTTTGCCGCCTCACCAAGGTTTCTCATGCCGATGGCACCACCCTCGTCAGTCCCGCGATGACCCGGTCGACGACGTCGCCACCACGTGGTTCGTAACAGTCGGACAACAGCTTGAGGACGAAGCGCATGACGAGCGGCCGCGGCAGCCCGTACCGGGTGCACAGCCGCATGATCTCGGGGTGCTCGATGAGGCGCACGAAGTACCGGCCGAGCGTGTAGTACCCGCCCAGGTCGCGGCGCATGATCTCGGGGTAGGTCGCGAGCGTGCGCTCGCGGGCGGCGTCGGTGCTCCGGGCACGCGACTGCGCCACGACGTCCGCCGCGACGCGCGCGGCCTGCATGGCGTAGGCGATGCCCTCGCCGTTGAACGGGCTGACCATGCCGCCCGAGTCTCCGACCAGCACCACGCCGCGCGAGTAGAGGGGCTTGCGGTTGAAGCCCATGGGCAGGGCCGCCCCGCGCACGGGTCCGGTCTGGTTCTCCGGGGTGAACTCCCACTCGGCGGGCGCGTTGGCCATCCACCGGGCGAACAGGTCCTTGTAGTCCACGTTCGCGGCCGACTGCCGTGCCGGGGTCGAGTTGACCGAGCCGAGGCCCACGTTCGCGGTGCCGTCGCCGAGCGCGAAGATCCACCCGTAGCCGGGCAGGAGGTTCGACTTCCCGGCCGGCCCGTCCCAGAGCTCGAGGTGGGACTCCATCCAGGCGTCGTCGTGGCGCGGGGTCTTGAAGTAGGTCCGCACCGCGACGCCCATGGGCCGGTCCTCGCGCTTCTCGAGCCCCAGGGCGAGCGCGAAGCGGGACGAGACGCCGTCCGCGGCGATGACGACAGGGGCGCGCAGCTCGTGCTCGTCCCCGGCGCGGCGCCCGTTCTCGTCGAGCGGGCGTGCCGTGACGCCCACGACGCGGCCCGTGCGCTCGTCGAGGAGCGGGCCGGTCACGTTGGTGCGCTCGAGCAGCTTGGCGCCCGTGCGCTGCGCGTGCTCGGCGAGCGTCTGGTCGAGGTTCATGCGTGAGCGGGCGAGGCCGTAGGACGGGTAGGCCTTGAGCTCGGGCCAGGGCAGCTCCCACGAGCGTCCGCTCGCGACGACCCGCAGACCCTTGTTGCGGATCCAGCCGTCCTCGGCGCGCGTGGGGACGCCCATGCGGACGAGCTCGCCCACCGCCCGCGGCGTCAGTCCGTCGCCGCAGATCTTGTCGCGCGGGAACGAGGCCTTCTCGAGGAGGAGGACGTTGAGGCCCGCGGAGGCACAGTAGTGCGCCGCCGTGGCCCCTGCCGGGCCCGCGCCGATGACGATGACGTCCGCGTCATCACTCCTGCTACGCACGTTCTCACCTCGCTCGGCAAGCTCGAACACACCTCGGAAAGCCCCTTGTGAAGTCGCTCACAATGGACATCGCCACTCTAGTCACAGACGCGGGCGGATGTGTAGCAAGGCAACCCTTCCCTCGCGGCCGAACCGGCAGGTCAGGCGCCCGACGCGCCGCGCCCCGCCCGCGCGCACCACGCACGGTGCGCCGCGGGGCACGGGCCACGGGCCGCGACGGACCCGAGCGCGACCGCCGGGGCGAAGACCCCGCTCAGGCGGGGCGCACGGCCCGGTGCAGCGCGACGAGGCCGCCGCTGAGGTTCCGGTAGGCGGCACCCTCCCACCCGGCGTCGATCATGAGGTGCGCCAGGTCGGGCTGCGCGGGCCAGTCCTGGATCGACTCGACGAGGTACTCGTACGAGCTCTTCTCCTTGGTCACGAGCCCCGCCATGACGGGCAGCATCTTCATGAAGACGCCCGTGTAGAGCGCGCGGAAGGGCTTCCACGTGGGGCGGGAGAACTCGCAGATGACGATCCGGCCGCCCGGGCGTGTCACACGCAGCATCTCGCGCAGCGCGGCGTCGGTGTCCACGACGTTGCGCAGGCCGAACGAGATGGTCACGGCGTCGAACGACGCGTCGGCGAAGGGCAGCGCCGTGGCGTCCCCCGCGACGAACGGCAGGTCCGGGCGCCGGCGCTTGCCCACCTGGAGCATCCCGACCGAGAAGTCGCACGGCACGACCTCGACGCCCTCGTCCGCGAACGGCTCGCTCGACGTGCCGGTGCCGGCCGCGAGGTCCAGGACCCGCTCTCCGGGCAGCGCAGCGACGGCGTCGACCGTCTGCTTGCGCCACCTCCGGTCCTGCCCCAGCGAGATGACGTCGTTGGTGAGGTCGTAGCGGGAGGCGATCCCGTCGAACATCGAGGCGACCTCGGTGGGCTTCTTGTCCAGGCTTGCTCGCGACATGAGCCCATCGTTTCACGCCTACGCTGGAGGCGATGACTGCGCACGCTCACCCCCGCAGGGACGCCGACGACCTCGGCGCCCCCGACACGGAGTCCCCTCGCCCCGGGTCCGCCGACTTCCTGGCCTCCCCCCGCCTGGTCGTGCGGACGACCCGCCTGCCCGACGGGCTGCCGGGCGACCTGACGGCCCTGCTCGACCTCCTGCCCGACGCGCGCCCCCTGGCCTGGGTGCGACGCGGCGACGGGATCGTGGGGTGGGGTGAGGCGCTGCGCCTCGAGGCGTGGGGTCCCGGACGGTTCGCCGACGCCGAGGCGGCCTGGCAGGAGGTGCTGGGCGCCGCCGTCGTGCACGACGAGGTGGACCTGCCAGGCTCCGGCCTGGTCGCGTTCGGCTCGTTCGCGTTCGACGACGCGTCCGGCACGGCCGGGGACGCCCGCCCGGGCGGGACGATCGTGGTGCCCCGCGTCGTCCTCGGGCGCCGGGGCGGGCCCGAGGGCACGGCCTGGGTCACGAGCATCACCCAGGGCGACGCCCTGCCCGACGACGTCGCGTCCGTCCTCGACCCGACTCGCCGCGAGCCCGTGGCCGGGCCGGGCGTGGTCACGACCGTGGACGGCTCGCTGAGCGCTGAGGACTGGACCGCGGTGGTCGCCGAGGGCGTCGAGCGCATCCGGCGCGGCGACCTCGAGAAGGTCGTGCTCGCGCGCGACGTCCTGGCCACTGCCGAGCACCCCGTGGACCCCCGCTGGATGCTCCGTCGCCTCGCGGTCGCCTACGACGCGTGCTGGACCTTCTCGGTGGACGGCATGGTCGGCGCGACCCCCGAGCTGCTCGTGCGCAGCGAGAAGGGGCTCGTGACCTCGCGCGTGCTCGCGGGGACCATCCGCCGCTCGGGCGGGGCCGAGGCCGACGACGACTCGCTGCTGCGTGCCGCGCACCTCGCCCGCTCGTCCAAGGACCTCGAGGAGCACGAGTACGCCGTGGCCTCGGTCGCCGACGCGCTCGCCCCGTTCTGCTCGTCGATGAACGTGCCCGACGCACCGTTCGTCCTGCACCTGCCCAACGTCCTGCACCTGGCCTCCGACGTCACGGGCGTGCTCGCGGCCGGGACGGGCGGGTCCCCCGCGCCGACGAGCCTCGCGCTCGCAGCCGCGCTGCACCCGTCGGCCGCCGTGTGCGGCACCCCGACGCTCGCGGCGCGCGACCTCATCCGCGAGATCGAGGGTATGGACCGCGCCCGCTACGCGGCCCCGGTCGGGTGGTTCGGCGCGGACGGCGACGGCGAGTGGGGCATCGCGCTGCGCTCGGCGGAGCTGTCGCCGCAGGACCCGCACCGGGTGCGCCTCTTCGCCGGCTGCGGGATCGTCGCCGCCTCCGACCCGGGGGCAGAGCTCGCCGAGTCAGAGGCCAAGCTCGAGCCCATGCGGTACGCGCTCGAGGACCGAGACGAGCCGATCGACCGCACGCACGCCACCCCTGGCAGAGCCTGAGTCCTTCGACACTCCTGGTGGTTTGGTGAGTTACGCGACGTATAGCCCGTTCGACGGACATCTCCGGACAACGCCCAGGTCGGCCTGTTAAATTCGCCCGGTGCCCGATGCGACGATGACGATGACTCTGGATCCCACGCAGCGCGACGTCACCGTGCGCCGCGCCACGACCGCGGACCGCGAGGACCTCTGGCTCCTGGTGCTCCGCCTGCAGCCCGACGCGCCGGACCGGGGGACGTACGACCGTGTCGTGGGCCCCCTCCTGCGCGCGCTCGACACCCTCCTGCTGGTCGCCCAGGACCCCACGGGGGTCGTCGGCTACCTGCTCGCGAGCCAGCGCCTGACCTTCAGCGGGAACGGCGCGGTCGTCGAGATCGACGAGATCGCGCTCGCCCCCGAGGCCGACCAGGGCCTGGTCGCGGCCGAGCTGATCGGCGCGGTCCAGGCGTGGGGCCAGGAGCAGCGCGCGACGCGCGTCACGCTCGCCGACGTCCTGCCCCGTGAGACCGCCGAGGAGCTCGGGTTCGTCACGACCGAGGTCCGCTCCACCAAGGCGCTCGACCTGCTCGACGCCGACCCCGTGCTCACCTCGCCCTGGGACGGCCCGGCCGTGCCCGCGAGCGACGCCGACGAGGCCCTGCCGGTCCGCGACTGATCCTTCCCCGGGCACGACGACGCCCGGTCCGTGCGGAGAACCGCATGGACCGGGCGTCGGTGCCGAGGGGCACCTGCAGGGGAACAGGGCCACGCCTCGGCTCGGTCTCGCCGGTCACGGGGGACGCGTCCCGGCGGGACCGCGAAGGACCGCAGCGGCACCGGCTCACGTCGGTGGGCACAGGGGGGAGGTCCCCACCGGTGCAGCCGGTACCGCCGGGTCCGGCCTGTGGTGTGCTCAGCCCTGACCGTTGAACCAGTCGAAGGGGTTGGGCACGTTGTTCGGGTTCGTCTGGTCGGACCCGTCCTGGCTGTTGCCCGGGACCTGACCCGAGCCCGGGACCTGACCCGAACCGTCCTGACCGCCAGAGCCCTGCTCGGAACCCGAGCCCGAGTCGGTGCTCGTTTCGGTCGGCTTGGCGGCGAGCGTCACGTCGACGTCGATCGCCTTGCCGTCGCGGACGACCGTGAGCTTCGCGACGTCGCCGGTCGCGCGCTCGCGCACGAACCCGGTCAGCGACTCGGCACCGCTCACGGCGTCACCGTCGATCGCGACGATCACGTCACCGGCCTTGATGCCGGCCTCGGCGGCCGGGGAGCCGTCCGAGACCTCCTTGACCTCGGCGCCGCGGCGCGTGACGCCGTCGGCCGTGGCCGTCGCGTCGGTCATGCTCACGCCCAGGAAGGCGTGCTCGGCCGTGCCGCTCTCGATGAGCTGCGCGCTGATGTTCTTCGCGAGGTTCACCGGGATGGCGAAGCCCAGGCCGATCGAGCCGGACTGGCTCGACGTCGTCGCGATCGACGAGGTGATGCCGATGACCTCGCCCTGCGCGTTGAACAGCGGGCCACCGGAGTTGCCCGGGTTGATCGCGGCGTCGATCTGGATCGCGTTGGTGACCACGGTGCTGCCACCGTCGGAGCCCGACGCGGCGACCGGGCGGTCGAGCGCGGAGACGATGCCCGTCGTGGCGGTGTTCGCGAGGCCCAGCGGGTTCCCGACGGCCAGGACGGACTCGCCGACCGTGACGTCGTCGGAGTCGCCGAACGACGCGGGGGTGAGGTTGCTCGGCGGGTCGACCAGCTTGACGACCGCGAGGTCGGTCGTCGGGTCGAGCCCGACGATCTTGGCCTCGTAGAGGCGTCCGTCGCTCAGGGTCACCTGGACGGTGTCGTCCTGCGCGCCCTCGACGACGTGGTTGTTCGTCAGGACGTGGCCGTCGGTGTCGATCACGACACCCGAGCCCTCGCCACCGCCCGAAGCCGTGGTGACCTGGATCGAGACGACGGACGGCGCGACGGCGCTCGTCACGGCCTGCCAGTCCGGGTTCTCCGACGTCGAGCTCGCCACGGGGACCGTGGAGTTCTCCTTGTTCTCACCGATCGAGGCCAGCGAGCTGGGCGCGGTGCCCGATCCGTCGAGCACGCTGAGCAGGCCGGCGGTCCCGGCGCTCGCGAGGACGGCCGCCGCGGCGGCCGCGCCGACCACGGGGATCCACGTCTTGCTCTTCTTCGGAGCGGCGGGCGCTGCCTCGGTCGCGACCGGGGCGGGCGGCATGCCCGCTGCGGAGTACGCGGTGCTCGTGGGCGCACCGTACGGGGCCTGGGCCCCGTGCTGAGCGGGCGCGGCGTGCGGTGCCTGCTGAGCGGGCGCGGCGTGCGGCGCCGGCGGCGCGGGCACGGGAGCCGGGTGCGGCGCGGCGAACTGCTGCGTGGGCTGCGCCTGCGGGGCCGGGGCCTCCGGGGTGGGCGTCTGCGGGGCGGCGGGCGCCTCGGGCGTCACGGGCGTCACGGGCAGCTGCTGCGTGGCCTGCGCGTCGATGCGCTGCGTGTCGCCGTCGCGGGGAGCCTCGGGCTGGGGGACGTTCGACTGCGGGGTGTTCTCGGTCATGGGGTGTTCCCTCCTCGGTTCTTTCTGAGGACTACTTCACACCCGGGCGCTGAAACGCTGCTTGAACGATCCTGTGAGTTTGCTGCGAGTTCCCGACGACGGCTGGGAGCCTTCTCAGGCGACCCCGGGCCGCTCCGGGTCGCTCGGAGCGAACCCCGTGGGCACCGCCCGCAGGACCGCTTCCCGCACCTCGTCCGCGAGGCGGGTGCCGTCGGTCCGGCGCGAGCCGCGCGCGACGCGGACCTCGAGCACCTCGACGCCCCGGGGGCGTCCCGCGAGCGCCTCGCGCAGCCCCTCGACGTCGGCCACCAGCCGGTGCCGCACGCCGTAGCCCGCGCACAGCGCCGCGAGGTCGGCCCCGTGCGGGGTCGCGAAGACCCGCTCGAACGCCGGGCTCGTCGAGGGCTCCTGCTCGGCGAGCGCCCCGTACTCGAGGGTCGCGAAGATCGAGCCGCCGTCGTCGTTGACGACCACGACCTGGAGGTCCGCTGACGGCTCGAGCGGCCCGCGCAGGAGCCCGCCCGCGTCGTGCAGGAAGGTGAGGTCACCGACGAGCGCGCGCGTGCGGCGCCCGGCGCGCGCAGCGACGTGGGCGACGCCGGTCGCGGTCGAGACCGTCCCGTCGATGCCCGCGAGGCCGCGGTTGGCCAGCACGAGCGGTGCGACGTCCCAGTCGGCGACCAGGTCCAGGTCGCGCACGGGGTTGCTCGAGCCGACCACGAGCACGTCGTCCGGCCCGCTCACGTCGGCGACGGCCACCGCGACGGCGAGCGCCGTCGTCGGGCCGGGGGCCGAGGCGTGGGCGGCGACGACCTTGCGCGCCACCTCGCCCGCTCCGCGCCACGTGTCGAGCCAGGCCCGGTCCCCCGCCGGCCCAGTCCACCACCCGGCCGGGACGCCGGGCAGGACGGCGCTCGCCGACCGGGCCGCGTCGGGCCAGGGTGCCGCTCCGGGCGCGACCACGAGCACCTCGACGTCCTCTCGCCCGAGGAGCTGCTGGACGGGGCGAGAGAGCGTCGGGCGGCCCATGACCACGACGCGCTCGACGCGGCCGCCGAGGGCTCCCAGGACGAGCCGGTGCGCAGCGACCGCGTGCGTCCCGGCCGCGGCTCCTGACGAGGCCTCGGCGAGCAGGGGCCAGCCGCGTGCCTCGGCGAGGCGCCGCGCGTCGTCCCCCGCCCCGTCGCCGGCGACGACCACGGTCGCAGGGCCGGGATCGAGCGGGTACGGCCCGACGTCGTCGCTCACCGCCTCCACGACGGTCCGGCGTGCGTCGGCGCGCGTCTCGCCCGATGCCTCCCCCGGCCCTGCGGACAGGAGGCCCGCGAGCGCCGCCGAGGGGGCGAGGGGCTCACGGAACGCGACGTTCAGGTGGACCGGGCCGGGGTACCGGGACCGTGTCCCGCGCGCGGCCGCGAGCGCCCGCACCAGGACCGCGCGGAGGTCGCGGGTCTCGCCCGGGCGGCCGTCGGGAGCCGGGACGTCGACGGCGTGGCGCACTGCTCCCCCGTAGAGGCCGACCTGGTCCGTCGTCTGGTTGGCGCCCGTGCCGCGCAGCTCGTGCGGACGGTCGGCGGTGACCAGGACGAGCGGCACCCCGGTGTGGTGGGCCTCGAGCACCGCGGGGTGCAGGTTGGCGGCCGCCGTGCCCGAGGTCGTGACCACGGCCACCGGGCGCAGGTCCGGGCCCTCGGTGATCGTGGAGCCGCGCGAGAGGCCGAGCGCGAGGAAGGCCGCGGTGCGCTCGTCGATCCGCACGTGCAGGGTCAGCCGGCCGGCCGCGGCGGCCGCGGCGAGCGCGTACGCGAGCGCCGCGCTGCGCGACCCGGGCGACAGCACGACGTCCGTCACCCCGTCGGCGACCAGGCTCTCCACGATCTCCCGGGCCGCGACCAGGGCGGGCGGGAGGACGGGCTGGTCGCCGGTCACGCCGCCGCTCCGTCGAGGAGGGCGCCGACGCGCTCGTACCGGGCGGTCCAGCGCGCACCGGTGGCCGGGTCCGCGACGGCACGGGCGAGCGCCCGGGCCGAGGGCTCGGGGCGGCGCACCGTGATCTCACCGCCCACGGGCAGGAGCGGCTCGTCGACCACGTCGTGAGCCAGGAGCTGGGACGTCGCGAGGCCGCACGCGTACGGCAGGTCCGGCAGGGCGGCCGCGAGCGCCAGGCCCGCCGCGAGGCCCACCGAGCTCTCGAGCGCCGAGGAGACCACGACGGGGAGCCCGACCTGCTCGGCGAGGTCGAGGCAGGCCCTGACCCCGCCGAGCGGCTGGACCTTGAGGACCACGACGTCCGCGGCGTCGGCACGCAGGACCTCGAACGGGTCCTCGGCGCGGCGGATCGACTCGTCGGCCGCGACCGGGACGGACACCGCGCGCCGCACGGCCGCGAGCTCGGGGACGCTCGCGCAGGGCTGCTCGACGTACTCGAGGCCACCGGCCGCACGGTCGAGGAGCGGGATCCGGTGCAGGGCCTCGTCGAGCGACCAGGCACCGTTGGCGTCGACGCGGATGTGCCCGCCCGGCCCGAGCGCGTCCCGGACGGCCTCGAGGCGCGCGATCTCCTGGTCGACGGGCTCGACCCGCCCGTCGGGCCCGCGCTGGGCGACCTTGACCTTGGCGGTCCGGCAGCCGTCGGAGGCCAGGACGATGCCGTGCGCGCGCTGCGGGTCCGTCGCCGGGACCGTGACGTTGACGGGCACGCTCGAACGCACGGGCGCGGGCCACCCCAGGTGCGCGGCCTCCCGGGCCGCACGCAACCACGCGGCCGACTCGGCGTCGTCGTACTCCCAGAAGGGCGAGAACTCGGCCCAGCCGGCCTCCCCGCGCACGAGCAGCCCGTCGCGGACGTCCAGGCCCCGGAAACGGGTGCGCAGGGGCGTGGACCAGGCGACGAGCGGCGGGACAGGAGGTGTGGGGGGCACGGTCACAGGTTATCTCCGGACGCCGGCCCGGGCGGCCCGGTCGGTGTCCGGGGCCCGGCCCGCCCCGGACGCCGGGGCTCGTCGAGCCGGGCCGGGCCGGGCCGGCTCGACGACCCACGGCTCGCGCGCGGCGGACGGCTCAGGCGCCCCCGAGCAGCTCGGTCACGCAGTCCACCGCGAGGTCGCGCACGGCGCGCCCCTCGCACAGCGCGGTCACCGCGGCGCCGTCGACCACGGCGATCAGCAGGACCGCGGAGAACCGCGCGCCGAGCTGGTCGAGCAGCGAGTCGATCACGACGTCGAGCTCTCCTCGGCCTTGCGCGAACGCGGCGGCCATGACGGGGCTGCGGCCCGCGCTCACGACGTGCTCGTAGAAGCCGAGGAGCTCGCCGTGGTCCCCCGGGGGCAGGACCGCGTCGACGAGCAGGAGGGCACGCGAGCGCGTGCTCAGGGTCTCGACGCCGCCCTCCGCGACCAGCTCGGTCACCGAGTGACCGATCGCCTGGGCGCGCTCGGCCCAGCCGCGGACGATCTGCTCGCCCGCCGCGCCCAGCAGGTCGTCGAGACCCGTGAAGTAGTAGGTCGTCGCGGCGAGCGGGACGTCGGCCTGGGCGGCGACCGAACGGTGCGTCACGGCCCCGGGACCGTCGCGGAGGATGAGCTCGGCCGCGGCCGTCACGATGCGGTCGCGTCGCTGGGTGCCGCGGGCCTGCCTGCGGGGGACGTGCTTGTCGGTCTCTGGAGCCATCGGTGACTTCCTCCGGACAGGTTGAGGCCGTCGGTCCCGCGCACGGCGGGGACCAACGGCAGGATCTTGAGCACAGACGTGGCCTCACCGAAGTACACGATCGAGAGCGTCGCCGTCAAGATCTCGCCGATCCCACCCTCACACCGTAGGCCACACCGACGGTGGACGGCGCCCGGGCGGCTAGGGTGGCCGTCGTGAGCAGCATCCCCGCACAGGTGTCCGAGACGTTCGATCCCCAGTCCTGGCGCACGGTCGCCGGGTTCGAGGGACTCACCGACATCACCTACCACCGTGGCGTCGAGCGCGGCCTGGTCGACGGTGAGCCCCGCGAGCGCGACCTCCCGGTCGTCCGCGTCGCGTTCGACCGGCCCGAGGTCCGCAACGCGTTCCGTCCCCACACGGTCGACGAGCTCTACCGGGTGCTCGACCACGCGCGCATGACCTCCGACGTCGGGACGGTCCTCCTCACGGGCAACGGTCCGTCGGCCAAGGACGGCGGCTGGGCGTTCTGCTCGGGCGGCGACCAGCGCATCCGCGGACGCGACGGCTACCGGTACACGACGAGCGAGGACGCCCAGACGGCCGACGCGATCGACCCCGCCAAGGCCGGTCGGCTCCACATCCTCGAGGTCCAGCGCCTCATCCGGACCATGCCCAAGGTCGTCATCGCCGTGGTCAACGGGTGGGCCGCCGGGGGCGGGCACTCGCTGCACGTGGTCGCGGACCTGTCGATCGCGAGCCGCGAGCACGCGCGCTTCAAGCAGACCGACGCCAACGTGGGCTCGTTCGACGCCGGTTACGGCTCGGCGCTCTTCGCCCGGCAGGTCGGGCAGAAGCGAGCCCGCGAGGTCTTCTTCCTCGCTCGTGAGTACTCGGCCCAGGACGCCTACGAGTGGGGCGCCGTGAACGAGGTCGCGGACCACGCCGACCTCGAGAGGCTCGCGCTCGAGCACGCGCGGATCATCGCGACCAAGTCGCCCCAGGCGATCCGCATGCTCAAGTTCGCGTTCAACCTGGCCGACGACGGGCTGGCGGGCCAGCAGGTCTTCGCGGGCGAGGCCACGCGGCTGGCGTACATGACCGACGAGGCCGTCGAGGGACGCGACGCGTTCCTCGAGCGCCGCGACCCGCAGTGGGACGCCTTCCCGTACTACTTCTGACGGGCATCGGCGTTCCCGACGGGCGCAGGCGTTCCGACGGGTACCGGTGCCGCCGCGCGCGCCGCGTCAGCCCGTGATGAAGCCGCTGAGGAGCCCGACGATCCCGCGGCCGGCGAACGCCGCGGTGACGGCCAGGCCGAACAGCAGGACGATCGACGCGACGACGGGGCCGATCGACCCGGCCGGCCGGGCGCCGTCCTCGTCGTCGTCCTCCTCGGCGCGCAGGACGGGCCGGGCGGGGGTGATCGAGGGCGGGAACGGGGTGACCGTGGACGTGGGCTCGAACGGGCTCTGGGTGGGGTTGATCGTTGCCATGCCCCTACGTTCCCGCGGGCACCGGTGGCGGCACATCGGTCCAGCGGCTCGACCTGCGCGCCCACCGGTCCACCTCAGGGGTGAGCAGGTCCTCCTCCTCGGGGAGGACGGGCCCCGCGCAGACCTTGCCGCCCCCTCCGGAACATCGCTCCGACCTGCGGCGTTGCTCAGGGCATGACTCCTCGCACCGATGCCACGACCGTCGCGCACCAGACCGTCCATGAACCGGCCCCGAGCCCGGCCACTACTCTCCCCGCGACCCGGATCGTGGTGGTGCACGGCCTGGGCGCCACCGCCGCCAGCCACTGGTTCGGCGCGCTCCAGGACCGGTACGCGCCGCGCGGGATCGAGGTCCTGGTCCCGGACCTGCCGGACTCGCTGGCCCCGGACCTGGACACGTGGCTCTCGACGCTCGCCGCGGTGGTCGGGACGATCGACGAGCGGACCGTCCTGGTGGGTCACAGCCTCGGCTGCGTCAGCATCCTCCAGCACCTCGCCGCCCGCGACGACGACTGGCGGCTCGGTGGTCTCGCGCTCGTTGCCGGCTTCGTGGAGCAGGTCCCCGGCATCCCCGAGGTCGACCCCTTCGTCGCGCACGACACCGACCCGGCGGGGATCGCCGCTCGCACGGCACGTCGCCTCGTCCTCACGGCCGACGACGACCCGGTGGTCCCCCGGCGTCTGACCGAGCACCTCGCCCAGGTCCTCGACGCCGACCTGACCGTGGTCGACGGCGCCGGGCACTTCCTCGCACGCGGGGGCTTCGACCGGCTCGAGGTGCTCGAGTCGGTGCTCGACGGGTGGACGCTCACGGACCCGCCGACCGTCCGGCCCCGGATCAGCTGACCGTCCAGCTCCCCCCCTCACGCGGGACGAGCTCGACCCACGTGACGCCCTGCTCGAGGAGGACGGGCTCGCCGTCGGGCCCCGTGAGGACGAGTGGCTCGTCGACCGACTCCTGCGACCACGTCACGGCCACGTGCTTCCCACCGCTGGCCACGAGCCCGTCGCCCGAACCCACGAGCAGCGTCTCCGGCACGGGCGTCCCGGCCGGGTCCTTGAACTGCGTGTCGCGGACCTCGACGCTCAGCGCCACGACGTTCTGTGCCGAGAGCCGCGTGCCGTCCGACGAGGCGGCCGGCGTGGTCCCCTCGTTGCGCAGGAAGGCCGCCTGCTCCGCGTCCCAGACCCACTGCGCCCGGCTCGCGAACGTCAGCTTCACGTCGAGCAGGCTCAGGGGAGCGCCCGTCGTGGTCGCGGTGCCCTGTCCCGGGATCCGGACGTGCCGGAGCTGGGTGGGGGGCGCCGTGCGGTCGTCGTCGGCCTGGGCCCAGAAGTCGGCCGGCGTCCCGTAGAGGTTGTGCGGGGCGCGCTTGCCCTTCTTGAGGAAGAACCCGTCGTCGCCCTCGTCGTGGACCACGGTCTGGATGCCGGCCGCGCGGACCGCCTCGACGAACGGGGGCTGCCCACCGCTGAAGGCGAGCACGCCGCGCGTCGGCCCGACGATGGCAGGGTCCATGGGACGCACCGAGCGGACGGGACCGACCGTCTCCGGCGACTGCGAGTGGTAGACCGCGACGAACCGCGTGATGCCGCCCTCGACGACCTCCTCCCACACCATGTCGGCCTGCTCGAGACCCGTCTGGGGGCGTGCCTGCGGCAGGTTCTCGATCTTGACCGCGAGCGCCGGGCGGTCGTCGACCTCGTCGACGGGGACGCCGGTGAGCGGCCAGGCGGGCGGGATCGCCGGGTCCGGCGGGCCTGCCTTGTCCGGATCGACGGTTGCCGGGACCGTGCTCGTCGGGACGTCCACGGGCCCACCGCTGCAGGCCGCCAGCACGAGCGCGACCGCGACCAGCACCCCGAGGTTCCGTCCGAGGTGTCCTGGCGTCGCTGCCGTCACGGTTCCCTGCCCTTCGCCCTGCTGCGGTCCACGGTTCCTCGTCACCTTACGACCGGATCTACGCTGGACGGATGTCACGCGCCGATGGTCCCTCCGACGCCCTCGCCCTGCGTGCGGCGGTCGCCGACGCCCTCGCGGGCCGCGGCCCCGCGGTCGCCCCGGCTCCGCTCGCCTTCTCCGGGCCGCTGCCCGAGGGCACGGCCCTGGTGCTGCAGACCTCGGGCTCGACGGGCCTGCCTCGCGAGGTCGCCCTGAGCGCGAGCGCGCTCGTCGCCTCGGCACGTGCCACGCACGAGCGCCTCGGCGGGGACGCGCAATGGTTGCTCGCGCTGCCGCCGTCGCACGTCGCGGGACTCCAGGTGATCCTGCGCTCGGTCGTCGCCGGCACCCGTCTCGTGACCGCGGACCTCGACGCCCCGTTCTCGCCCGCAGGCTTCGCTGCGGACGCCGCGCGCATGGACGGCGACCGCCGCTACGTCTCGCTCGTCCCGACGCAGCTCCACCGCCTCGTGCACGCCCAGGGCACCGCGGACGGCGAGGCCGCGCTCGCCGCGCTGCGCTCGTTCGACGCGATCCTGCTCGGCGGGGCAGCGGCCCCGCCCGCGCTGCTGGCCGCGGCGCGCGCTGCAGGGGCCAGGGTCGTGACGACCTACGGGATGACGGAGACGTGCGGCGGCTGCGTGTACGACGGCGTCCCGCTCGCGGGCGTGCGGGTGCGGGTCGTCGAGCGCTCGTCCGGGCGGGTCCTGCCCCCGGGGGACGCGGGGGTCGTCGAGATCGGCGGACCCGTCCTCGCGACGGGCTACCTCGGTGACGAGGCGCTCACGGCCGAGACGTTCCGGCACGACCCGGACGGCTCGCGCTGGCTGCGCACCAACGACCTGGGCTCGCTCTCCCCGGACGGCACGCTGACGGTCCACGGTCGGGCCGACGACGTCGTGGTCACGGGCGGCGTCAACGTCGCCCCGGCCGCGGTCGAGGCCGTGCTGGCCGACGCGCTCACGGGCGAGGACGGCATCGGAGAGGTGTGCGTCGTCGGCGTCCCCGACCCCGAGTGGGGGCAGGCCGTGGTCGCGGTCGTGACCCGCGGCGGCGCCCTCACCAGGGCCGTCGCCCCCGAGGGCGAGCCCGACGCCGGGCTGCTGTCCCGTGCCCGGCACGCGGTCGCGACTACGCTGGGACCGCCCGCCGCACCGCGGTACCTGCTCGTCGTGGACGACCTGCCGCGACGAGGACCGGGCAAGATCGACCGGGCGGCCGTGACCGCGCTCGCCGCCCGCACCGCACCTCGCACCACCCACTGATCGGAGCACCATGGCCACCTCTGCCGAATGGGTCGCGGGCGCGCGCCTGCGCACCCTCCCCGCGGCAGCCGCACCCGTCCTCGTCGGCTCGGGAGCCGCGGCGCAGATCGACGCGTTCGCGTTCTGGCCCGCGCTGCTCGCGCTCGGGGTCGCGCTCGCGCTGCAGGTCGGCGTGAACTACGCCAACGACTACTCGGACGGCGTGCGTGGCACCGACGTCGACCGCGTGGGCCCCATGCGGCTGACCGCGTCGGGGGCCGCGCTCGCCTCGCAGGTCCGCAACGCGGCCTTCGCGTGCTTCGGGGTCGCCGCGGTCCTCGGGCTCGGGCTCGTGGCGCTCACGGGGCACTGGTGGCTCCTGGCCGTGGGGGCGCTCGCGATCGTCGCGGCCTGGTTCTACACGGGCGGCAAGAACCCGTACGGCTACCGCGGCCTCGGCGAGGTCGGGGTCTTCGTGTTCTTCGGGCTCGTCGCGGTCCTCGGCACCACGTACACGCAGGCGGGTCGCATCACCTGGGTCGCGGGCGTGGGAGCCGTGGCCGTGGGCCTGCTCGCGTGCGCGCTGCTCATGATCAACAACGTGCGGGACATCCCCACCGACGTGCTCGCAGGCAAGCGGACCGTGGCCGTGCGCCTCGGGGACTTCCGGGCCAGACGCGCCTACGTCGCGATGATCTGGGTGCCGATCCTGCTGGCCGTGGTGTGCGCGTTCGCCGCCCCGTGGTCCCTGCTGGTGCTGCTCCTGCTGCTGCCGGCGGTGCTGCTGACGCTCCCGGTGCTCGCCGGGGCGCGCGGGCCCCTGCTGGTCCCCGTCCTCGCCGGGACGGGCATGTTCGAGCTCGGGTACGGCGCGCTGCTGGGGCTGGGGCTCGCGCTCTAGCCGTCGGTGCGGCGCACGGGCGGCTCGTCGGCGGAGGCCGCGTCGACCGCGGCGTCCTCGAACGCGGCGTCGTCCTCGACCGCCCGCGAGAACTGCTCACCCGTCGCCCGGCGGTGCGCAGCGCGGTCCGCGAGGTACTGCGCCGCGCGCTCGCGCGGGCCCCGCAGCGTCAGGTAGGAGACCAGCAGGGCGAGCACGGCCGCGATGACGGCGCACACGACCCAGTGGCCGAGGTCGAGGGCGTAGAGCACGGCGAAGAGCACCCCGAAGATCGCGAGGCGCAGGACGGAATAGATGACCATGGGCACTCCTCCAGGGTAGGCGCCCCGCAGACCTGGGGGCGACACGCCCCGGTATGTACGAGCACCGCCCCGGCCCCCGCCCCCAGAAGGTCGCAGGCTGGACACGTCCTGACCCGAGACGCATAGGCTGGGGGCATGTCCCGCGTCCTGCTGACCCTGCTCGCCGTAGGCCTCGCGGTCTACGCCCTCTCCGACTGCGCCACGAGCGACGAGAACGACCGGAGCGGGATCCCCAAGGGACTGTGGATCGTGATGATCATCTTCCTGCCGTTCGTCGGACCCCTCGCATGGATCCTGGTCTCCCGCACGCAGCGCTCGCGTCACGCCGCAGCGGGCGCGACCGGATCGCCCCGCCGCCCGACGGGCGGAGGAGGACGGCGTCGCAGCAGCGGACCGATCGCCCCCGACGACGACCCGGACTTCCTGTGGAAGCTCGAGCAGCAGCGACGTCGTGAGGCGCGCGACGAGGGTTCTGCGCCCGGTTCGGGGACTGCGCCAGGAACGCCCCCCGGTCACACCCCGGAGGCCGCGGACCGCCAGGACGAGCGGGAACAGGGGCCGCGGGCCCCGGGCAAGGGCTCGAAGGGCGAGACGGACAGCGCTCCGGACGCTCCGTCGTCGGGCAACAACGACCCGTCCTAGCGAGCGCGGGCCCGCACCGGGGTCGTCGCCAGCGGACCCGTCAGGCCCGCGTCAGCAGGTCTCCTTGGCGTCGGCCGAGGTGATCGCCTCGCCCGGCAGACGATCGGCGAGGGGGTCGACGGGCTCCACGGTCTCGGTACCGGTCGACGTGTCACCGGGCGGGATCGTCGCAGTGTCCGGCGTGGCCGGGGTGTCCGGCGTCTGGGTGGCCTCGTCCTCGATGACAGGCTGGTCGGCCGCCAGCCGTGCCCACACGTCCTGAGCCTCGTCCGAGAGCACCACACGGGCGGGGTTCGACGGCATGGGCCCTGACGGGATCGTCAGGAACGTGACCGCCTCCGGGCGCACCGAGCGCAACGAGAACGCGAGCCCCTTGAGGTCGACGCCACCGCTGATCGACAGCGAGCTCGTCGCGGCGTCCAGGAAGCGGATCAGGCTCGGGAGGTCCGTGAGGATGTTCTTGCTCAGCACGGACTGCGTGAGCGCGGCGAGCAACGCCTGCTGGCGCCCCATCCGGTAGGTGTCCGAACCGTCGCTCAGCCCGTGCCGGGCACGGGCGAGCGCGAGGGCCTCGGTGCCCGACAACACATGGTTGCCCGCCGTGAGGTGCAGGTTCGCGTCCTCGTCGTCCATGTCCTCGGAGATGCACATGGGGACGCCGTCGAGCGCATCGACCATGGTCTGGAACCCCGCGAAGTCGACGACCATGAACCCGTCGGTGCGCACCCCGCTGATCTGCTCGACCGTCATCTGCGTGCAGGTTGCTGCCGACGCGAGGTCCTGCCCCGCGTCCCAGCCTCGCGAGAACGCCGAGTTGAACATCGCGCTCGACGACGCCTTGGTCGTCCCGCCTCCCGTGACCGTGCACTCGGGAACCGGGATCATCAGGTCGCGCGGGATCGAGACGAGCTCGACGCGCGTCCGGTCGGCCGATATGTGCAGCAGCATGGTCGTGTCCGAGCGCATGCCGTCCTCGGCCCCACCGATCGCCTCGTTCACCCCGGACCGGTCGTCCGAGCCGATGAGGACGAGGTTCACAGGGAGCCCCGCGAGGGGGTCCGCGGGGTCCGGGGTCGCGGCGGCCGGCCGTGACGCCTCAGGGGCGACGAGGGCCTGGTTGTCCACCTGGTCGACGTTCGACAGCGACTTCACGACGAGCGCCGCGGCACCCGACACGCCGAGGGCGAGCACTGCCGTCATCACGAGCCCGACGACCCGCACCACCCTCCGGTCACGTCGAGCTCTCGCATGGCGCACGGTCGCGACCGCCTCGTGGTGCGGGGTCGGGCGCGCCTCGCCGTCCGGGCCCCCGCTGTCCGTGCTGTGCGCCCGGGCGCCCGACGGCACGTGCGCCTTGCGCCTGCTGGGTTCTTCGGTCACGAGCACCGACACTAGCGACGCCACCTGTGGGGGCGCTGGGCGGGGCACGTGAGCCGTGTCGAGATCCCGTGAAGAGTACGACGAGGGCCGCCCCGCACAGCGGGACGGCCCTCGCCCTCGCCCCGGTTCCGGGGCCGGCCGACTACTCCTGGGTCGTGATGCCCGAGTACGAGTGCTTGCCGTTGAAGATCAGGTTGACGCCCGTGAAGTTGAACAGCACGCACGCGTAGCCCACGATCACGAAGTAGGCCGCGCGCCGTCCGGACCAGCCGCGCGTGGTGCGGGCGTGCAGGTAGGCCGCGTAGACGACCCACACGACGAAGCTCCAGACCTCCTTGGGGTCCCAGCCCCAGTAGCGACCCCAGGCGTGCTCGGCCCAGATCGCACCACCGATGATCGTGAAGGTCCACAGCACGAACGCGACGGCGTTGAGGCGGAAGCTCAGTGCCTCGAGCTGTGCCGGCTTGGGGGTCGTGTCGAGCCAGCGCCAGGCCGGGTGCCCCAGGAACCCGTTGCCGTTCTCGCGCGAGTCGCGCAGGAGCTGGATCACGGACATGACGAACGCGACCGTGAAGATGCCCGTGGCGATGATCGCGACGCCCACGTGGATCACGAGCCAGTAGGACTGCAGCGCGGGCTGGACCCCCGTGGCGTCGAGGAAGAACGAGTTCTGGGCCACGACGAGGAACAGCACGGCGAGTCCCGTGACGAACGCGCCGAGGAACCGCACGTCCCGCTTGAGGCTCACCCCGAGGAACACCGCCATCGCGACGAACGCACCGACGAGCGTGAACTCGTACATGTTGGCCCAGGGGGCACGGCCTGCGGCGATACCGCGGGTCACGATCGCCCCGAGCAGCAGGATGGTGCCCAGCCATCCGGTCGAGATGCCGATGCCCGCGGCCTTGCGCGAGACGGGCTTGGCGGGGGTCGCGACCGCGACCGCGACCGGGGCGTCGGCGTCACCGGTGGCGGCCACCGGTTCGGCGACCGGCTCCTTGGCCCCCAGCCTGGACAGGTCGATCGCGAAGGCGACGAACGCGACCGTGAGCGCGGTCGCCGCCGCCCACACCAGGTCGGAGCTCAGCTCGGCAACGGTCATCGGTCAGCCTTTCGTGGTCGGTCGGCGCGAGCCGGCCCGGTGGGACGGGAAGCGGACGCGCCAGGCGTCCTGGTGGGACGTTCGGGTGGGGCAGGCAGGTCGGTGGCCTGCTCGGTCCCGGGGAGCGACTCGACCACGCGGTCGACCTCTCCTTGGAGTCCGGCGTCGTCGCCGCGGGCGAGCCCCGCCACGGTGACGACGGTACGCGGCGCGGACGCCTCGCCGTCGGGCCCTTCCTCGCTCCACGCACGCAACCACACGCGGCGGCGCGGTGTGAAGAGCGAGACGGCCAGGCCGCCGAGCGCGCCGAGCGCGAACACGAGGATCCAGACGAGCGCCGGGTCGTGCCGCATGTCGAGCGCCACGTAGCGTGCGACGGGCCCGTCGGCGAACGTGAGGGTGCCCAGACCGTCCGGCAGATCGACCGTCTCGCCCGGGGCGACGAGGAGCTGGACGCGGTCCCCCGCCTCGTCGACCGACGCCGTGAGCGTGTCGGTGTTGAGCCGGTAGACGTTCTGCGGCAGCCCGTCGTCGAGGCCCAGGTCTCCCCGGTAGACCTCGAGGACCAGCAGCGGGTTGGCCGGCTGCGGGAAGATCGAGCGAGCCCCGTCCTCGGTCACCTCTGCGGTGGGCAGGAAGTAGCCGACGAGGCCGATCTGATCGAGGCCGGGCGACGTGTCCGGTACCTTCACGACGCCGCGCGAGGTGTACATGGTGTCCTCGGGCAGGAACGGTACGCGGCCCGCGAAAGCGACCTGTCCCTCGGCGTCGTGGATGGTGATCTCGGGGGCGTAGCCGTTGCCCTGGAGGTAGATCTTGGCCCCGCCCGCGACGATCGGGTGGTTGACCTTGATCTGCTCCTCCTGCGAGGAACCGTCGGGGTTGCGCACCGTGACGTTGGCCGTGAAGTCGCGCGACTGCGCGAACGCGACCTGGTCCATCGCGAACTCGGCGTCGAACGAGTCGAGCGTCATCGAGAACGGGACGAGCGAGCTTGGGCTGAACAGCGAGCCGCTCTCGAACGTGTCGTAGTCGACGACCGCGTTCGCGAACCCGCGCCCCTCGGTGATGATCGCCTGCCCGCGGAAGTGCAGGAGCTGTCCGGTGGCGACCGAGACGAGCAGGCCCAGGAGCGAGAGGTGGAACACCAGGTTGCCGGTCTCGCGCAGGTAACCGCGCTCGGCGGCCACGGTCCGGCGCTCGGGCAGGCCGCGGGCCACGTCGGCGGGTTCGGTCGAGACGTCCACGCGGAACGTCGGCAACCAGCGAAACCGGCCGCGCAGGTGCGCTGCGGCCGCCTCGACGACCTCGTCGGGCGTCGCGGTGCTCGTGGTCTCGGCCTTGGCCGGGAAGCGGTCGAAGCGGCGCGGGGTGCGTGGCGGGCGGTTGCGCACGGCCTGCAGGTGCGCCTTGGTGCGCGGCAGGATGCAGCCCACGAGCGAGACGAACAGCAGGATGTAGATCGCGGAGAACCACACCGACGCGTACACGTCGAAGAAGCCCAGCCGGTCGAGCCACTCGCCCGTGCGCGGGTTGTCCTGGAGGTAGGTCAGGACCGCGGCCGGGTCCTGGGGGCGCTGCGGCAGCACCGAGCCCGGGACGGCCGCGACGGCGAGCAGCATGAGGAGCATGAGCGCGACGCGCATGCTCGTGACCTGGCGCCAGACCCAGCGCAGGGTGCCCTGGAGGCCGAGCGAGGGGAGCTGCGGCGCGCCGGCCTCGCCCGAGCGCGCGGTTCCGCGCGCGTCCGGGGTCGCGGCGTCGGGTCCGGTCGCGCGCGGCGCGCGCTGCGAGCTGCCCGACGGCGTCGCTCGCGTCTCGGCGGGCGCCTCGCCCTCGGCGGTGCGAGCCTCGGGCTCGGGGTGGCTGAACGCGTCGTCGATGCCCTCGGGGCGGTAGAGGTCCTTGTCGCTCATCAGATCACCGTCTCGAAGCCCGTGATGAGCCCGCCGAGGCGTGAGGTCCAGGTGCCCCAGACCCCGGTCACGAGCGCCAGCCCGATGAGGATGAGCATGCCGCCCCCGATGCGCATGATCGCGAGCCGGTGGCGACGCAGGAAGGCAACGGCCTTCTTGGACCGCTCGAGACCGATCCCGATGAGCAGGAACGGGATGCCGAGGCCCAGGCTGTAGGCGATGCCCAGGATCGCCCCGCGGCCTGCGGTGGCCTCGTCGAGGGACAGCGCCATGACCGCCGTGAGCGTCGGGCCGATGCAGGGTGCCCAGCCCAGGCCGAACACGATGCCCAGGAGCGGTGCACCCCAGATCCCCGCGGTGGGGCTCAGGTGCAGGCGACGATCCCGCTGGAGGAACGGCACGGCGCCCATGAACGCGAAGCCCATGAGGATCACGAAGACCCCGATGACGCGCGTGATGACGTCCTCCCACTGCTTGACGTGCACGCCGACCGCTCCCGCGGCGACCATGAGCAGGACGAAGACGAGCGTGAAGCCGGCCACGAAGAGTCCGACCCCCGTCGCGACCCGCCACCGGCCCGGGGCACGCACCGTCCGGACGGCCGTACCGCCACCGGAGCTGCTGCCGCCCTGGCGGGACGTGGCCCCGGCGTTGGCCGCGGCGAGCCCGCTCACGTACCCGACGTAGCCGGGGACGAGCGGCAGCACGCACGGGGACGCGAAGGACACGAGCCCCGCGAGGAGTGCGACCGGCACCGCCAGCAGCATGGACCCGCTGAACGCCGTGGTGGCGAACGTGGAGCCGACGTCACCGGCGAAGGAGAGAGGGTTCACGGGTCAGGCGTCCTCTGCGAGGACGTCGTCGACGAGCCCGGTGAGGGTCGAACCCTCGGCACGACCGATGATGCGTGCGGCGACGCGCCCCTCGCGGTCGAGGACGACCGTCGTGGGCACCGCCTGGATGGGCACCGAGCCCTCGAGCGTCGCGATCGCCTCGCCGCGCGTGTCCTCGATCGAGGGGTAGGGCACCTCGAACGTGCGCTCGAACGCGAGCGCGGCGCCCGCGTCGTCGGTGCTGTTGATCCCGAGCAGGCGCACCCCCTGGTCCGCGCGGTCGTTCGCGAGCGCGACCAGGTCGGGTGCTTCGGCCCGGCACGGCGCGCACGACGCGTACCAGGTGTTGAGCACGACGACGTCGCCGGCCCACTCGCTCGTGTCGATGGCGTTGCCCTCGAAGTCCGTGCCGGTCAGGACGACGGGGTCGTCACGGTCCGACACGTCCCACGTCTTGACCGAGCCGTCGCCCGAGACGTAGCCCTGACCCACGACGTCGTCGGGGCTCGTGGCGCCCGACTCCTGGGCGCAGCCCGTGAGGACCAGGCCGAGCGAGACGATCGCGACGGGGACGAGAGCAGGACGACCGGCGGTGCGACGCCCGGGTGCGGGCGCGCGACCGTGCCGGGCACGGAAGGGGTGGATCATGGCAGCACTGTCTCCCACCTGCCTGGGCACAACCTGAGAAAGCCCTGGTGGGTCACGCTCCGGAGACCTTCGCGGCCCCCGGCAGCAGGTCTGCGACCGGCTCGGTGTAGTGGATCCCGACGAGGCGGTCGCCGTCGAAGCGCAACGACGTGAGGGACGCGAGCGAGCACTGGCGGTTGCGCGGGTCGTGCCACAGCCGCTTGCCCTCGAACGCCAGGCGCGAGATCCAGATGGGGAGCTGGTGGCTCACGAGCACGACCTCGCGGCCCTCGGCCTGCTCGCGCGCGTCGTGGACCGCGGCGTGCATGCGCGCGACCTGCTCCTTGTAGGGCTCGCCCCACGACGGGCGCAGCGGGTTCCACAGGTAGGGCCAGTGCCCGGGGTGCCGCAGCGAGCCGTCGCCCACGCCGAACTTCATGCCCTCGAAGTGGTTGCCCGCCTCGATGAGCCGCTCGTCGGTCCCGAGCGGCAGGCCGAAGGCCTCGGCGACGGGCGTCGCGGTCTCCTGCGCGCGCTGGAGCGGGGACGCGATGACGAGGGCGACGTCGAAGGGCTCGTGCACGCCGTCGTCGGGCAGCGCGGGCGCACCCTCCGCGGGCTTGCCCGACAGGTGCCCCGCGACGCGACGCGCCATGGTGTGCCCGAGCTCGGAGAGGTGGTACCCGGGGATTCGCCCGTAGAGGATGCCGTCCGGGTTGAAGACTTCACCGTGACGCATGAGGTGGACCGTGGTTGCAACCATGCCGACCAGTCTCCCAAAGATCTGGCCCGCGCGGTGCACGTGCCCGGGGTGCTCCGGGCCACACGTCACCGCCCGGCGCGCCCGGGCCCTACCTACTGCTCGCGCGGCTCCGCGACCCGGCACGCCTCGGCGATGGCGTCCATGGCCTCGCCGAGGTTGCGGAGCTGGGCCGGGGTCAGGACGTCGACCATGTAGCGACGGACCGCGGTCACGTGGCCAGGGGCCGACGCGACGAGCTCGGCGTACCCGGCCTCGGTCATGACGCAGTTCACACCCCGTCCGTCGCCCACGCTCGCGGCGCGGCGCACGAGACCGCGCTGCTCCATGCGGTGGACCGTGTGGGTCACGCGGCTGCGGGAACGGGCCAGGCCGTCGGCCAGCGCGGACATGCGCAGGGTGTGGTCGGCCGCCTCGGACAGGCGGACCAGGAGCTCGTACTCGCCGAGGGTCAGGCTCGAGAGGTCCTCGTGCTCCCTGCTGAGGGCCTCGACGAACCGCGCCGAGCCGTCGAGGAACGAACGCCAGTAGCGCTGCTGGTCGTCGTCGAGCCAGGGGGTGGCGTGCACCGTGGTGGCGTGCTGGTCCTGCTGAGCCGTCATCTCTTCCTTCATCCGTCACGCCCCCTCCGTGTGAACAACGGCCCCATTCTCCCATCGTCGGGGGTGGCGGCTGGTCCAGGGAGAACTCGTGCCCTCCTCGGGGAATAGAGGGCGATGGGCTTGCGTTGATGCGTTCGTATGAAGTTGAATCTTCAACTAATGGCACGTCGACGGCGCGCCTGACGCAACGCAACTCGACCTCTCAGGAGACACCCATGGCCACGAACCTTCCCGCCGGACTGACCGCAGGCACCTACGCGATCGACCCCTCGCACTCCCAGGCGACCTTCACGGTCCGCCACGCAGGCATCTCCAAGGTCCGCGGCTCGCTCGCGATCGCCGACGGCAACATCACCATCGGTGACGACGTCGAGTCCTCCAACGTGGTCGCCGCGATCGACGCCAAGTCGGTCAACACCGGTGACGCGGGCCGCGACGGCCACCTGCAGTCGGCCGACTTCTGGGACGCCGAGAAGAACCCGACCTGGAACTTCGTCTCGACCGCCGTCGAGGCCGACGACGACGACTTCGTCATCGCGGGAGACCTGACCATCAACGGCGTGACCAAGCCGGTCAAGCTCGAGACCGAGTTCACGGGCACCGCCGTCGACGCCTACGGCAACTCGCGCGCCGGGTTCGAGGCCGAGACCGAGATCTCCCGCAAGGAGTTCGGCCTGACCTGGAACGTGGCCCTCGAGGCCGGCGGCGTGCTCGTCGGCGACAAGATCAAGATCGCGCTCGACCTCTCGGCGATCAAGCAGGCCTGAGCCTCTCTCCCCCGACCGGCCCCCGCGCCCTGACGCAGCCCGGTACGCCAGGAGCCGGCGACCCGTGACGGGTCGCCGGCTCCTGTGCTGTCCGGGCGAGGTGCGCACGGTGCCCGACGGCGGGACGCGCCCCCGCGGTCGGCTCGCCACCCGGCGGGGCACCCTAGGCCCCGGCGCCCTCGTCGTCGTCCTCGTCCGCGCCGGGCTCGCCCGAAGGACGGTTCGCGAGCGCCCGGGCCTGCGCGTGGAAGGCCAGGATCTGCAGCTCGCTGCCCACGTCGACCGAGCGCACGATCACGTCGTCGGGCAACTGGAGGGCGCGCGGCGCAAAGTTGAGGATCTCGCGGACCCCGGCCTCGACGACCCGCTCGGCGACGTCCTGCGCGACGTGCGCGGGCGTGGCCAGGACGACGATCGTGACGTTCTCGCGGGCGATGACCTCCTCGAGCGCGTCGACGTGCTCGACCACGAGCCCCGCAGCCTCGGTCCCCACGACCGACGGTGACGCGTCGAGCAGGGCCGCGACCTCGAAGCCGCGGGTCCCGTAGCCCGAGTAGTTCGCGAGCGCGTGGCCCAGGCTACCGATGCCGATGATCGCGATCCGGTGCTCGTCGGTCACGCCCAGCGCCGACGTGATGTAGGTCGCGAGCGAGTCGACCACGTACCCCACACCGCGCGTCCCGTACGACCCGAGGAACGACAGGTCCTTGCGGAGCTGTGCGGAACCGACCCCGGCCAGCTCGGCGAGCTCGGTCGACGACGTGGTCTCCACGCCGCGCCCCTCCAGATCGCGCAAGGCCCGCAGATAGGCGGGCAGACGTGTCACCGTCGCGCCAGGAATGCCGGTGTCCCCCAGGGTCTCTGCCACTCGTACCACCCATACCTCGTCATGTCGTCGTCGTTGACGACCTCGCTGTGCTGCTGTCTCGGATCATCTCAGGCTCTGGGCCCGAACGCGGAACGTCAGCCGCTGACGCGCCGCCGCGCGAGCGCCTTGGCGAGCCGTGCGCCGTCGACCTGCCAGAACCCCTGCTGGACCCCGTCCACGGTCACGACCGGGACGTAGTCCCCGTACTCGGCCGCGAGCGCACCGGTCGGGTCGTCGTCCACGTCGACCTCGGTCCACGTGACCTGCTGCTCGGCGCACACCGCCTCGACGATCTGACGGGCCGTGTCGCACAGGTGGCACCCGTCGCGCCCGTAGAGCACGACGCGCGGGGGCACGGCCCGGGGAGCGGTGGCAGGGGCGAGGGCCTCGGACCCTGCCTCGGGTCCTGCGGCTCGTCCTGCGGCATGTCCGGCGGCGGGTTCTGCGGGGCTCACTCCCCCAGCCTACGCATCCCGGACAGAAGGTCCGTCCGGGTGCCCGGCGTCTTGAGGTGCGCGGGGCGTCGGCGGGCGTCGGCGGGCGCCGATAGAGTGGACGGCATGCCGACGTCTGCACCTGGGTCCACCCATCCGACGGCGGCCTTCTTCGACGTCGACAACACCATCATCCGGGGCGCCAGCTCGTTCCACCTGGCCCGGGCGCTGTACCAGCGCGGCTTCTTCTCCACCCCGGACCTCGTGACGTTCGCGTTCCACCAGGCCCGCTACCTCGTGCTCGGGGAGAACAAGCGCCAGATCGACCAGGTCCGCTCGCGCGCCCTCGACCTCATCGCGGGCCGCTCGGTCGCCGAGGTCGTCGCGATCGGCGAGGAGGTCTACGACCAGGTCCTCTCGCTGCGGATCTTCCCCGGCACCCAGAAGCTCCTCGACGAGCACATCGCGGCCGGCCACCAGGTGTGGCTCGTGTCCGCGACCCCTCTGGAGATCGGTCAGCTCATCGCCCGGCGGCTCGGCGCGACCGGGGCGCTCGGCACGGTCGCCGAGCACGAGGACGGCCTCTACACGGGCCGCCTCGTGGGCGACATGATGCACGGCCGGGCCAAGGCGGCCGGTGTCCGCGAGCTCGCCGAGCGTCACGGGATCGACCTCGCCGCGTCCTACGCCTACGGCGACTCGCTCAACGACGTGACCATGATGCAGGCCGTCGGCCACCCGTGCGCGATCAACCCCGACACGCGCCTGCGCCGCCACGCCAAGGACGTCGGATGGCCCATCCGCGAGTTCCGCGGCAGGCGCCGACGCGTCGCGAACCGCGGGCTCAAGACCGCGAGCTGGGCGGGGGCGGCCTGGGTCCTCGGGCTCGTCATGCGCTCGATCCGGCGCTCGCTCAAGGGCCGCACGGGCCTCTGACCCACCGCGGTCCAGGAGCAGGCCGCGACGCGACCTCCGCTGCCTGGTCGGGCACGACCCCACCCGGACATGCGAAGAGCCCGGCACCCCTGAGGGTTCCGGGCTCCTGCGACAGCCGGCGCGAGACCGCGCCGCACTGCTACTTCTTGTTACGACGCTGGTGGCGCGTCTTGCGAAGCAGCTTGCGGTGCTTCTTCTTGGCCATACGCTTGCGGCGCTTCTTGATGACGGAGCCCATGGGTCCTCACAATGCTGGATCGGTGTGCGATCGGGATCGCCCCGATCATGGTGGTCCACGGCTGATCGGGAACCGACCAACACGAGAAAAAGTCCGTCCCTTACCCTACCTGCTCCCAGCCTGTCGCCCGAAATCGAGCGAGGGTGACGTCGTCGGGCAGGAGGCGGGGCGCCCTGGCGGGCGCTCGCACGCCGCCCCGTTCCGGGGCTCCCCGACCCACCTCAGTCGAAGTGTGCGTCCAGTCCGAGCAGCGGGAACACGGCCCTGCGCGTCGCGACGACCGCGCGGTCGACCTCGTCCTCGGGGTCGTAGCCCCGCCCCCACGACGTGAACGCGACCTCGCCGTCCCCCATGAGCGCGGCGGTCTCGCGGTGCGCGACCGCGGTGATGTGGTCGCGCCACGCGACCGGCACGGGCGTGGACGGCGCCACGGGCGCGTGGACGACCTCTGCGACGACGTTCGACCACGCGAACGGGACGACCGACGTGACCGAGTAGCCCCCGCCGCCCAGGGCGACCCAGCGCCCCTCGGCGAGCTCGTGCGCCAGCTCGTGGATCCACCGCACGGCCGCGCGCTGGGCGTCGATGCTCACGTCGAGGTCGCTCAACGGGTCGTGACCGTGCGCGTCGCAGCCGTGCTGGGACACGATCACCTGCGGCCGGAACGCGCGCAGGACGGGCGGGACGACCGCGTCGACGGCCCGCAGCCAGCGCGAGCCGTCGGTCCGTCGAGGCAGGCCAAGGTTGACCGCGGTGCCCGACGCCGAGGCGCCGCCCGTGTCCGTCGCGTGGCCCGTGCCGGGGAACAGCGTCGCGCCGCTCTGGTGGACCGAGACGGTCAGGACGCGCGGGTCGTCCCAGAAGATCGACTCGACCCCGTCGCCGTGGTGCGCGTCGAGGTCGACGTACGCGACACGCTGGGCGCCGTCGTCGAGCAGGCGACGGACCGCGGCCGCGGCGTCGTTGTAGATGCAGAAGCCCGACGCGGCCCCGCGCTGGGCGTGGTGCATACCGCCCGCGATGTTCACGGCGTGCAGCGCGTGCCCCGACCACACCGCGCCCGCGGCCTCGTACGAGCCCGACAGGATGCGGGCCGCGGCCTCGTGCATCCCGGCGAAGACCGGGTCGTCCTCGGTGCCCAGCCCCAGCGCGGCGTTCTCCACCCCCTGCTCCGAGGCCGCGTGGACCGCGGCGACGTACGCGGGGTCGTGCACCAGGTCGAGCACCTCGTCCGTGGCCGGCGACGTCCCGACGACCTCGACCCCCGGGGCGTCGAGCAGGCCCAGCGCGCGCACCAGGCGCATGGTCAGGTCGAGGCGCGTCGGGGACATGGGGTGCCCGTGCCCGAAGTCGTACCCGAGCAGGTCCGGGCTCCACACGACCTGCGCGACGAACGGCACGGTGTCGGTTCCGGTCACGTGCGCTCCTCGCTCGGTGTCTCGTCCGTGCGACGGGTGCTCCGTCGCACGGCCCGTACCGCGACGCGAGAGCGCGTTCGGCAGCCGGCAGGAAACACGGTATCGCCCGCGCGGCCCGACGGCGCCACGCGGTTCAGCCGGTGGGCACGGCCCGTCCTGTGGCAGAGTTGGGCGACACATCGGCACGCACGGCGACCGGACGGCCCCGCAGGGCCCGCCCCGCCGCTCGTCCACCCGGACGAGGACGCACGGACAGCGAGACGGAGGACCGATGCCCCAGGGGGTCTCCGGGCGCTTCTTCGCAGGGCGCGAGCTCGTCGACCGCCTCGCCCGCCACTCACCGGCCCGCCTCGCGGTCACGGTCTTCGCCGCGGTGATCTCGCTGTTCACGCTGCTCCTCATGGCGCCGTGGGCCACGACGTCCGGGAGGTCCGCACCCCTGATCGACGCGCTGTTCACCGCGACGTCGGCCGTGTGCGTCACGGGCCTCGTGGTGGTCCCGACGGGAACCTACTGGTCCACGTACGGGCAGGTCGTGATCCTCGTCGGCATCAAGATCGGTGGCCTGGGCGTCATGACGCTCGCCTCGATCCTCGGCATGGCCGTCTCGCGGCGCATCGGGCTGACGCAGAAGCTGCTCACGGCCTCGGAGACCAAGACGACCCGGCTCGGCGAGGTCGGCTCCCTGATCCGCGTCGTCGTCATCACGTCGACCAGCATCGAGCTGCTCATCGCGCTGCTGCTCCTGCCGCGCTTCATCGTGCTCGAGGAGACGTTCGGCGAGGCCGCCTGGCACGGCCTGTTCTACGGGATCTCGGCGTTCAACAACGCGGGATTCATCCCCACGGCCGAGGGCCTGACCCCGTACGTGGGCGACTGGATGCTGCTCATGCCGATCATCATCGGCGTGTTCATCGGCTCGCTGGGCTTCCCCGTGATCCTCAACATCATGCGCAACCGGCGCCGCGCCTCGAAGTGGAACCTGCACACCAAGCTGACCCTCACCACGAGCGCGATCCTGGTCGTGGTCGCCGTGGTCCTGTTCGCGGCGTTCGAGTGGACCAACGCCAAGACGCTGGGTCCGCTGAGCCTCAACGAGAAGATCCTCGCCTCGCTGTTCGCCGGGGTCATGCCCCGGTCCGCGGGCTTCTCGACGATCGACATCAACGGCATGCACGAGTCGAGCTGGCTCATCACGGACGCGCTCATGTTCGTGGGTGGTGGCAGCGCCTCGACCGCGGGCGGCATCAAGGTCACGACCCTCGCGGTCATGCTGCTCGCGATCGTGTCCGAGGCCCGCGGCGACCGCGACCTCGAGGCGTTCGGTCGACGCATCCCCCGCGAGACCCTCCGCCTGGCCGTGGCCGTGTCGTTCATCGGTGCGACGGCCGTGCTCGTCGCGAGCCTGCTGCTGCTCGAGATCACGGGCTGGACGCTCGACGTGATCCTCTTCGAGACCATCTCGGCGTTCGCGACCGTGGGCCTCTCGACGGGTGTGACGGCCGACCTCCCGACCGCCGGCAAGTACGTCCTGGTCGTGCTCATGTTCATCGGGCGCACCGGGACCATGACGCTCGCGGCCGCGCTCGCGCTGCGCGACCGGCGCCGCGTCATCCGTTACCCCGAGGAACGCCCCATCATCGGCTGACCCCGCCTCCCCGCTTCCCTGGCACGGTCCCGGTTCGCTGCCGGCCCGCGCTCCCGACGAAAGGTCCCCCAGGTGCCCGACAAGAAGGCCCCCGAGAAGAATGCCGGCGTGCTCGTGATCGGTCTCGGCCGGTTCGGGTCCGCGATCGCCGCGACCCTCGACCGGCTCGGCCAGGACGTGCTCGCGGTCGAGCGGTCGCCCGAGCTCATCGCGCAGTGGTCGGGCCGCATCCCGCTCGTCGAGGCCGACGCCTCCAACCCGACCGCCCTGGAACAGCTCGGCGCGCGCGACTTCCCGGTCGCGGTCGTGGGCGTGGGCACCTCGCTCGAGGCGAGCGTGCTCATCACGGGCAACCTGGTGGACCTGGGCACGCCCCAGATCTGGGCCAAGGCCATCTCTGCCGAGCACGGTCGCATCCTGCAGCGCATCGGCGCGCACCACGTGGTGTTCCCCGAGGCCGACGCGGGCAGCCGCGTCGCGCACCTGGTCTCGGGCAAGCTGCTCGACTACATCGAGGTCGAGGACGGCTTCACGATCGTCAAGATGCGTCCCCCGAAGGAGACGCAGGGCTTCACGATCGAGCAGACCAAGGTCCGCGACCGCTACGGCGTGACCATCATCGGCGTGAAGTCGCCGGGTCAGGACTTCGTGTACGCCGAGCCGACCACGCGCATCTCCGCGAACGACCTGCTCATCGTCTCGGGGCACGCCGAGCTGCTCGAGCGGTTCGCGGCGCGGCCGTAGTCACGGGGCCACGCCCGGTCCACCGTTCAGGACGACGCCCGACGGCGCCGCTCAGCTCGCGCGCGTCCGGCGGCGTCTGAGCGCCGCGCCTCCCGCGACGAGGGCTCCCGCGACGGCCAGGGTGCCGGCGACCGTGACGCCGGTCGAGGCCAGCGGGCCGGGGACCTTGCCGGGGGTCCCGCCCTCGGCCGTCGTGCCGCCGCCCGTCGTCCCGCCGTCCGTGCCGCCGCTGCCGTCGGTGCCGCTGCCGGGGGCGCTGCGGACGTCGAACGACGCCGACCGGACCGACGCCCCGCTCGCGGGGTCGGTGACCACGACGTAGTGGGGGCCGGGGAGCGTCGAGAGCGGGATGGTCGTGACGAGCTCGATGGTCCCGTCCGCGCGCGCGGTCACGGTCCCGAGGAACGTGGGTGTCGAGTGGAGGTGCACGTCGTACGTCACGAACGGTACGAATCCTTGCCCGCGGACGACGAGCTTCCCACCCGGCACAGGGTTCTCCGCGACCGCGTCGACCACCGAGAGCGGGGTGATCCCCGTGATGCCGACCTGGAGGCTCACGCCCTCCGGCCCGTGGTCCCCGACCGGGACGGGTGGGGCCGCGACCGCGGGCAGTCCTCCGAGGACCATCCCACCGACCATCACGAGTCCTGCCACAGCCCCTGCGAACGTGCGGACTCCAGCCCGCGGGTTCACGATCCGCACTTGCGCACTCCCTTGTCGCCTCGCGCCCCCGAGCGCGCCCATCCTCCCACGTCTCAGGCCCCGTGCGGGCGCCTCAGCGGGTGAGATTCGGCGAACCGTGGTAATCGGTCGACGGGCCGTGGAAGGCGGCAGGGGCAGAGGGCTCTCAGGGCGCGCGCGGGCCCAGGAGGTCCCCGTGCCGACAGCTCGACGTGGACTGCTCCCTGGCCGGGCACACCTCAGGCCGTGTCAGCCCCAGGTCCTCGAAGGGAGCCGGCCGTCGACGAGAGGCACCGGAGCGGACAGCAGGCCTCAGTCGCCGGTGAAGACGCCGATGGTCAGCTCGGAGTCCACCTCGAGGCACGGCGCGTCGAGCGTGGCGAGCGCGTCGTTCCAGGCGTCCGACCTGATGACGGTGGGTTCGGTCCTGGGCCAGGTCTCGACCGCAGGGACGGTGGCCTGCAGGTCGGCGACCCCCAGGCTCACGGCACTGTCGCCTCCCGAGGGGATGCGGTGCAACACATGGGTCGCGACCTCGTACCAGCCCTGCTGCTCCTGGGCAGCCATGCGGCCCTCGCTCAGTGCGATGTCTGCGTTCTCCACGATCGTCATCACGTCGGAGACCGCCGCGCACGCGTCGGCGTCCTGCGCCGCGTCCTCGGTCGCGTCGACCTGAGCAACCTCTCCCGTGGGCTCGGGAAGGGCGGCACTGCTCTCCCCGCTGCAGCCCGCCATCGTCAGAGCCACCAGCACCAGAGCCGAAGCCCCGGCCGCCTTGCTTCCTCGCATGAACGCTCCCCCATCGTGACCGTGCGTGGGCTGAGACTACACAGTTCGGCCCGAGATGATTCGTCTGGGGAGGGCGGAAGACGAGGCGGGCGGTTCTGAGCTCGACGTGAGGCGCCCCGCACGTGGGGCGACGCTAGGCCGTCCGGCGCCGCAGCGTGAGCGTCCCCAGCACGATCGCCCCCAGGATGAACCCGACGATGACCGCGACGGCGCCGCGGACGTCGGCGAAGCCGCCGCCCGCGGCCACGTCCTGGAGCGCCGAGACGCCGTACGTCAGGGGCAGCACCCGGCTGATGGCCTCGAGCACCGCGGGCATCTCGTCGCGCGGCATGAGCAGGCCGCACGTGATGAGCTGCGGGAACAGGACCACGGGCATGAGCTGCACGGCCTGGAACTCCGAGCGGGCCAGTGCCGAGGCCGCGAGCCCCAGGCACGACCCGAGGATCGCGTCGAGCACCGCGACGAGCACCACGAGGCCCATGGGCCCTGCCACGTCCATGCCGCACACCCACACCGCGAACGCCACCACGACCAGGGCCTGAACTGTCGCGAGGAGCGCGAACGCGAGCGCGTAGCCGCCCACGAAGTCGCCCTTGCCGAGCGGCAGGGTCATGAGCCGTTCGAGCGTCCCGGACTGCCGTTCGCGCAGCGTCGTGACGCTCGTGACGAGGAACATGATGATCATGGGGAACAGCCCCACGAGGATGGGGCCGAACTGGTCCAGGACGGGCGTCCCGTCGAACATCCAGGCGATGAGTCCCAGCAGCACGCACGGCAGCACGACGAGCAGCGCGATCGTGCGCGGGTCGTTGCGGATCTGCCGCAGGACCCGGCCCGCGGTCGCGAGGGTCAGGCCCGGACTCAGGGCGCGCGGTGCGTGGCTCGCCGGCGGAGCCTGCTCGTGGTCGGCCGCGGCCCCCGTCGCGAGCGCGCTCGCCTCCCGTGCGTCGTGCGTGCTCATGACGCCTCCCCTCCGAGGTGACGTGGACTCCTGACGGCCGCTGCGCCGTCGGGCACGGGGGTCTCCTCCACGAGGCGCAGGAACGCGTGCTCGACGTCGTGGGCACCCGTACGCTCGAGCAGGCCCGGCAGGGTGTCGTCCGCGAGCAGGCGACCGTCGCGCAGGAGCAGGAGCCGGTCGCAGCGCGTCGCCTCGTCCATGACGTGCGACGACACGAGCAGCGAGGTCCCGGCGTCGCGCAGGCGCGCGAACAGGTCCCACAGGTCGCGGCGCAGCACGGGGTCGAGACCGACCGTCGGCTCGTCGAGCACGAGCAGCTGCGGGTCCCCGAGCAGCGCGGCGGCCAGCGAGACGCGCGAGCGCTCACCGCCCGAGAGCGTGCCGACCCGGCGCCGGGCGTGCCGCGCGAGGTCCACGGCGTCGGTCACGCGCGCGACGTCTCGCGGACCCACGCCCAGGATGGTCGCGAAGTAGCGCAGGTTCTCGGTCACGCTGAGGTCTGCGTAGACGCTGGGCGACTGGGTCACGTACCCGACGCGGCGCCGCAGCACGGGGTCTCCGGCCGCCCGGCCCAGGACCTCGACCTCCCCGTCCGTGATCTGCTGGACCCCGACGAGCGCACGCATGAGCGTGGTCTTGCCGCTGCCGCTCGGTCCGAGCAGCCCGACGACCTGGCGGTCCGGCACCGTGAGGTCGAGCCCGTGCAGGACGGTGGTCCCGCCGCGGTCGACGCGGAGGCTGCGGACGTTGATGACCGAGTCAGTATTCCCCATGTGAGGAATTCTGCTCCTCGGGAGGTCCCGGCGCAAGACCCTCGTCCACGCCCTCGAGATACCGCTGGATCGTCGGGGCGATCGACTGCACCAGGTCGTCGGCAGACATCGACGCCACGGGCTCGAGCCGCAAGAGGTGCCGGGCGACGAGCACCCCGAGCACCTGGCTCGCGACCAGGCCCACACGCCTCCCCGCGACCTCGCGCGGCAGGAGCGCGGCGACCTGGTCGAACACCGTGCGCTGGAGGTAGCGCGGCAGCTCCTGCACGTGCCCGTCGGCGGACAGCAGCCCGGACAGCACGAGCCGGAGCTGGACCTGCCCGTCGGGTGCGTCCCAGACCGCGAGCACCGTGCGCGCGAGCCGCTCCCCCAGGCCGTCGAGACCGCCCTCGGCGAACCGACCCGCGAGCGCCTGCGGGTCTGCCCCCGCGGGGACGAGCGAGGCCGCGAAGAGCTCCCCCTTGCCGTCGAAGTAGTGCCGGATCAGTCCGGGGTCCACCCCGGCCGCACGCGCCACGCCGCGCATGCTCACGGCGTCGTACCCCTTGGCGGCGAACTCCTCGCGCGCCGCGGCCACGATCGACGCCCGGGTGTCCTCGCCCGCGGGCCGTCGGCCCCGCCGCACCGCACCAGCACTCATGCCTCGATTCTGCCCGACGCCGGAGCGCACCGGCGCTCGCGGGTGCGCTCCGCGCCCCTGGACGGCGACACGAGCAGCGGGTAGCCTCCCTGTATCACGATCAGCCCGTCGCCGAATGGCGGCGGGCTGATTTTCTTGCCGCTGGGGGGCGCGATGGGCGAGTACACCAAGCCGTGGCTGTCGCTCGATCAGCAGATCGAGAAGCTTGACGGACGTGGGGTCGACGTCGATCCGCGCGACCGCACCGCGGACCTCCTCTGCGCCATCGGCTACTACCGCGTCACGGGGTACCTCTACCCGCTGCGCCGCTCGGAACAGTACACCGACGAGAACGGCAAGGTTCGAACTCGGGTTCTGCAGGGCTACAAGCCTGGCGCGTCGATCGACCACATCGCCGAGGTGATCGACCTGGATCGTTCGCTGCGTCTGCTCGTGATGGACGGCGTCGAGCGCATCGAGGTCGCGTTCCGCATGCGCATCGGCTACGTCCTCGGGCGTCGATCCGCATTCGCGCACCTCGACCCAGAGACGTTCCTCCCGACGTTCGTGGAGCATCAGCTGGACCGGACCACCGGTTGGAGGACGCGACCCGGCAAGCACGCAGAGTGGCTCCAGCGCGTCGCTGATCGACGCGACCGGTCGGACGAGACCTTCGTCGCGCACTTCCGGGAGAACTACGGCGGCCGGATGCCGATCTGGGCACTCACCGAGATCCTCGAGCTCGGCCACCTGTCCCGCTTGTACCAGGGACTCAGGGACGACGACGCGGACGAGATCGCCCGAGAGTTCGGCGTTCCGACGAAGAGGTTGATGGCGAGCTGGCTCGCGAGCGTGAACTACGTGCGCAACGTCGCGGCACATCACGCGCGCCTCTACAACCGAAAGCTGCAGCACGCCCCGAGTCGGCCGAAGGTCGGGGTCGTTCCACTCCTCGACCATCTACGCGCTGACGAGACGCCCAAGGGCTCGTTCTCCGTGTACAACGCTCTGGCGGTGATCGCCTACCTCCTCAGATCGATCGACACGGACGCAGGTTGGAGTCGCCGTCTCGTCACCTTGATCGACTCCTTCCCCTCGTCACCAGACCTGACGATCGCCTCGCTCGGGATGCCTGCTGATTGGTCGTCGCTCGACCTGTGGCGGATACCGCCGCCCGACTCCGGGGCGTGAGCAGTACACATCAGGTGTCCCGCGCTCGCGGGTGCGCTCCGCCATCGGGCAGCGGGGACGACGACGCCCGGCCCACCGCGACGCAAGGAGACGTCGCGGCAGGCCGGGCGTGGGCCCCGGCGCACCGGCACGGCGCAGGGCAGCCGCGGGACGAGACAGCACCGCCTCGCCCCGCGGCGGTCAGGGGGTCAGGCGATCACCCGCAGTCGAGGGCCGGGTACGGCGCCTCGAACGTCGCGGAGGTGCCGTCGGCGCCGCCCGTGCTCGCGGTGATCGTGACGACCCCGGCGTCGACCGAGCCCGCACGCGTCGCGAACGACTGCGACGCCGACTTGCCCGGCGCCACCCCGGTGAACGACTTGGACCCGAACGCCGAGGCGACCTTCACGTCGACCGGCACGTCCTCACCGTTCACCGCACGCACCGACACCGTGACCTTGCCCGCCACACACTTCGCCGCAGCCGACACCTCGACCACCAGGTCGGGCTCGGGCTCGGGGTCGACGGGGGTCACGGTGACCGTGGCGGTGGCACGCGTCGTGATCGACGGGCCGAACGACCCGCTGACCGTGAAGGTCCCGGCCTGCGCCCAGGAGGCGGGGTCGACCGCGTCCCACGTGACCGCGAGGTCCTTGGTCGCGCCGTCGCCGTAGGTCGCGGCGACCGTAGCGGGCAGCACGGGCGCGGTGCCCGCGACCGTCGTGACCGTGACGGGGGCGGCCGAGGCCACGAACGCGTCGGCCTGGTAGTGCGCGAGGAGACGGTCGTACTCCTCCTGGGTGACCGGGAGCACCGTGCCGTGGCGCGGGCTCACGGGCAGGGTCGCGGGCTCGGACTTGGTCCAGACCCCCGAGTCGAGGTCGGTCGACTCGAACGGGACGTAGCCCTTGCCACCGTGGTAGCTGGGCTGGTCCATGAAGACGTACCACTTCTCCTCGGTGTTGGACTTGAAGACCGTCGGTCCCTCGCCCGCCGTGAACGTGCCGCCGTAGCCGTTGGGCTGGCCCACACCGATGTTCTCGGTGATGAGGTCCCAGCTCGTGGCGCGCAGGTCCGTGGACTTCTCGCTCCGGACGGTCATGTACTTCTCGTCCTTGATGAAGCGGTAGTACGTGTCGCCGACCTTGGTCACCGACGCGTCGATGATGCCGAGGCCCGTGCCGCGCTTGTTGTCGACCCAGATCCGCGGCTCGCTGAACGTCACGAAGTCACGCGTCGTGGCGTACATCATGCGCTGGTAGCTCGTGGCGATCTTGCGGTCGCTGCTGTCGGTGGTCGGGTAGAGCGCGGACGCCCAGTACACGACGTACTCGCCCGCGGCTTCGTCGTAGAACGCCTCGGGAGCCCAGGTGTTGCCCGCGTAGTCGCTCGAGACCTTGACCATGCGCTGGTCGGACCAGTTCACGAGGTCGGTCGACTCCCAGATCATGAGGCTCAGCGAGCCGCGCTCCTGCGCGTTGCCGAAGTTGTTGCCGCCGTAGATCTTGAGGTCGGTCGCGACGAGGAAGAACTTGTCGCCCTCGGGAGAGCGGATGACGAACGGGTCGCGCAGGCCCTTCTCTCCCAGGCCCGAGCGCAGGACCGTCTTGTCGTCGTTCAGCTCCTGCCACTTGAGCGGGTCGTTGCCCTGGCTCGCGGCGAAGTAGATCTCCTCGCCGTCGGCCGTGCTCTCGCCCTTGAAGTAGGGGAAGAAGTACGCCGCGGGCTCCTGGGCCTCGGGGGCCTGGCGGACCGTCGCGGTGCGGGGCTGGGTCGAGGTCGCGGTGCCCTTGGTCGCGGTCACCGTGAGGATCACCTCGGTGTCGGCCGTGCCGTGCGCCGGGCGGTGCACCACGCCCGTGTCGCTCACGGTGCCGGGCGCCGAGGACGTCCAGGTCAGGGTCGAGCCCTGCGCGCCCTTCGTCGGGAGGGTGAGGTTGCCGCGGACGTCGGCGATGTTGGTCACGACGGCGTGCTGCGCGTCCCACGCGGCGGCCTGGGCGTCGTCGAACGCCGCGGGCACGACCACGGTGAAGGTCCGCGGGAGCGTCACGGCGCCGCGCGTGACCGACGCGGTCAGCGTGACGGTCGCGGCGGGCTGACCGGCGGCGGGCTGGGTGACCTTGCCCGACGACGTCACGACGTCCGCGTGCGAGGTCGCCCACGTGATGGTCGAGCCCTGCGCGCCGGTGACCGGGAGCGTGAGGTTGCTCGTGACGGCGCTCGTGTCGCCCAGGTCGAGGGCTGCGGCGTCGGCTCCTGCGGCCGCGGCCGCGGTCTTCTGCGCGAGGGCCGCGACGTCGTTCGCGGGCAGTGCCCGGTCGTAGACGCGGAAGTCACGGACCTGACCCTTGAGGTACTTGTCGCCTGAGTAGAGCGAGCGACCGATGTAGTTGGCGGTCGTCGTCCCGGCGCCGATCGAGGCCGGCGTCGTGGTGACCGCGGTGTTCTGCGCGACCTGCACGCCGTCCTCGTAGAGGGTCCCGGTCGTGCCGGTCTGCGTGTAGGTCAGGTGCTTCCACACCCCGCGCGCGAGGTTCGAGCCCTTGGTCGTGTTCTGCTCGGTCGACCAGTTGCCCGACGCGATGCCGGTCCGGTAGGCGTTGCCCGTGGTGAACAGGTAGCCGTTGCCGGCCGAGCCGCTCGTGTTGCCCATGCCCCAGATGAAGTAGGGCGTGCCCTGGGCGGTGTCGACCAGGACGTCGAGGTCGACCGTGACCGAGGTCAGGTTCTTGAGCAGGCTGTCGGGGAGCCGGACGTAGTCGTCGGTCCCGTCGAGCGTGATGCCGCTCGCGCTGCGCGCGGCCCCGTTGACCGTGGCTGCCCCGAACGTCGAGCCCGGCGCCGAGTTCGCAGCCGACGTGCCGCTCGCCTCGTCGAGCTTGTACCAGGCGACGAGCCCGGCCTCGGGCAGGACCGGATCAGCGGCCGCCACGGCGGTGGTCGCCAGCCCGGTGCTCAGGGCGACGGCGACGCTCGCTGCAACGAGACGTCCCCTGGTTCTTCTCACGATGTGCTCCTTCGGTTCGTGGTGCGGGTGGTGCAGGGGGGTGCGGTGGTGCGGGCAGGACGGGCGCCGTCGGCACCCGGGCCTCGACGTGAGCAGATGCCCCAGATCGGCCCTCAGGAGGGGCATCTGCTCACGTCGAGGTGGCGGCCGGGCCGGGTCAGCCGCAGCTGGTCGCTGCGTAGGTGACGTCGTAGGCCGTGGTGACCGGTGCGCCGTCGAGCACGGCCTGAGCCGTGACCGTGACCTTCCCGGCCGCGAGCGTCACCGCACGGGCCGAGAACGTCTGGGACGCGAGCTTGCCCGGCGCGACCTGGAGGAAGGTCTTGGTCCCGAGCGGCGTGGCGACGACCACGTCGACGGGCACCTCCTCGGTGTTCCTCACGAGCACCGTGAGCGCGGCCTTCCCGGCCACGCACTTGGGCGCGACCGTGACGTCGACCTCGACCTGCGCGGGCTCGGTCACGTCGAGCGGCGGGACGCTCTCGAGGGTCGGGACGACCTTCTGGATGAGCCCGTCCTCACCGAACGTGAGGCGGTCGATGGTCGTCTCGCGGTGGTTCCCGTCACCGCCGGGGATCGCGAAGCGGTGGTAGGCGATGTACCACTCGTCGGTCCCGGGGACCTGGACGATCGAGCTGTGCCCGGTCCCGAGGATGCCCTGGGACACGTCCTTCTCGAGGATCACGCCGCGGTAGGTCCACGGTCCGTCGATGCTCGTCGACGTCGCGTACCCGACCCGGTAGTTCTCCGAGCCCGTGTCGTCGATCGAGTAGGTCAGGTGGTAGATCCCCTCGCGGTAGTTGAGGAACAGGCCCTCGCGGAAGTTCGTCAGACCACCGAACTTCGTGATGGTGTCCTGCTTGACCGAGACCATGTCGTCGTTCAGCTCGGCGTACAGCGGCGCGTTGCTGCCGTTGCCCCAGAACAGGTAGAACTTGCCGGTCTGCGGGTCCTCGAACGCCGCCGGGTCGATCGCCTGCCCCGTCGTGACGGCCTCCCCGTTGGTGATCATGGCCGTCGGCTGCGCGGTGAAGGGCCCCTCGGGGCTGTCTGCGACCGCGACACCGATCGTCTTGCGGTTGTAGGTCGGGTTGTGCCCCGAGAAGTAGAAGTAGTACTTCCCGTCGCGCTCGATGATGGTCGGCGCCCACGCGTTGCCCGTGGCCCACGGGACGTCGCCCGCTGCGCCGTCGAGCGTGAGGAACGGCTCGGCCGAGCGCTCCCAGCTCGCGAGGTCGGTCGACTTCCACACGTAGAAGTCCTTGCCGCCCCAGCCGGGGGTGCCGTCGGTGGTCGCGTAGATGTAGTACACGCCGTCGAAGACCGCGATGTTCGGGTCCGCGTACAGGCCCGGCAGGACCGGGCTGCGCATCTCCTTGGCCTGGACGGTCCACGTGCGCGCGACCCCGTCGGGGCCGGTCACGGTGTAGGTCACGGGCTGCGTGAGGTCCTGCACCGAGCCGTTGGCGGGCGTCACGGTCGCACGGTCGGACACGACCAGGCGAGGCGCGAGCGCGGAGCGGTCGGTGCCGGGCACCACGGGGAGCGTGACCGTGCTGGACCCGCCGTCGACGATCGCGGCGACCTTGAGCTCGGCGAGCTCGGCTCCCGTGACGGCCGAGTGGTCCTGACCGAGGTCCTTGACCTCGTCGGCGCTCAGGGCGTGGTCGTAGACGCGGAAGTCGCGGACGTCGCCCTTGAGGTACTTGTCGCCCGAGTAGAGCGACCGGCCGATGTAGTTCGCGACCGTGGTGCCGTTACCGATCGATCCGGGGGTCGTGGTCACGTTGGTGTTCCGCGCGACCTGGATCCCGTCCTCGTAGAGGGTGCCGGTGGTGCCCGACTGCGTGTACGTCAGGTGCTTCCACACGCCGCGGGCGAGGTTCGAGCCCTTGGTCGTGTTCTGCTCGGTCGTGTAGTTCCCCGAGGCGATGGCCGTGCGGTACGCGTCCCCCGTCGTGAAGAGGTAGCCGTTGCCGCTCGATCCGCTCGTGTTGCCCAGGCCGTAGATGAAGTAGGGCGTGGACTGGGCGGTGTCGATGCGCACGTCGAGCGAGACGGTGATCTCCGTCAGGCCCTTGAGCACGTCGTCGGGCAGCTTGACGTGGTCGTCGACCCCGTCGAGGCGCACGCCGTCCGTGCCGTTGCGGGCGGCCCCGCCCACGACGGTCGCGGGACCGACGGCGCTGCTCGGCGCCGAGTTCACGGCCTGCGTGCCGCTCGTCTCGTCCAGGCGGTACTGGACCACCAGGCCCGGGATCTCCTTCGTCACGTCGATCGCGACGGTCGCGGTGCGCGACCCGTCCGCGGTCGTGGCGGTCACGGTCGTGCTGCCCGCCGCGACGCCGCGCACGGTGCCTGCGGAGGGCCCGTTGGAGACGACGGTCGCGACCGACGGGTCGGCGCTCGTCCAGGTGATGGTGCGGGCCGTGGCGTTGGCGGGAGTCACGGTCGCGGTGAGCGAGCGTGCCGATCCGACCGTGACCTGCGTCGAGGTGGGCGAGACCACCAGGCCCGTGACGGGGACGTCGCCCTCGACCACGGTCACGACGGCCTTGGCGCGCACGCTCACGCCGGCGCCGAGCGAGCCCGTGACCTCGAAGGTCCCGGCCTGCGCGTAGCTCGCGGGGTCGATCGCGTCCCACGTGACCGCGGTCTGCGTGGTCGTGCCGGCTGCTGTGCGCGTGGCGACCGTGGCCGGCAGGACCGGTGCGTCACCGACGCTCACGACGGCCGTGACGTCCTCGGCCGACTCGACGAACGCGTCCGGCTGGTAGCCCTTGAGCAGCGCGTCGTACTCGGTCTGCGTCACGGGCAGGACCGTGCCGTGGCGCGGGCGCGAGGGCATCTCGTAGCCCGTCGACATCTTCCACTCGTCGGCGTTCAGGTCGGTCGTCTCGAAGGGCACGTAGCCGCGGCCGCCGAACTCGTCGATGAACAGGTACCACTTCTCCTCGGTGTTCGACTTGAAGATGGTCGGGCCCTCGCCCTGGTTGATGCCGCCGCCGAGCGAGTTGGCCTTGCCGATGCAGTCGGTGATGAAGTCGTAGCTCAGCGAGCGCAGCTCGTTCGCCTTCTCGCCCAGCACGAACTTGGAGCACGGCGTCGTGGACGTGTTGTTCCGCTCGTCCTTGGTGAAGCGGTAGAACTCGCCGTCGTGCTCGATCACGGTCGAGTCGATGACCGAGTAGCCCGGGTCGACCCACACCTGCGGCTCGGTGAACGTGTAGAAGTCGCGGGTCGTGGTGTACATCATGCGGTTGTACGTGTTGGCCGTGTGGCCCGGGTCGTCCTCCTCGTAGAGCTTGGAGGCCCAGAACACGACGTACGCGCCGATCGTCGCGTCGTAGTAGGCCTCGGGTGCCCAGGTGTTGCCCGCGGTCTCCGGGGAGACCTGGACGAGGCGCTGGTCGGTCCAGTTCACCAGGTCGGTCGACTCCCACACCATGATCGACTTGGAGCCCGTGCGCTGGGACGCGTCCCAGTTGCCGTTGCCGTGGATCTTGAGGTCGGTCGCGATCTGGTAGAACTTGTCGCCCTCGGGAGAACGGATGACGAACGGGTCGCGCAGGCCCGTCTCCCCCAGGCTCGACGTCAGCACGGGCTGGTTGTCGTTGAGGTTCCGGTACCTGAGCGGGTCGTTGCCCTTGCTCAGGCCGAAGTAGACCTGCTCGCCGGTCGCGTAGCCCTCACCGATGAAGTAGGAGAACAGGTAGCCCGCGTAGTCCTGCTGCTCGGGGAGCGCGGGGACCTTCGCGTCGAACGCGCGCGTGGCCGTGGACTGCCCCTTGCTCACGGTCGCGGTCAGCGTGACGGTCTGGTCGGCCTGGCCGTGCGCGGGTCGCGTGACCTCGCCCGACGGCGTGACGACCGTGGGTGCCGTGGTGGCCCACGTGACCGTGGTGCCCTCTGCTCCCGTGGTCGGCAGCGTGAGGTTGCCGCGCACGTCGTCGAGGTTCTTGACCTCGAGCGCGGCGGCAGCGGCGTCCACGACGCCCTGGTCGCCGGTGCCGGGGACCACGGTGACGTCGAACGTCCTGGTCGCGCTCTGGCCGCGCAGCGAGAGCGTCGCGGTCAGGGTCGCGGTGTGCGCCTGGCCGACGGGCTGGGTGATGACGCCCGACGACGTCACGACGCTCGCGTCCGACGTCGCCCAGGTGACGGTCGAGCCGCCCGTGCCCTTCCCGGGCAGCGTGAGGTTCTTGGCCACGGCGCTCGTGTCGCCGAGCGACAGGGCTCCGGCGTCGGCGGAGACCGACGCCGCCGCGTTCGCGGTGCTGACGTCCGCGACCTCGGCGGCCGTGAGCGCACGGTCGTAGAGCCGGAAGTCCTTGATGCGCCCCTTGAAGAGGTTGTCGGCCGCGTAGGCGGACTTGCCGAGGTAGTTGGCGGTCGTCTTCCCGTTGCCGATCGAGCCCGGCGTGTGGGTCACGGCCGTGTTGACCCCGACCTGCGCGCCGTCCTCGTAGAGGCGGCCGGTGCCGGCACCCTGCGTGTACGTCACGGTCTTCCAGACACCGCGCGCGAGGGCCGCGGAGGGCGACTTGGCCGTGTTCTGCTCGGCGCTCCACGCGGCGTTCGAGACCGACGCCCGGTAGTTCGCGTTGCCCGAGGAGAACAGGTAGCCGTTGCCGCTCTGGGGCGAGCCGACCGCGGTGTTGCCCAGGTTGTAGAAGAAGTAGTTGCCGCTCAGGGTCGTGTCGACCCACACGTCGGCGCTGACCGTCACGGCCGAGTACCCCGCGAGGAGGTCGTCGGGCAGGTCGACGTAGCTCGAGCCGCCGAACGTCAGGCCCTGCCCGTCGGTCCAGTCGCCGCCGCCGACGAGCGTGCCGTCGTGGCCCGAGCCCGAGGCGTCGTGGGCGACCGTGCCGCTCAGCTCGTCGAGCTTGTACCAGAGCTTCAGGCCGTCGGTCGTGGGGGTGGGGATCGCTGCGGCAGTCGTCTGCGTGGCGGCCGACGCCGCCGGGGCGAGCGCCGTCGGGCGTGCGGGCGCCGAGGTCAGGGCCGCTGCCGGGCCCGCCAGCGCCATCGGGGCGAGCAGAGCGACGCTCAGCGCTCCCCCGAGGGCGGCGCGAGCCCCGCGTGGGGCCCTCCGTCGGGCCGTGGGCGCGGTCTGCGCCGGGTCGTGTCGGGTGGTCATGTGGTTCGTGGCCTCCGCCGTCTCGTCGTTGAGCGCCCCCTGCTGGGGACCGTCGGGCTGGTCGTGCCGGCCCGCCGGTCCCCCGCGTCCTTGTGGTGCTGGTCGTGCTGGTCCTGTCACCGGCCCGTCTGGACCGGAGGGTTCACGCCGGGGCCGCGAGAGGACCTCGCGACCCCGGCGGAGCTGGTGCGGTCGTCAGCCGCAGGTCGTGGCCGGGTACTCGACGTCGAACGTCGTCGAGCGGGCCCCGGCCCCCGTGCCGATCGTGCCCACGACCGTCGCGGTCCCCGCGGGGACCGCAGCCGCACGGCTGTTGAACGACTTCGACGCGCTCTTGCCCGGCGCCACCGACGCGAACGTCTTGGTGCCGAACGGCGTCGTGAGCGCCACGCTCACGGCCACGTCCTCACCGTTGACCGCACGCACCGTGAGGTTCGCCCGCCCCGCGACGCACTGCGCCCTGGCCGTGACCGCGAGATCCACGGGCTCGACACCGGCACCGGCCGTCTGCAGGCGCAGGAACGTGACCGAGTAGGCCGGGAACGTGTAGTCGAACGCGTTGGACGCCCCGTCCCAGGTCCGCTCGACGGGCACGATCGCCCGCGGGTTCGCCTTGGTGTTGGTGTCCGTGGGCGCGCCGACCATCTCGGTGATCGTGGCCTGGGCCGCGATCTCCTGGCCTGCGACCGTCACGGCCGTGTCGGCCGCGGTCGCGGTCGGGTTGACGACCTTGACCACGAGGTCGCCCGACTCCTCGTCGCGCGTGACGACCTGGTAGAGCGACTTCGCGGAGGGCTGCTCGTACGAGATCTGGAGCTGGCCGTCCAGGTAGAGCTGGATCGTGCTGCCCTGGACGACGACCTTGACCTTGTAGCCCTGGCCCGTCTCGACGCGCTTGTTCTCGACCGCGGCGACCTCGGCGGCACTGCCGCCGTCGGCCCGCTGGAGGACCGAGCGGGTGTTGTTCCAGCCGCCGATGTTCCACCAGTAGTAGTCGTTCGGTCCGCCCGCGGCGAAGCCCACGAGGAAGCCCTCGGACCCGGCGATCTTGCGGGCGTCGAGCTCGAGCGTGTAGTTCTTCCAGTCCTTGGCGTACGCACCCGTGACGATCGAGCGCGCGTCGGTCACGGACGTCGAGGACTGCGTGTACACGCCGTCCTGCGCGGCCCACGTCCCGGTCACGGGCGACCACTGCGTGGCGTCGTCGAACCCGTCCTGGAACAGGACGTCGCCGCTCGCGTTGTCGGTGACCTTGACGTTGTCGTACGACGCGCTGGTCGACCACGTGGACAGGAAGACGCCTCCGTCCAACGCGGGCTCTGCGGAGGCGTCGGCACCGTGCACGGACGGGACGACCTCGTCGCCCACGTTGTTCGCGAACAGCTCCTGGACGTAGTAGTTGGGCGTGCCCCACGACTCGTCGTTGTCGAACCAGATCGCGTCGGGCGACCACTGCACGTACGACTCGTTGGAGAGCAGCGGCGCGTAGGACGCGAGCTCGACGACGTCGGAGTTGCGCTCGAGGCCCGTCATGAAGGCGGCCTCGGACAGCGCGTTGAAGAACGTGTTGCCGCGCGACGCGTACTCGCCGAGGAAGACGTGCGGGCCCTCGCGGTCGTAGTCGTCGTAGCGGTCGGCGTTCTCGAGGAACCAGCTCGGGTCGTTGTAGTAGTGCTCGTCGACCAGGTCGACCTCCTGCGCACGGTTGAACTCCCAGAGCTCGTCGAACCGCTGGCCCGTGTCGTCCGGACCCGAGTTCGAGATGATCTGGACGTCCGGGTACGCGGCGCGCACTGCGTCCTTGAACTTCGGGAAGTTCGCCTCGAACGTCTTGGTGTTCTCCTCGTTGCCGAGGCCCAGGTACTTCAGGCCGAACGGCTCGGGGTGGCCGAGCTCGGCGCGCATCGCGCCCCACTCGGTCGTGACGTCACCGTTGGCGAACTCGATGAGGTCGAGCGTGTCCTGGACCCAGCGCTGGATCCGGACGTCGTCCTTCATCTCGGGGATGGTGCTGCCGCAGCCGTTGGCCCCGACGGACAGGACGGGCAGAGGCGTCGCGCCGAGGTCCTCGGCGAACGTGAAGTACTCGTAGTACCCGATCCCGTACGACTGGTTGTAGCCCCAGAAGTTCCAGTTCGTGGCCCGCTCCTCGACCGGCCCGATGGTCTCCTTCCACTGGTACGTGCGCCGGCGGTCGGTGCCGTTGCTCTCGAGGTAGGTGTCGAACGTGCCCGCGTTGGTCACGCAGCCGCCCGGGAACCGCAGGAACTGCGGGTTCATGGCGTCGATCTTCTCGGCGAGGTCCGTGCGCAGGTGGGTCTTGCCGTTGACCGGCCCGACCCACGTGTCCTGCGGCATGAGCGAGACCATGTCGAGGCGCACGGTGCCCGCGGCGCCCGCGAGGACGGCGAGGCGCCCGGCCGAGGTCGTCTCGGTCGCGGTGAGGGTCACCGAGTACTTCTTCCAGGTGTCGGTGCCGGCGACGCTCACCTTCCCGGTCGCGTAGGTGGTGCCCGCCGCGGCGTTCTCGACCTGCACGGTCAGGTCCTGCCCGACGGCGGAGCGCGCCCACACCGAGAAGTCGTACTTCTGGCCCTTCTCGAGGAAGAGACCCGTGTTGAAGCCCGCGTTGCGCAGACCCGCGCCGGCCGCCGTCGCGTCGAGCTTGAGGTAGTAGCGGTTGCTGTCGTTGAGGCGCTGCGCGTCGGTCACGACCGTCGTGGTCGCGGTACCGCCGTCGCGGTTGACCCGCTCCCAGGCCGTGAGCCCCGTGAACGAGGAGTTGTCCGACGAGTTGAACTCGAACGAGCGGTTGCGCACGAGCTCGGCGTACAGCCCGCCGTCCGCGGCGTAGTTGATGTCCTCGTAGAAGATCCCGTACAGGTCGTCGCTCATCTCGACGGTCTCGCCCGCCGCGTCGATCGCGAGCGTGTGCTCGGCCGACGACAGCGCGGTGAGCGTGAGCTTGACGGCTGCGTCCTCGGCACCGAGCACCAGGGCTCCGTCCGCGGCACGCACTCCCGCGAACTCCCCGGCAGCGGCACCCGGCACGCGCAGCGCGAGCTTGCCGCCGCCCACGTCGGTCAGCCGGACCTGGGCCGGGGTCGCGTCCGCGGCCCCGAGCGTGAGGCGACCGTCGCCCGCGACGACCACCGGCAGACCGGTGCCCGCCTGCGCGAGGGTCGCGGCGCCGTCGGGCCCGCCTGCCACCGCCGTGGCCACCAGGCCCAGCGGCGACGCCGGACGCTGCGCGACGAACGACAGACCCGTGTCCGTCAGGACCAGGTGCTTGCTCTCCGCCGGGCCGACGAGCGAGAACGTACCCGTCGGGACGACGTCCTGGCCCTCGGCCGCGTCGACCGCGACGTAGTCGAACGTCGCGGTGTGCGTCGAGCCGTCCTGGGCCGCGAGGGCGTACAGGCCGACCTGCGTGACGTCGAACGTGACGGTCGTCGAGCCTGCGGGCTTCCAGTCGCCCGCAGCCGCGTCCCAGTAGGACACAGCGAGCGTGTCACCCGTGCGCTGCATGCGCAGCGTCTCGCCCGTCGAGCCCGCACGGTCGGTGAACGACGCGGCCGTGAACTTCCCGCCCGTCTCGTTGTCGAGCTCGATCGCGCGCGCCGAGGGCGACAGGCTGCCCACGTACGTCAGACCGGCGCGGACGTAGTTGTCCATGTCCTTCCACGCGATGAGGCCCGCGCCCTGGTAGACCTTGCCGACCGGGGCCGACACCTTGGTCACGACCGTGAAGTCGCCCACGGGGACGTCCACCATGAAGACGTTCTTCGCGGTGTTCGCCTCCTGGTAGGTGTCGCCCGTCTGGGACGTCAGGGTCAACGACCCGGGCGTCGTCGCGAGCGACCACGCCGACGGGACGGGGTTGACGACGTCCCACGCGGAGCCGAGCCGGCCCGAGTCGAACTGGTCGACCCAGGCACCCTCCGGAAGGACCGGCTCGGTGGCCGCGAAGGCCGCCGGGGTGACCGCGAGGGCGGTCGTCGCCGCCAGCGCGAGGACCGCGACGGAGGCCGCCCACGGTCGTGCCGTCCTGCCGCGGGATGTACCGCGGGCAGGGGAATCAGAGATGATCACAGTGCTCCAACCTTGCTGCAACGAGGAAAGGAGCGATGCCGGGTGCAGCCCGTGCGCTCCATTGCTGTACGGGTCAACCCGGCGGGTGCGCCCTCCCGGTCGTCCGAGCCGGCCCCGGGTACCAGCCGGGACCGGCTCGACCGGGAGGGTGCCACCTCCGGGCCGTTCTCGGTCCGTCTGCCTCGACGGACCGGGCTGTGGTGCCTCGCACGGGACCGGCTCCAGGGCCGACCCGCGCGAGGCAGTGGTGCTGGACGGGCGCTAGGTGGCGCTTCCGCGCCCCTGGCGGAACGTCATGGCCCGCTGCAGCAGGACGAACGCGAGCAGGACCACGCCGATGAAGACCTTGGTCCACCAGGAGTCCAGGCCCTCGCGGGCGATGAGCACCTGGATCAGGCCGTAGACGAGCACGCCCGCGACCGAGCCCAGGACGAACCCGCCGCCGCCGGTCAGGAGCGCGCCGCCGATCACGACCGCCGCGATCGCGTCGAGCTCCATGCCGATGCCCGTGAGGTTGAAGCCCGACTTGGTGTAGAAGGCGAACAGGATGCCTGCGATCCCGGCGCACGTGCCGCTGATCACGTAGACCCACACCTTGGTCGAGCTGCCCTTGAGGCCCATGAGGTTCACGGCCGCGCCGTTGTCGCCCGTGCCCAGCCCGTAGACCGTGCGGCCGAAGCGCGTGTAGTGGAGCAGGTAGATCGCGATCAGCAGGACCACGAACGCGATGACCATGCTGAGGTTGATGCTCCAGGCCTCACGGCCCTCGCCGAACTTGATCTTCCACGAGGCCAGGGCCGCGAAGCCCTCGTCCTTGATCGCGAGCGACTGGACGCTCACGACGTTGGCCAGGCCGCGCGCGAGGAACATCGCGGCGAGCGACGCGATGAAGGGTTGTATGTCGAAGTACTGGACCATCACGCCGATCAGCAGGCCGAACGTCGTGCCGATCAGCACGCCCAGGATCAGGACCACCGGCAGCGGTGCCCCGGCGATCAGGAGCTTGGCCACGACCAGGCCCACGAGCGCCACCACGGCGCCGACCGACAGGTCGATCCCGCCCGTGATGATCACGAAGGTCATGCCGATCGCGAGGACGATCAGGTACGAGTTGTCGACCAGCAGGTTGGAGAACAGCCGCATGCTCAGGAAGTCGCGGCGGTCGGTGCTGTAGCGCGCCTGGCCCACGATCAGGATGACCGCGAGGGCCACGAGCGTGCCCGTGACCGGCAGGAGCCGGCGGTCCGAGAGCTTGCGGACCACGGGGTTGGTCATGAGGCGCGCGACGAAGCCCGTGTCGTGACCGCCGCGCGGCGTCTTGCCCTGCTGGGAGCTCTTGGACGCACGGGGCGTCGTCTGGACGGTGCTCACGCTGCTGCCCCCTTCGCGGTCGTCGCCGCCGTGCCCGCGCCCAGGGTGGGGCGCTTCCTCGGTAGTCGCGACGCCAGGAGCGAGCGCAGGCGCTCGGAGGCCGCGATGCACACGACGATCAGCACGAGCGCCTTGAACAGCGGCGTGATCTGCGAGCTGATGTGGAAGATGACCACGGCCCGCTCGAGCGTCGAGAGCAGCAGGGCGCCGACGACGACGCCCGCGAGGCTGAACTTGCCGCCGTCGAGCTTGGTGCCGCCCAGGACGACGACCATGATCGCGTCGAGCTCCTTCATGAGGCCGATGTTGTTCGCGTCGGCCGCCATGGTCGGGGCTCCGTAGACGATGCCCGCGAGCCCGGCGAGCAGGCCGCAGAGCAGGTAGACGAACCACGTGATGTTGCGCGACTGGACGCCCGCGAGACGGCTGGCCTCGCGGTTGATGCCGATCGACTCGACCAGCATGCCGAGCGCGGTGCGCCGCACCAGCAGCGCGACCAGGGCGAACACGACCGCGGCGATGACCACGGGGGTCGGGATGCCCAGGATGAAGCCCGAGCCGATCGACTTGAAGGGCGGGCTCGTGGTCGTGGTGATCTGGCCCTTGGTGATGAGCATCGCGATACCGCGCCCCGCGACCATGAGGATCATGGTCGCGATGAACGGCTGGATGCCCAGGACCGTGACGAGGAAGCCGTTGAAGGCTCCGATCACCGCGGCGACCAGCAGGCCGATCGCGACCGCGGCGAGCGCCGTGCTGAGCGTGCCCCCCGTGCCGCTCGCGTCGATGTAGGTCAGCGACACCGCGAGCGAGATCGCCATGACCGCACCGACCGAGAGGTCGATCCCGCCCGTCGCGATCACGAGGCACATGCCGATGCCGAGCAGGAGCGGGGTCGCGCTCGCCCGCATGATGTCGATGATCTGGCCGAACAGGTGGCCGTCCATGATCGTCACGTCGAGGAAGCCGGGGCTGCGCAGCCCGCACGCGAGGAGCATGACGACGAGGGCGACCACGGGCCAGAACAGGTGGTGGTGCGTGATGCGGCGCAGCACGCCCTGGGCACCCCGCGGTGCGGGGCTGCCGGACACCGGCGGCGTCGCCGGCGGTGTCGTCGGAGTCGTGGTGGTCGTGCTCATGATGCGCTCCCGCTCGCTGCGATCGTCTCGAGGATCGTGGTGGACGTGACGTCGGGCCCGTTGGTGATCTCGCCGATCTTCTGGCGGTCACGCATCACGACGACGCGCTGGCTCAGGCGCAGCACCTCGTCGAGCTCCGACGAGATGAAGACGACGCCCATCCCGTCCGAGGCCAGCTCGGCGACGAGCCGCTGGATCTCGGCCTTGGCACCCACGTCGATGCCGCGCGTGGGCTCGTCGAGGATGATCAGGCGCGGCGCGGTCGCGAGCCAGCGGGCCAGGAGGACCTTCTGCTGGTTGCCGCCCGACAGGTTCTTGATGAGCATGTTCGGGTTCGCCGGGTAGACGTTGAGCGCCTTCATGTAGCGGTCGACGACCGCGTCCAGCTCCTTGGCCGGGATGGGACGCCACGGGCCGCGGCTCGCCTGCATCGCGAGGGCGATGTTCTCGCGGACCGTGAGGTCCCCGATGATGCCCTCCTTCTTGCGGTCCTCCGAGGAGAACGCGACGCCTCGCTTGATCGAGGTCAGGGGGGCTGCGCCGCGCGTCGTGCCGTCGAACGTCAGCTTGCCGCTGCCCGCCTTGTCGGCGCCGTAGAGGAGGCGGGCGACCTCGGTGCGGCCCGAGCCGAGCAGGCCCGCCACACCGACGATCTCGCCCGCGTACACGTCGAGGTCGAACGGCTCGACCGACCCGTCGCGGCCCAGGCCCACCGCCTGGAGCAGAGGGGCCTCGTCGTGCTCGGACGCGACGCGGTGCGCACGCGCCTCGACGTCGGCGAGGGCTTCGCTCGACCGGCCGATCATCGCGGAGATGAGCTCCATCCGGCCGAGCTCCTTGGTCAGGTGCTCGGAGATGAGGCGGCCGTTGCGCAGGATGGTCAGGCGGTCGGTGATCTCGTAGATCTGGTCGAGGAAGTGCGACACGAAGAGGATCGCGACGCCCTTGTCCCGCAGCGAGCGGATCACGTCGAAGAGCTCTGCGACCTCGGCCTTGTCGAGGCTCGAGGTGGGCTCGTCGAGGATCAAGACCTTCGCGTCGACGACCATGGCTCGGGCGATCGCGCAGAGCTGCTGCACGGCGATCGAGTGGGAGGACAGGGCCGACGAGGGGTCGATGTCCAGGTTGAGGAGGGCGAGGTACTCGCGGGCCTTGCGGCGCGTCGCGGGCCAGTTGATGAAGGGGCCGAACCGGATCTCGTGCCCGAGCATGATGTTCTCGGCGACCGACAGGTTCGAGCAGAGGTTGACCTCCTGGTACACGGTGCTGATGCCCGCGTCCTGGGAGTCGCGGGTCCGCGTGAACCGGTGCTCGGCACCGGCGACCACGATGCGGCCCGAGTCGATCTGGTAGACCCCCGTGAGGGCCTTGATGAGGGTGGACTTGCCGGCGCCGTTCTCGCCCATCAGGGCATGGACCTCACCGGGGCGGAGGGTGAGATCGACGCCGTCGAGGGCCTTGACGCCTGGGAACTCGATGGTGATCCCGGTCATCTCCACCACGGGCGCCGCGGTGGCGGCGGTCGTCGTTGACATGGTTGTTCTTCCGTCCTGGGGAAGGTGCTGGAGCTCAGGCACCGGCCGGCAGGGACGTGGTGCACGTCCCCGCGCGCGGTGTGTGCGGCCCGCCCGGTCACCGCGCCGCGTGGGGGCGGCGACCGGGCGGGCCGTCAGGTGCTGCTCGTCAGAACGAGCGGGCGTCGATGATCTCCTGCGTGATGGTCTGGTCGAACGCCTGGTCGACCACGATGGTCTCCTTCTCGACGTCCTCACCCGCTGCGACCTGCTTGATGAGCTCGAGGAGCTGGTCGCCGAAGGCCGGGTTGCACTCGACCACGAAGTTGAACTTGCCCTCGAGGAGAGCGGTCAGGCCGTCGTGCACGCCGTCGACCGTGACGATCTGGATGTCCTTGCCCGGGACCTTGCCCGCGGCCTCGATGGCCTCGATGGCGCCGAGGCCCATGTCGTCGTTGTGGGCGAAGATGAGGTTCAGGTCGGGGTAGGCCTGCAGGGCTGCCTCGGTGGCCGCCTTGCCCTCGGCGCGCGTGAAGTTACCGGTCGCCTGGCCGACGATCTGGTCCTCGACGACCGAGCGGAAGCCCTCCTGGCGGTTCGTCTGCGCGCCCGAGCCCATGGTGCCCTGGAGCTCGAAGATCTTGGCGTCGGGAGCGTTCTCCGCGACCCACTCGCCGGCCGTGACGCCCTCGGCGGTGAAGTCCGCGCCGATCCAGGTCACGAAGGGGTCCTCGACCGTGGTGTCGACCGTGCGGTCGACGAGGACGACGGGGATCTCGGCGTCCTTGATCTCCTGGAGGACCTCGTCCCAGCCGGTCTCGATGACCGGCGAGAACGCGATGACGTCGACGTCCTGGTCGATGAAGTCGCGCAGGGCCTTGATCTGGTTCTCCTGCTTCTGCTGCGCGTCGACGAACGTGAGGTCGATGCCGTTCTCGGCCGTCAGGTTGGCCTTGACCGACTCGGTGTTGGCCGTGCGCCAGCCGCTCTCTGCCCCGAGCTGGGAGAACCCGACACGGATGTTCTCGCTGCCGCCGCCTGCGCCGTCGGTGCTGTCGGCTGAGTCGGTCCCGCCGCCGCTGCACGCTGCGAGGGCGAGGACTGCTGCACCGGCCAGGATGCCCGTGAGACGGACGCGTGCCGTGGACTTGTTGAACATGGTTCTCCTCCTTGAGATGCGGTCCTCGGCGCCGTGCCGGGACCACGTCGGCCCGTCGTTGGGCTGTTGGTTCGTGGTCGTGCGTCTTGAGTTGTCGAGCTGCTCCGCTCACGTTCAGATGTGATCGCTCACACCCCCTGGGAAGAGATGTTAGCGCTCACACGCAGAAGTTGGAAGCCCTGCGGGTCACGTTTCAGTCACGAGAGGTGACGCCGGTCTCGAAAGTGCGCGAAGACCTGGACCTTTGCTCCGCCGTCTGATCCCCTCCGCCGTCGTACGCCGCGGACACCCAGCACCACGGGAGCCCCCGCAGGTGCCCCAGGGTGCCGACGGCGTCCTCGGGAGCGCGCGAGGGTGGACGGCCGGGAGAGCCGTCCGCGCGGAGGCCCACCGTCGGCCGGCGCGCCGACCCGCACCCCCCAGGGGCAGGACGGCACGCCGGCCGCGGAGCTCGCGGCGGCGGCCCGGAGCGAGCCGTCGCGCTCGCCCCGGGCCCCTCGCGACCGTCGGGCCACGCAGGCCCGGCGGCCGGGCCGTGGGGGCGCTCAGAGCCCCTGGGCGACCCGGAAGTAGACCTGGTTCCAGCGCACCTGGTCGCGGAAGCCTCGTCGCGTCGTGCTCTCGTCGATCACGAGCAGCTCGGTGCGGGCGATCTCGGCGAAGACCTCGAACGCGTCGAGGCCCGCTGCGGTCGAGAGCACCGTGTGGTGCGCACCGCCCGCGGTGAGCCACGCCTCGGCGGACGTCGCGAAGTCGGGGCGCGGCTCCCACACGGCGCGCGCGACGGGAAGGTTCGGCAGCGGCTCGCTCGCCGGGACGACGTCGACCACGTTGGCCGTGAGGCGGAAGCGATCGCGCATGTCGGCGAGCGAGACGACGACGCCCACGCCGGGGTCGGCGTCGAACACCATGCGGACCGGGTCCTCCTTGCCGCCGATCCCGAGCGGGTGGATCTCCACGCGCGGGGTCGACGCCGTCAGGGAGGGGCAGACCTCGAGCATGTGCGCGCCCAGGATCTTCTCGCTGCCGGGCGTGAGGTCGTACGTGTAGTCCTCCATGAGCGAGGCCCCGCCGGGCAGCCCCTCGCCCATGACCTTGGCGGCCCGGACGAGCACGGCCGTCTTCCAGTCGCCCTCGGCGCCGAACCCGTAGCCCTTCGACATGAGCCGCTGGACCGCGATGCCGGGGAGCTGGCGCAGGTCACCCAGGTCCTCGAAGTTGGTCGTGAACGCCTTGGCACCGACCGACTCGAGGAACGTCTCGAGCGCGATCTCCTGGCGGGCCGCGTAGCGCAGCGACTCGTGCCGGTCGCCGTCCTTGCGCAGCTCGGGGGCCACGTCGTAGAGGTTCTCGTACTCGGCCACGACGGCGTCGACGTCGGCGTCGGACACCGCGTCGACGGCCTCGACGAGGTCGTTGACGCCCCACGTGTTCACGCTCACACCGAAGCGCAGCTCGGCCTCGGTCTTGTCCCCCTCGGTCACCGCGACGTTGCGCATGTTGTCGCCGAAGCGGACCAGGCGCAGCTCGTGCGTCGCGGCCCAGCCCGCGGCGCCGCGCACCCAGGAGCCCACGCGTGCCGTGACGGCCGGGTTGGAGACGTGCCCCACGACGGTCGTGCGCGCCACCCCGAGCCGCGTCGCCATGTACGCGTACTCGCGGTCGCCGTGCGCGGCCTGGTTGAGGTTCATGAAGTCCATGTCGATCGAGTCCCAGGGGAGCTCGACGTTCGCCTGCGTGTGCAGGTGCAGCAGCGGCTTGCGCAGCGCGTCGAGACCGCCGATCCACATCTTGGCGGGGCTGAACGTGTGCATCCACGTCACGACGCCGAGCACGCGGTCGTCCGCGTTGGCGTCGAGCATCGCGCGCCGGATCGAGGCCGAGTCCTTGAGGACGGGCTTCCAGACGACGTTCGCGGGGACGTCGGACGACGCGTCGAGGGCACGCGCGACCTCCTGCGACTGCTCGGCGACCTGACGCAGGGTCTCGTCGCCGTACAGGTCCTGGCTACCGGTCAGGAACCAGATCTCGCGGTCCGCGTAGGGCTTGCTCATAGGTCCACATCTTTCGTGTCGGTGGGAGCGGACTCCGCGTCGGTGCGGAGCCGCCGTGCTGCTGGTCGTGCAGGGTGCGCCGGTGCTCGTCAGTGCGCCGGCTGCTGCCCGTAGACGTGCTGGTAGCGCGCGTACAGCGAGTCGACGTCGGGCTGGCCGATACGGGTCGGCTCGCCGAGCTGTCGGCTGACGTGCACGGTCCGGGCGACCTCCTCGCACATGACGGCCGCCTTGACGGCCGCGCGGGCGTCCTTGCCGATCGTGAACGGGCCGTGGTTGCGCATGAGCACCGCGGGGCTGCGCGAGTCGCGCAGCGTCTCGACGATGCCGCGCCCGATCGAGTCGTCCCCGATGAGCGCGAACGGGCCGACCGGGATGTCGCCGCCGAACTCGTCGGCCATCATCGTCAGGACGCACGGCACGGGCTCGGCGCGCGCGGCCCAGGCCGTGGCGTACGTCGAGTGCGTGTGCACGACCCCGCCGACCTCGGGCATGTGGCGGTAGACGTAGGCGTGGGCCGCGGTGTCCGACGACGGCGCCCGGTCCCCCTCCACGAGGTTCCCGTCGAGGTCGCACACGACCATCGACTCGGGCGTGATGTCGTCGTACGACAGACCGGACGGCTTGATGACGAGCAGGTCCTCGGCGCCGTCCGCGCTCTCGGTGCCCGCGCGCACGCGCTCGGAGACGTTGCCCGCGGTCCACACCACGAGCTCCCAGCGCGGGAGCTCGGCGTGCAGCGCGGCGACGCGTTCCTTGGCGGCGTCGACCGCGGCGCGCAGGTGGGCGGGGACCGAGCGGCCGGGACCACCGGTCGTCGCGGCGGTCTCGGTCGTCACAGGAAGGGTGCTCATGGGGTTCTCCTTCGTCGGGGTCAGAGCGCGTCGACGGCTGCGCGCTCGACCGCGAGCCCGGCGTCGTAGCGGTCGAGGTAGGCCGCGAAGCCCGCGGCGTCGTCCGGGTCGGGCGCGACGGTGTCGAGCTCGGCCGTGGCGAACACGTGCTCGCGGAGGTAGGTGTCGAGGTCCTTCTCGTCGCCGTCGGCCACGGCGCGGGCATAGGCCGCGAGCAGCGCGATGCCCCAGGCCCCGCCCTCCCCCGCGGTCCGCCCCACGGTCACGGGGGCGCCGATCGCCGCGGCGAGGAGACGCTGGGCCACGCCCTCGGTCCGGAAGATCCCGCCGTGCGCGAACATGGCGTCGAGCGCGACCCCCTCGCCGGCGAGCACGCGCATGCCCAGGGCGAGGGTGCCGAACGCGCTGTAGACCTGCGCCCGCATGAAGTTGGCGAGTGTCAGCCGGCTGCCGGGCGTGCGGACGAACAGGGGCCGCCCCTCCTCGAGGCCCGTGATGGGCTCGCCCGAGAGGTAGTTGTACGCGAGGAGCCCGCCGCCGTCGGCCTCGCCGTCGAGCGCTGCGCGGAACAGCGCACCGAACACGTCGTCGGCCGCGGCCGGCGTCCCGAGCGCGGCCGTGAGCTCGCCGAAGAGGTCGGCCCAGGCCGCGAGCTCGCTGGCCCCGTTGTTGCAGTGGACCATCGCGACGAGGTCGCCCGCGGGGGTCGTGACCAGGTCGAGCTCGTGGTGGCGGTTCGCGAGCGCGTGCTCGAGCACGACCATCGCGAAGATGCTCGTGCCGGCGCTGACGTTGCCCGTGCGCGGTGCGACCGAGCTCGTCGCGACCATGCCCGTGCCGGCGTCCCCCTCGGGCGGGCACAGCGGCACGCCCGGCAGCAGCGCGCCGCTGGGGTCGAGCCAGGCCGCGCCCGCTGCCGTCAGGCTCCCGGCGTCCTGCCCCGCGACGAGGACCTCGGGCAGCAGGGACTCGACCACGAGCCCGGGGCGTCGCACCCCGACGAGCTCGTCGAGCTGTGCGAGCATGCGACGGTCGTAGGTCCGCGTCGTCGGGTCGACGGGGAACATGCCCGACGCGTCGCCCACGCCGAGCACCGAGCGCCCGGTCAGGACCTGGTGGACGTAGCCTGCGAGGGTCGTGAGCGAGGCCACCTGCGCGACGTGCGGCTCGTCGTCGAGGATCGCCTGGTACAGGTGGGCGACCGACCAGCGCAGCGGGATGTTGTGGTCGAAGAGCTCGGAGAGCTCCGTGGCCGCCTTGCCCGTCGTCGTGTTCCGCCAGGTGCGGAACGGGACGAGCAGCTCGCCCTGCGCGTCGAACGCGAGGTAGCCGTGCATCATGGCCGAGACGCCGATCGCTCCGAACGTCGTGGGGCGCACCCCGTAGCGGCGCTCGACGTCGGCGACCAGCTCGGCGTAGCAGTGCTGCATGCCCTCGCGCACGGCCTCGAGCGAGTAGGTCCACGTGCGGTCGACGTACTCGTTCTCCCACTCGTGGCTGCCGCTCGCGAGGGGCGTCCCGTCCGGGCCGACGAGGCACGCCTTGATCCGGGTCGAGCCGAGCTCGATCCCGAGCGCGGTGTTCCCGGTGGCGACCGCCTCGCGGAGGTCGTCCACCCTGTCCTGCTGCACCATTGCTGTCTTCTCCTCGTCGCGTCGTCGCGCCTGGCTACGCCCTGCTTCTGAATGTTAGCGCTCACACGGAGTGGTGGCCAACCCCTCGGTGCAACCTCGTGGGGCGGACGGGGTCCGCGTGGCGGCGCAGGACGGAACCACCTGCCGGTGGGCCCCGCGCCTGCCTCAGGCGCTCGGCGGTCCCGAGCTCGCCCGGACCACCAGGTCCGGCGGGATCTGCGTGGACTCGCGCGTTGAACCGGCGAACGCGTCGAGCAGCAGCGCCATGCACCGCCGACCCAGCTCGGCGAAGGGCTGGCGGACCGTCGTGAGCGGCGGGATGAAGTGGGCCGAGCCCTCGACGTCGTCGAACCCGACGACGGACACGTCGCGCGGGACCACGACGCCGGCCTCCCAGAACGCCTGGAGCACGCCGAGCGCGAGGTGGTCGTTGCCCGCGAAGACCGCGGTCGGCCCGTTCCCCGCCGACACCCGGCGTGCGAGGTCACGACCGACCTCGTAGCCCGCGTCGGACGACCACGAGCAACGGATCATCTCGCGGTCGATCTCCGGCACCCCCCGGGCGGCGAGCGCGTCGTTCCAGCCCTTGGCCCGCTCGCGCGCGTCGAACCAGTCGAGCGGGCCCGCGAGGTGGATCACCGAGCGGTGCCCCAGGTCGAGCAGGTGCTCGGTCGCGACGCGCGCGCCGAGCCGCTGGTCGACCGCGATGGGCAGGATGCTCGCGGCCCCCGTCCCGGGCGCCCCCGCGTGCACCTCGTCCGGCTCCCGGGCCGCGATGAGGATGATCGGGACGGGCGCCCGGAACGAGTCGACCGCGGCCGCGACGTCCGTCTGGGGCGCGATGACCACGATGCCCTCGACCGCCTGGGCCATGAAGTGCTCGAGGACCGTGTGCATGGTCTCGGCGTCGTAGCGGCGGATCGTCGCGACCGAGACGAAGTACCCCTCCTCGCGTGCTGCACCCTCGACCGCGATGAGGGTGCTCGTCGGCCCGTACAGCGCCGAGCCCGTCGTGACCACGCCGATGGTCCCCGACCGCGCCGTCACGAGCGCGCGCGCCGCGCTGTTGCGCCGGTACCCGAGCGTCGCGATCGCGTCGAGCACCCGCTCCCGGGTCTGCGGGCGCACGCTCGGGTGATCGTTGAGGACCCGCGAGACGGTCTGATGCGAGACGCCCGCGAGCTCCGCGACGTCCGACATCGCGGGAGGTCGGGTGCGCCCGACGTCGGCGCTCATGCCTGCGCCTCCAAGGCTGCGGCGAGCTCCTCCGAGCGGTCACGAGCGGCCTCGAGCGCCGTGAGGAACGCTGCCCTGACGCCGCCGTCGTCGAGCGCTCGCAGCGCCGCGACCGTGGTGCCGCCGGGCGAGGAGACCTTCTCGCGCAGGATGACCGGGTGCTCGCCCGTCTCGTCGAGCATGCGGGCCGAGCCCAGCACGGTAGCGGTCGCGAGCTCGAGCGCCACGGCGCGGGTCAGGCCCAGCAGGACCCCGGCCTCGGCGAGCGCGTCGACGACGTAGAAGACGTAGGCGGGCCCGGAGCCCGAGAGCGCGGCCACCGCGTTCTGGTCCTTCTCCGCGACCCGGACCACGAGCCCGGTCCGGCTCAGGAGCCGCTCGACGAGGGTCACGTCGTCGTCGCTCGCCGCGGCTCCGCCGCTGACAGCGCTGACACCCGAGCCGATGACCGAGGGCGTGTTCGGCATGACGCGCACCACGGCCGTCCCGGCCGGGAGGCGGTCCTCGTAGAAGCGCGTCGAGAGCCCGACGACGACGCTCACCACCACAGTCCCCTCACCCAGGTGGGGCGACACCTCCGCGAGCAGCCCCGCGACGTCCTTGGGCTTGACGGCGACCACGACCAGACCCGCGTCGCGCACCGCGGTGGTGTTGTCCGTCGTCGTGGTGACGCCGTGGCGCTCCTCGAGCTCCCGCCCCCGCTCGGCGCGACGCACGGTCGCGACCGCGTCGGTGGGCAGCCACCCCGCGCGGAGGGCCCCCGCGAGCACGGTCTCACCCATCACACCGGTCCCGAGGACGGCGAGCCGGGTGTGGCTGCTGGGGCTGTCGACCTGGTGGGTCGTCGTGGACATCGTTGTTCCTGCTTCCTCGTCGTGCGTCCCGGCCCGTCGGGCCTGCCCTGCTGCGGCCCCGGCGAGCGACGCGCGCCGCGCCTGACCGTCGGTCGGACCGTCCGGCGCGGCGGCCTCTCGGCGGCTACAGCGGGAACGCTGTGTAGAACTTCTCGATCTGGTCGACGGGTCCCGTCGCCTGCAGCACGGCCGTGCCGTTGCGCCAGGTGACGGTCGCCGTCCCGGCGGCCGCGGCGACCGGTGTGACGGCATAGGTTCCCACGGGCTTGCCGTCGACCTCGACGTCGCCCGTGGTCGTGGGTTCTCCCCCCGCGGCCACCGCGGCCTCGAGCAGCTCGGAATAGGCCACCTCTGCCTCGTCGTCGCTCCCCCATTGTCCCGCGAGCACGGCCACGGTGCTCGCCGCGTCGCCCTCGCCGTCCGCGTAGGCCAGCTCGTGCCCCTCGATCGCCCCTGCGTCGCCGTACGCGTCGGTCGGCGCCTCCGACCGGAGCGCGAACTGGAGCACGGTGTCCGGGAGCGCCTGGGCGAACTCGGTCGAGGCGGACCGCTCGACCGGTTCGATCGTGGGCGTCGGCGGCGCCTCGGTGACCGTGACCTCCGCGGGCACCTCGGCCTCGCCCGCCCGGGCGAACCCTGGCCACACGAGCGCCGCGAAGCCCACCACGCCCGCGAGCAGCGCAAGGAGCACGACCAGGGCGACCAGGCGGCGTCGGGCGTACACGGCCGACGAGGGCGCACGACCGTGCCTGCTGTCACGCAGCCCGGAGGCGTCCCGCGACGTCGGGCGCGGCCGACCCGTCTGCTGGCTCATGGCGCTCCCCTCGATCCGACCTCTGCTCGCGTCAGCCTATTGCGTACCACCGCGGTGTCCGTGCAGGCCGCGCGGACGAGCCCGGCCGGCGGTGGTCCGGACGCGACGCGCCCGGACCACCACCCGTCAGCCGCAGGCCACGGCCCCGTACGGCGCCTCGAAGGTGCTCGCCGCGTCCTGGCCGCCGACCTGCCCGGTCGCGACCACCGTGACGACGCCCGCCTCGGCCCCGGCGGACCGGGCCGAGAAGGTCTGCGCGGCGGACTTGCCGGGCGCCACCCCGACGAACGACTTGGTGCCGAACGGCGTCCGGACCTGCACCGAGACCGGTGCGGGCTCGGCGTTGACGACACGCACGGCGATCTGCGCGGTCCCGCCCACGCACTTCGCGGTGACCGTCACGGTCACGGCGACCTCGGGGTCCTCCGGCGTACCGACCCCGGGGTCGTCCGCCATGACCCGCAGCTCGGAGACGGCGACGGCCGAGTAGCTCGTCCCGTCGGAGTCCGCGTGGATCACGGCGCGCAGCCGGGACGTCGTGACCCGGTCGAACGTCACGGCGTTGAGGGCCGTGGTGCTCGTGCCGTACCCCGAGGGGTTCGCGACGTCCTTCCACGACCCCGGTCCCGAGGCGTCCCAGTACTGCAGGGACCACGACGCAGGCTGGGCGACACCGTTGCCCGTCCCCTGGGGCGAGTCCTGCCAGAACTGGATCTCGGCTCCCGTGAGCACGATGGGCCGGGCCCAGTCGTACTGGAGCCACTGGCTCTCGGGCCGCTCACCCGACCAGGTGCCCCACAGCTGCCCCTGGCTCGGGCTGCTCGGCACCAGGCCGTCGTTGACGGCGCCCAGCGAGTTCCAGCCCGCGGTGTAGGACGCGCTCGGCGTCGCGATGGGCGCGACGTTGCCGGTCAACGGGCCCGAGACGTCGGCCGCGATCGTGAGGCGCTGGGCCGTCCCGGCGTTGCCCGCCGCGTCGATCGCCCGGAACGACACGTCGTGCTTGTTCGAGTCCGGTGCGGCGACGGGACCGGTGTACTCGGTCCATGCGCCGGTCCCGACCATGTACTCGACGCGGGCCACGCCCGACGTCGCGTCGGTCGCGGTGACCGTGACCGTGCGAGCGGTCTCGTCGAGCACCCCCGTGCTCACGGGGGCCGTGCGGTCGATCGAGACGCTCTGCGTGCTCTCGGCCGAGGTGTTCCCCGCGTTGTCCGTGGCCCGCGCCGCCACGACGTGCCGGCCGTCGCCGCTCACCGCGACGTCGACGAACCGGACGCTCGGCGTGCTCGACCACGAGCCGTCGTCGACCCGCGTGCCGAGCGTGACCCGGCCCCCGCCGTCGTCGGTGCCCGTGACCCGGACCGTGACGTCGGAGCGGTACCACCCGTTCGTGCCCACCGAGCCGCTGACCGAGAACGCGACCTCCGGGGCGGTGTCGTCCCCCTCGGTGTCGGCCGGGTCCACGACGGTCACGGTGCCCGTGACCCGCCCGGCGGCGTAGCCGAGCACCGAGCCCTCGACCGTGAAGGTCCCCGCCTGCGCGACCGACGACGGGTCGACCGCGTCCCAGAACACGGGGAGCGCGAGCGTCTCGGCAGGGTCACCGGGGTAGGTCGCCGCGACCGTGCCCGGCAGCTCCGTCTCGCCGATCTCGACGGTCAGGGCCGGCCGGTCGATCGCAGCGGGCTGGGCCGCGAGCACCTTCCACTCCTCGACCGCGACGCCCGAGAACGTGCTGCCGTTGGTCGAGGCGTCCAGGACGGCGCGGAGCTGGGTCGTGGTCACCGCGTCGAACGTCGTGCTCTGGAAACCGTTGGTCGAGGTCCCGTAGCCGCTCGGGTTCCGGACGTCGACCCACGCGCCCGCGGTCGCGTCCCAGTACTGGATGCGCCACGCAGCCGGAGCCGCGACGCCCACGCCCGTGCCCTGCGGCTGGTCGTTCCAGAAGTCGATCTGCGAGCCGTCCACCCGCACGGGCGTGGCCCACGTGTACTGGACCCACTGCTGAGCCGGGTTGTTCCCCGTCCAGGTGCCCCACATGTCCGGGGGCAGGGGGTTCGGGCGCACGATCTCGTCGTTGAGCGCCTTGATCCAGTACTGCGTGGGGACGGGGTCGTTCGACACCGTGACCCGAGCCTCCTGCGCGACGTTCGCGCGCGGGGTCCGGTCGGCCGTGCGGGCCGGTGTCGGCACGACCTTCTCGATCCGGGCCGGCGTCTGGTTGTCGTCGAAGCGCAGCGTGTCGACCGCGACCGATCGGCGGAAGTGGTTCCCGCCCACGGCGTCGGCCGTGTGGTAAACCAAGCGCCACTCGCCGTCGTACTCGACGATCCCCGGGTGGCTCGTGGTCGAGGAGACGGGGTCGAGGATCGTCCCGCGGTACGTCCACGGGCCCGCGGGCGAGGCGGCCGTCGCGTACCCGATGCACGCGTGGTAGTTCGCCGGGGTGCACGACGACGTCGCACCGGCGTTGTTCCCCGCGTACGCCATGTAGTAGGTCCCGTCGCGCTCGAAGGCCCACGCACCCTCGAAGAAGCCCGTCAGGCCGCTCACGGTCCGGACCGAGCCCACCGGGGTCTTCATGTCCTGGCCGAGCTCGAGCATGCGGAGGTTGCCGAAGCTCCCCCAGTAGACGTAGACCTTCTGCGCCGCGCCCTCGCCGTCCACGAGGATCGTGGGGTCGATGTTGTGGATCGTGTTCGCGGTGGGCACCTTCTGCGAGATGATCGGCGCGCCCACGTGGTCCGTCCAGGGGCCGGTCGGCGAGTCGGAGACCGCGACACCGATCCCGAACTTGTCCTCCGCGGTGCTCGCGGCCTCGTGCACCGGCACGTACCAGTAGTAGCGACCGTCGATCCCGGGCACGACCTGGCCCGCGTACGCCCGTCCGGGCGTAGCCCACGCGAAGACCTGCTCGGGACGCATGAGCGACGGGTAGTGCGTCCACTCGCCCGTCGACCCCGAGGCCAGGACGTCGTCGGTCACGAACGCGCCCCACTCGTTCATGATGAAGTCGTTGGTCGTGGGGCCCGCCTCGTCGTGGCCCGTGTACACGTAGAGCTGGTCGGACGCCGAGTCGTTGCCGGGCGCCCCTGCGGGGACGACGAGCGGCGCGGGGTCGGCCGAGTAGTACGAGCCATCTCCCAGGATCGGGTTGTGGGGGCTCGTGAAGGTGTACGACGCGGGAGCCGCGACGACCTGCGGGGCGGGCTCTGCGCCGTCGGGCAGCGTGCCGGCGACGGCCTGGCCCGCGCCGAGCGCGAACGTCGTCGAGGCGACGACCGCGACGACGGCCGCTGCCGCCGTGACGGACGGGCCGCTGCGCGCGGTCCGGCGTGGTGGTTCGAGGAACGGTCTGGTGGGACTCACTGTGCTCTCCGGTCTGCTCGACCTGCTCCGGCCGGGCGACAGGAGGAGCACGTCGGCGTGTCCTGCGTGGCCGCCGCCCGGACGGGCAGGAGCTGAGGGGCGCGCACCCCGAGGGTTCCCTCTCCCCCGGGGTGCGCGGTCTGGCACCACGGGGGCGACGTTTGCAGCCGCCGCCCCCGCGGTCGTTCGGGTCTAGCCGCAGCTGACGGCGTCGTACGCCTGCTCGACCTCGGTCGTGACCGCGGTGCCGTCGACCGTCGCGGTCGCGACGACGCTCACGGTCCCCGCCTCGATCGCGTCCTTGCGGGCGCTGAAGGTCTGGCTGGCCGACTTGCCGGGCGCGACGCCGGCGAAGGTCTTGGTGCCGAACGGCGTCGTGACCTTGACGTCCACCGGGACCTCCTCGTCGTTCACGACACGGACCGAGAGCCCCGCGACCTTGCCGACGCACTGCGACCTCGCGGTCACGGTGACCGCGACGTCCGGCTCGGGCTGGCCCTCACCGGTGCCGACCGTCACGGTCGCCCTGGCCCGCTTGTCGGTACCCTCGACCGCTCCCGTGACCTCGAACGTGCCGTCCGCGGCGTACTGCGCGGGCTCGACCACGTCCCAGGTCACGGCGATCCCGCTCTGCTGGGAACCGTCGTTGTACTGGACCGTGACCGTGGCCGGGAGGACCGGTGCGGCACCGACCGAGGTCGAGACCGCGGTGTCGCCGATCGTGTTGATCTGGACGGCGTCCGGACCGCGCACCCAGACGGTCGCCTGGGCCACGAGCGTGGTGCCGGCGACGAATCCCTGGACCGGGAAGTCACCGATCTGCTCGACCTGCGCCTGTTCGACCGCACCCCAGGCGACGCCGTTCTCGACGACCGAGCCGTCCGCGTAGGTCACCGCGACGGTGGCCGGCAGCGTGGGCAGGGTCCCGACGGCGGTCCGCACGTGCACGTCGGCGGCCGAGACCGCGGGAGCCGCGAAGACACGCCACTCGGACACGCCCACGGCAGAGTTGCTCGTGCCCCCGGCGTTGGGCAGGGCCGTGAAGACGGCGCGCAGCCTGCTCGTCGTGACCGCGTCGAACGTCACCTCGTTGGTCTTGAGGCGCTCGGTGCCGTACGTCGACGGGTTCGTCACGTCCTTCCAGGAGCCCGCTCCGGCCGCATCCCAGTACTGGAGCTTCCACGCCTTGGGCACGGCCACGCCGTCACCCCCCGTGGTCGTGTCGGTCCAGAAGTCGATCGACGCCTTGTCCACCCGGACCGGGGCCTCGAAGTCGTACTGCAGCCACCGGCTCGCCGGGCGAGAGCCCGACCAGGTGCCCCACAGGTCCGTGCCGGCGCCTCCCGTGAAGAACGACGGCTTGCCGTCGTTGACGGCGTTCACGTTGTTCCAGCCCGCGGTGTAGTCCGCGGTGGGCGTGGCCGTCGAGGCGACGTTGATCTCGCCGTCCGAGAGCGCCGTCGCCTGGACGACGACGTCCTTGGTCGAGGTGAGCTCGCCGTCCGACACCGTCAGGCGCAGCGTGTAGGCACCGGACTTCGTGAAGCGCACGACCGAGGTCGTGGCCTTCGGGTTGTCGAACACGGCGCTGCCGCCCTCGGGCGCGGACTCGACCGACCAGCCCGACGTGATCTGACCGTTCGGCAGACCGTCGTCCTGGGCCGTGCCCAGCAGCCGGGCCGAGCCGGCCTGGTTGTAGGTCGAGTCCGTCCACGCGTCGGCCTTGGGCGCCTGGTTGGTCGAGGCAGGGGCCTCGACCCCGGTCGAGAAGGCCTGGACCTCCTTGATGCCGGTCTTGGCGCCCGCCGCGTGCGTCACGGTCACGCGCAGCTTCGAGGTCGTGACCTCGGGGAACTGCACGTGGTTGAAGTTGCCCTGCGGGAACAGGGGGGCGCGCGACTGCGCCGGGACGGGCTTCCACTGCGTCCCGTCGAGGTACTCGACCGTGTAGAGCGCCGGGGCCGAGTAGCCCGAGACGGTCCCGGTCGAGGACGAACGGTAGAAGTAGACGCGCACGTCGTCGACCTTCTGGGCCGAGCCCAGGTCGACCTCGAGCGAGTCCTTGGCGTTCGGCGAGCCCACGGTGCCCCAGAAGGGCTCGTTGACCGTGGTGCCGTCGACGGCACCCGCCGGACCCCGGCCGTTCGCGGAGAACGAGGCCGTGACGGGCCTGCCCTGCGCGAGGTTCGTCGAGCCGGCCGAGGCCGGGGAGACGTCGGCGCCCGCCTTGGCCATCATGTCCACGACGCGGGCGTCCGCGGCGAACACGACGTCCTGCGGAGCCTGGACCTGACGCTCCTCGGCCGTGGTCACGGTGACGCCCGCGGGGGCGTCGACCGTGCCCGTGGACGGGTCGTAGGTCACGTGCGCGAGCTCGTCGACCGTGAACGCGAGCTCACCGTCGAGGAAGACCGAGTACCCCTCGGGGACGTCGGCCCCGTAGTGCTTCTCGCCGCCGGGGGCGTCCCACGTGATCGTGAGGTCCTTGTCGCGGTAGCGGATGTTGTTGACCGTGAAGTGGTCCCAGTCGATGTCGATCGGGGCGAGCTCGATCTTGTCGTCCGAGCGTGGGCGCAGGCCCATCGCGTCCTCGATCATCGTGAAGTTCGTCGTGCCGAGGATCGTGTGGTGGATCCACGAGCGGTAGCCGATGTTCTGCGGGTCGGCCGTGCCGTTCGACCAGAACTCGTTCTGGTCCGGGTACCTGTTGTCGCCGTTGTTCTGGTAGTGCGACCACGCGTTCCAGTAGAGGAGCTTCTTGTAGAGCTCGGCGTCCACGTAGTCGTTCGGGTAGTCGCGCAGGACGCTCGAGAGCATCCGGAACGACACGGTCGAGTTGATGACCGAGAAGTTGTTGCTGCCCGGCCCGCCGTAGGCCGCCTGGTCCGCCTGGTTGGCCGTGAAGAACGGGAAGACGGGGTACTGCTCGTCGTCGGCGAACAGGCGCAGCGCCTCGACGTACGGCTGGTCGTAGTCCGCGTCGCCCGGCTTGGGCATGAGGCCCACGCTGAACGGGTAGTAGTTGTTGATCTCCTTCCACGGCACCAGCGCGTCGGTCGCGACGTGACGGTGCTTGAGGAGGTTGCCCTTCAGGCCCACCTCGTCGGGCGTCTCGCGCGCCGGCTCCCAGAGGTACTCGAGGACGGCCGCCTTGATCTGCTCGGCGAAGGCGTCCATCTCGACCGCCTTGGCCTCGTTGCCCGCGGTCCGGTACGCCGCGGCCGACGCCTTGGCGTTGGAGTAGAGGTAGGCGTTCTCGGTGCGGTCCATGTTGCCCGCGCGCCAGTGGAACGACACCGCGTCGGCGTCGTTGCCCGTCATGGCGCCCCAGTTGTACTCGATGAGGCCGTTGCCGTCGTTGTCGAACGACGCCTGCAGGTCCTTGACGTCCCGCTCGGCGTACTGCGCGAGGTTCTGGGCGATCACCGTCGGTCCGCCGTGCAGCTGGTACGAGCGCCACGCGGCCTCGGAGATGTACTGCGTGTAGCTGTTGGACCAGTTCGCGGGATCGCCCGGGTTGTCGACGTACTTGCCGCTCTTGGCGACCTCGCCCGCAGAGACCCAGGGACCGTAGGAGTAGACGGGGTCGCGGAAGTACTTGAGGTCGTCGATGAACATGCCCGTGGTCAGGACGATGTTGTTGTTGTAGCCCAGCACGCCCTCCATCGAGGTGGGGAACTGGAAGTCGTTGCCCGGGATGTTCGCGTCGAGGAAGTTGAAGCGCATCAGCCACCAGCGGTAGAAGAGCGTCTTGTCGATGTTGTCCTCGGGCGTGTCCAGGTAGGGCACGTTGTCGGCCCACCACCGGTTGTAGGCGCTGACGTGCTCGGTGTAGGCCGCAGCAGGCGTCGCCGCGCGGAACGCGTCGTAGTCGGTGCGCGACTCAGGGATCTCCTCGGTGACGAACCCGAGCTGGACCTTGGTGCTGGCCGAACCCGTCGCCGGGACGTCCAGGGTGCGGGTGATCGCACCGTCGGCCGGGGAGAAGCCGTCGCCGGAGAGCCGCGGGAAGACCGTGGTCAGCTTGTTGAACGCCTGCACCGAGCCCGTGAGCTCGTCGCCCTCGGGGGTCTTGGCGAACGACGACGCGGCCGAGACCTTGACCTGCTTGGCCGTGCCGTTCGTGCTCGAGACCGTGAGGTTCGTGACGGCGACGTTGGCGTCGGTGATGAACTTGGTCTGCACCACGCGCAGGCCCTGCGCCGTGTTGACGAACGTGCTGCGCCAGTAGCTGGGGGTCTGCTTCCGGGCTGCCGCGTCCTCCGTCAGCGTGACGTTCGCACCGTTGACGTTCAGGGTGATCGTGTACGCGCCCTGCCCGCCCGCGAGCGACTCCCAGTACGCCACCTCGCCGCCGAACCCGAGCGTGGCGGGCTGGTGGGTCTTCATGAAGACCGCGCGGCCACGGCTGAACAGCCACTGGTTCGCGTCGCCGTTGGAACCGCCCGGTGCATTGCCCGTGCGCGCGAGCATCTTGTCGATCCAGAAGTCCTTGTCGGTCCCGCTCCCGGCACCTGCCGCGACGTCCGCGTCGTAGATCGCCTGGAGCTGGTTGCGCACGTGGTAGCCGGTCCCTTCCGCGGGGACGGGCTTCGCGTCGCCGCTGAAGACGGGGTAGCCCACGTCCGCGTTGGGAGCGGCCTGGGCCAACGAGGGGACGACGAGTCCCGTCGTGGCCACGGCAAGGGTCAACGTGCTCGCGATCGTCAGCCGGGCTCTGCCGCCCGGGACGTGCTGGGGTCTGGTCGCTCGCTTCTTCACGGGCGTACACCTCTCCTCGTCGAGATGGTTCGGTCCCCGGAAAGATGGCACACAGAAACGCAGAACGCAATGGTTTTCGGTGATTGGTCCGGTTCTGACCGCTTCGTATGAGCGTTCACATATGAGTGCGCCTGCGGGTTGACCTGCGATGATGTCGCGATCACGCTCTGCACGAGCCGTCTCAGGGCGCCCAGCACCGAAAGTTCCTCAGGGCGATCTTTCGGTGGGCGCCGAGCCGCTGGGTCAGCGCTCGTGAGGTCCGGACGCAGGCCCGTCGTCCTCGTCCGGCTCACCGTGCTCCTCGCGCCACCGCGCGCGCGACTCGAGCCGTTGTGTGGCGACCGCGACGAGGATGCCGATGACCGCGAGGTCGAAGAGGATCTGGACCATCGTCACGACCCGCGCCGCCTGCCCCACGGGGTGGATGTCGCCGAACCCGACGGTCCCCAGCGTCACGACCGTGAAGTAGAGGGCGTCGGTGCGGGTCTCGATGCCCACGAACTCGGCCTCGCTGTGGACGGCCAGGAGGTAGTAGGCGATCGCGAAGAAGATGATGATCGGCGACAGGAGCCCGACGACGGACTGGACCCGCACGCTCGGCTCTCGGCCGGCACGGAGCTGGCGGCGCACCTGGAACGTGACGAGGTAGCAGAGTCCGACGAACCCGATCACGAAGAAGAGGATCTGCTCCCACTCTCGCCCACCGTCACCGAGCGGCACGCCGTAGAAGAGGAGCAGGCAGGCCGCGAGCGAGCCGAGCGTGGTGATGACCGTCCACCACGGGCTGTCCTTCCGGAGCCGTCGCATGGCTTCATGATGGACAAGGGCCCACCGGCGCGCGAGCGGGACCGGTCCGACCGGAGGGAGGGAGCACCGTGCCGGCACGGGCGCGCCGGCCTGTGGGCACGGGCGCGCCGGGCCGCGGCACGTGTGGGTGCCTGTCGCTAGCGTGGCGCCCGTGACCACATCGACCTCCGCGGCCTCCCGCGCCACGAGCAAGCGCCCGGCCCGTCCCGCCTACCGCTGCGGCGAGTGCGGCTGGACCACCGCCAAGTGGGTCGGCCGCTGCGGCGAGTGCCAGGAGTGGGGCACCGTCACGGAGGAGGCCGCCGCGTCGGCAGGACCGCGCACCGCGGCCGTCGCGCCCACACGCTCCCCTGCGCGCCCCATCGGCGAGATCGACGTGGAGACCGCACGGGCCACCCCCACGGGGGTCGCGGAGTTCGACCGCGTGCTGGGTGGCGGGATCGTCCCGGGGGCCGTGGTGCTGCTCGCCGGGGAGCCGGGCGTCGGCAAGTCGACGCTCCTGCTCAAGGTCGCGAGCAACGTCGCGGCCGGGGTGAGCGACAAGGTCGCTTCCCCCGAGGACGCTCCCCGTCCCGCACCGCGGCCCCGCACTGTCCTGTACGTCACCGGCGAGGAGTCCGCCGGGCAGGTCAGGCTGCGCGCCGAGCGTGTGGGAGCGCTGGCCCCCGGCCTGCTGCTCGCTGCCGAGACGGACCTCGCGACGGTCCTGGGGCACATCGAGGCCACGAACCCGGACCTCCTGGTCGTGGACTCGGTGCAGACCATCGCCTCGGCTCAGGTCGACGGGGCCCCGGGGGGTGTCAGCCAGGTCCGCGAGGTCGCCGCGGCGCTCATCGCCGCGGCCAAGGAGCGCGACCTGCCCGTGATCCTCGTCGGGCACGTGACCAAGGACGGCTCGGTCGCCGGGCCCCGCACGCTCGAGCACCTGGTCGACGTGGTGTGCCAGTTCGAGGGTGACCGTCACTCGCGCCTGCGCCTCGTGCGCGCGATCAAGAACCGCTACGGCCCCACCGACGAGGTGGGTTGCTTCGACCTCTCGGAGACGGGGATCGTGGGGCTCGCGGACCCCAGCGGGCTGTTCCTGTCGCACTCGGGGGCGGGCGTCCCCGGCACGTGCATCACGGTGACCCTCGAGGGCCGCAGGCCGCTCGCCCTCGAGATCCAGTCGCTCGTGGTCCCCAGCTCGTTGGCCAACCCGCGGCGCACCACGAGCGGGATCGACTCGAGCCGGCTCGCGATGATCCTCGCGGTCATGCACCGGCACGCCGGGGTCCGCCTCGTCGACCAGGACGTGTACGTCTCGACGATCGGCGGGGCGCGGGTCAGCGAGCCTGCGGCAGACCTGTCCATCGCGCTGGCCACGTTCTCGGCCCGCGAGGACCAGGTCATGCCCCCGGGGACCATCGCGATCGGGGAGGTGGGGCTCGCCGGGGACATCCGCCCGGTCGCCGGGCTGGACCGGCGGCTCGCCGAGGCCGCCCGTCTCGGCTTCACGCGGGCCGTGGTGCCGCACGGGTCGTCACCCAAGCCGCCTGCGGGCATGACGGTCCTGCCTGCGCAGCACCTGGGCGAGGCCGTCGAGCTCGCCCGCGGCGGCCACCTGCCCCCGCAGCAGGAACGCACCCGGTTCGACGTCGGTCAACCGTGATCCCATCGTGACCTCCAGTTGTCCGCGGACGGCGTTTTCCTGCCCCTGAGACAACCTGGCAGCGTAAGATGCCCACGTGGCCAACTCCCCTGTGCATCCTGACGACCTGCTCCGGGAGACCCTCGCCGCAGTGGCCCCCGGTACCGAGCTCCGCGACGGGCTCGAGCGCATCCTTCGAGGTCGCACGGGTGCACTGATCGTGCTGGGCCTGGACAAGGTCGTCGAGACCATGTGCTCGGGAGGGTTCGTGCTGGACGTCGGCTTCTCGGCGACGCGGCTGCGCGAGCTCTCCAAGATGGACGGCGCCGTGGTCCTGGACCGCGACGCGAACCGGATCCTGCGCGCGGCGGTCCAGCTCCTCCCGGACCCCACGATCGAGACCACCGAGTCCGGCACGCGTCACCGCACCGCCGAGCGCGTCGCCAAGCAGAGCGGCTTCCCGGTCATCTCGGTGAGCCAGTCCATGCGGATCGTCGCGCTCTACGTCGGCGGCCTGCGCTACGTGCTCGAGGACTCGGACACCATCCTGTCGCGCGCCAACCAGGCTCTCGCGACGCTCGAGCGCTACCGCGCCCGCCTCGACGAGGTCAGCGGCACGCTGTCCGCGCTCGAGATCGAGGACCTCGTCACGGTCCGCGACGTGTGCGCGGTCGTCCAGCGCCTCGAGATGGTGGGGCGCATCTCCGAGGAGATCGCCGGCTACGTCGTCGAGCTCGGCACGGACGGTCGCCTCCTCGCGCTCCAGCTCGACGAGCTGATCGGCGGGATCGGCTCGGACCGCGAGTCCGTGATCCGCGACTACGTCGAGCTCAGCCGCAAGGAACGCTCGCTCGCGGACGTCAAGAACGCGCTCGCCGCCCTCGACCAGACCCAGCTGCTCGATCTCACGATCATCGGCCGAGTCCTCGAGCTCCCCGGAGGCGGCGAGGCGCTCGACGCCGCGGTCGCACCGCACGGGTACCGGCTGCTCTCCAAGGTCCCCCGCCTGCCGGGCGCCATCATCGACCGCCTGGTCACGCACTTCGGCGGGCTGCAGAAGCTCCTCGCAGCCAGCATCGACGACCTCATGGCAGTCGACGGCGTGGGCGAGCAGCGAGCCCGCGCGGTCCGTGAGGGGCTCTCACGGCTCGCGGAGTCCAGCATCCTCGAGCGGTACGTCTAGGACCGAGCGGTACGCCGCGACCTGGGCGGTACGTGACGGCTGAGCTGAGACCTTCTGCCCACCTGCCCTTCCGACGGTGGCCCACCGCCCGATCAGTTGTCAGAAGCGAGCCGGGTTATACCCCGGCCCAGCTCTGACAACTCCCCCGGGCCCGACGAGCTGGCGGGCACCCGACCCGACCACCCGATCAGTTGTCAGAAGCGGGCCGGGTTATACCCCGGCCCAGTTCTGACAACCAAGCATCGACGGCCGCGCGCGCCACGTGCCGTGGGCACGGCGTACAGCGCACACCTCGCGGGCCGGGCGCGTCGCACGGGGCCCGGGCAGTCCCGGCGTGGGCGTGGGTGCGGGCGCGGGTGCGGGAGCTGCCCAGCGCTACGGAGCAGTCCCGTCAGCGGGAGGAACCGCCCCGTCGGCCGGAGCCGCCCCATCAGCGGGGGCCGTCTCCCCGGTCGCAGCCGGGTCGCCGTCCACCGGGGGCACCGTCCCGTCCACCGGGGGCACCGTCCCGTCGGCCGGCGTCTCGGTCGCGGGTGGCGTCTCGACGGGCGGTGGCGGCGGAGCCTGGAGCGTGAACGCCACGGGTGCGCTCGTCAGACCGCTCACCTCGGTCGACGTCACGACCGCGCTGTAGTCGCCCGCCCCGGGTGCGGGCAGGTCTGCGGGGCACTCCGCGGCAGATCGTGCACGCGCCCAGTCCACGGTCTGGGGGTACGCGTCGCCGGGGGCCATGAGGAGCACCTTCTTGGCGGGCGGGCAGTCGACCGACGACCAGATGCGGTCCTGTCCCGAGGTCACGACGAGCTCGAGCGAGGCAGGGGACGAGTCGACGAAGCAGGGCCGCCGGCCGACGTGCGTGAGCGTCAGCGAGAAGGACGGGTTCTCGCCGTCGGCGTACGAGGCCTTCGACACCGTGAGCCCGAGCGTGAGGTCCTTGACCTCGCACTTCTTGTAGCCACCGGTCGCGACGGCCTGCGGCGGGGGTGGGGCGACCTTGCCCTGGGGGTCGTCGGCGAGCAGTCCGGTGCCGAACGCGATCGCGGCCTTGACGAGCATCACGACGCCGACGACGATCACCGCGAGCAGGACGAGCGCGACGACGCGCCGCACCCGCAGGGTCCGGGAGGTGGGCCTGCCCGACGGCGTCCCGCCCGCCCCGTCGGCCGGGCGCGCCTGGACCGGGGTCGCCCCGGTCGGTGGCCGGGTGCCTCGCGGCGTGCTCACGTGCGGCTCCGTTCGACGGTCGGCGCGGGGCGTTCCCGCGCTGGGGCAACGGTACGTCCCGCGCGGGACGGTTCGGTCACTGCCACACCGCGCCCTCGCGCATCGGCGAGAATGGTCGGACCATGCCGCTCTCCTCCACCACGCTCGACGCCACCGCTCCCCGCTCCGGGACCCGTTCTGCCCTGGCGAGCCTCCCCGCCCCGGACCCGCACGCGGACCTGCGCGACGCCGTCGGGCAGTGGTTCGCCCAGACTGCCCGCGACCTGCCGTGGCGACACGACGACTGCTCGCCCTGGGGTGTCCTGGTCAGCGAGGTCATGCTCCAGCAGACGCCCGTGGTGCGGGTCGAGCCCGCGTGGCGCGCCTGGATGGACCGCTGGCCCGAGCCCGCGGACCTGGCCGCCGCCTCGACGGCCGACGTGCTGCGCGCCTGGGGGCGCCTCGGCTACCCGCGCCGGGCGCTGCGCCTGCAGGACTGTGCGCGGGCCGTCGTCGAACGGCACGGGGGCCTCGTCCCCACGGACGCGGACGAGCTGCTCGCGCTGCCGGGCGTCGGCGAGTACACGGCCGCGGCGGTGACGGCGTTCGCGCACGGTCGGCGGGCCGTCGTCGTCGACACGAACGTGCGTCGCGTCCTGGCGCGCGCGGTGTCGGGGACGGCGCTGCCTGCGCCGTCGTACACCGCGGCCGAGCGTCGGCTCGCGACCCTGGTCGCGCCGGCCGAGGACGACGACGCGGCCCTGTGGGCCGCCGGCTCGATGGAGCTGGGCGCGCTCGTGTGCACGGCGCGCTCGCCGCGCTGCGACGAGTGCCCGGTGGCGGACCTGTGCGCGTGGCTGGCGGCGGGCAGCCCACCGGACGAGCACGCTGCCCGACGGCGGACCCAGGCCTGGGAGGGCACCGACCGGCAGGCGCGGGGCCGGGTCATGGGCGCGCTGCGCGCGGCGGACGGTCCTGTGCACCGCGACGCGGTCGCGGGACTGTGGCCCGACGCTGCCCAGCTCGGGAGGTGCGTCGCGAGCCTCGTCGAGGACGGGCTGCTCGAGCAGGACGGCGACGTCTACCGTCTCCCGGCCTGAGCATCGCGAGCCCGTCGGTCGCTGGACGTCGGGCGTCGGCGCCCGGAGCGCCTCAGAGCGCCTCAGAGCGCCTCAGAGCGCCTCAGAGCGCCTCAGAGCGTGATGAGCATGCGCGTGTTGCCGAGCGTGTTGGGCTTCACGCGGGCGAGGTCGAGGAACTCGGCCACGCCGTCGTCGTGCGAGCGCAGGAGCTCGGCGTAGACGTCGGGCGACACGGGGGTCCCGTCGATCGCCTCGAACCCGTGCGCGCGGAAGAAGTCGACCTCGAACGTCAGGCAGAAGACCCGCTGGAGGCCCAGGGCGCGGGCGCGTTCGAGAAGCTCGACCACGAGCTGGTGCCCTACCCGGTGGCCGCGCCAGGCCTGGTCGACCGCGAGCGTGCGGATCTCGGCGAGGTCGTCCCACATGACGTGCAGCGCGCCGCACCCGACGACCTCGGGAGCGCCCGGCTCCCCCACGTCCGCGACGACGAACTCCTGCACGGCCTCGTAGTAGCCGACCATCTCCTTGGCCAGGAGGATGCGGGCCTGCGCGTAGGGCTCGACGAGCCCGCGGATGGCCCGCACGTCCGCCGGGAGGGCAGGGCGGAGCGTCAGGGTGGGGGTGGAGGTGCTCGTCACGCGCCCAATCTACGCCGCGATGCGGCCCGATGCGTAATCATGCACCCGAATGCATACTCTCATTGCGTGTGCGCGCGACCGCGATCCGCCCCGTCTCCTGCTCGATCAGGTGCGACGCCGTGATCTCGTCGACCACCAGGTGCGTGACGACCCCGGCGCGCAGGGCCGCGCGCAGCGGCGCGACCTTGTTGTCCCCCGCGACCGCGCAGATGCGCTGCGGGATCCGCCGGAGCTCGTCGGGGCCCGGGCCCGTGGCGCGCTCGTTGAGCGCGATGTCGCGGTACGTGCCGTCGGCCCGCAGGAACACAGTGCACACGTCGCCCACGACCCCCTCGGCGTCGAGCACCGCGATGTCCTCGGGCTCGAGGTAGCCGGCCGAGTAGACGTGGCTCGGGACGCCGCCCGAGACGGCGCCCACGGAGAACAGCGCGACGTCGGCCCGCCGCTGGACGTCCAGCACGCGACGGACCGACCGTTCGCGCCACATCGCCTGCTTGGTCTCGGCGTAGTCGAAGAACGTGGGGACTGGGAAATGGTGCACGTGCGCGTCGAACGCCTCGCCGAACCCGGCGATCAGGTCGCCCGCGTAGTGCACCCCGGAGGTGCGGGTGTTCGCGGCCCCGCTGAGCTGCACGACGGCGGACCCTCGGGTCGGCTTGCGGCTCAGGTGCCGGGAGATCGCCGCGAGCGTCGTGCCCCACGCGATGCCGAGGATCATGTCGGAGTCGAACCACGAGCCGAGCAGCCGTGCGGTCGTCAGCGCGACCTGGTCGAGCCGGTCGACCTGCTGCGTCGAGTCCGGGACGGGCACGACGTAGGCGTCGATGCCGTACGTGGCCGAGATGTGCGCGCCCAGCCCCGGCGCCCGACTCTGCGTTGGCCGGAGCGTGATCTCCACCAGACCTGTCTCACGGGCCTTCTTGACCAGCCGCGAGACCGTCGACCGCGAGGTCCTCAGGTGCTTCGCGATCGCCTCCATCTTCATGTCCTGGAGGTAGTACATCGAGGCCGCCCGCAGGACGTCCTGCTCCCGATCCGCCATCTGCCGGTCTCCCACCACTGTTGCACGTTTGTGCACTGCGCTTGCGCGAACGTTCCTGACATGTTGACGTTAATACGTGCAGCGGCATTTCGACAGCGCTGTGCCACGGAACGGTGCCCGCACGGGGACCGGGTCGTACCGCTAGCGCGGGACGCACACCCGTGGGAACGTCACAGTGAGACGTAGTTCCCGCTGTGTCCCTCGGGATGCACCAGTTCGACGACGAGAGAAGGCCATCGGATGACTTCCAGCAGACTCACCGCAGAGTCTCGCCAGCGGGCGCTGTCAGCGCTCGAGGCGAGCACCAGCGCGGACCAGGAGCTCGACGTCCTCGTGATCGGCGGAGGCGTGACCGGAGCGGGCATCGCCCTCGACTCCGTGACCCGTGGCCTCTCGACCGCGATCGTCGAGGCCCAGGACTGGGCCTCCGGGACGTCGAGCCGGTCGAGCAAGCTGGTCCACGGCGGGTTGCGCTACCTGCAGATGCTCGACTTCCACCTGGTCCACGAGGCACTGACCGAGCGCGACCTGCTCATCAAGGACCTCGCCCCGCACCTCGTGCGCCCGGTCCCGTTCCTGTACCCGCTCGAGCACCGCGTGTGGGAGCGTGCCTACGTCGGCGCCGGGATCGCGCTGTACGACACGCTCGCGAGCATGGCCCCCGGCAAGCGCGCACTGCCCCTGCACCGCCACCTGTCGCGCAAGCAGATGGAGCGCAAGTTCCCCGACCTCGCGCACGACGCCGCGATCGGCGCCGTCCAGTACTGGGACGCCTCGGTCGACGACGCACGCCTGGTCTCCACCCTGATCCGCACCGCGGCCTCCTACGGGGCCCACGCCGCGTCCCGCACCCAGGTCGTCGAGCTGACCAAGGGGTCGACCGGAGCCGTCAACGGCGCGATCCTCGAGGACCTCGAGACGGGCAAGCGCATCACGGTCCGCGCCCGCGCCGTCATCAACGCGACGGGCGTGTGGACCGAGGACACCGAGGCCCTCGCGGGCACCGACGGCGGGCTGCGCGTCCTGGCGTCGAAGGGCGTCCACATCGTCGTCCCGCGCGAGCGCATCAAGGGCCAGGTCGGCCTGATCCTGCAGACCGAGAAGTCGGTCCTCTTCATCATCCCCTGGTCCCGCTACTGGGTGATCGGCACGACCGACACCCCGTGGGAGCAGGAGCTCACGCACCCGGTCGCGACCTCGGCGGACATCGAGTACATCCTCGAGCACGCCAACGCGGTCCTCGCCCAGCCCCTGACGCGCGACGACATCATCGGGACCTACGCAGGCCTGCGTCCGCTGCTCCAGCCCGGCACCAAGGAGGGCACCAGCTCGGCCAAGGTCTCGCGCGAGCACACCACGGCGTCGCCCACGCCGGGCCTCACGGTCATCGCGGGCGGCAAGCTCACGACGTACCGGGTCATGGCCAAGGACGCGGTCGACTTCGCGATCGGTCAGCGCGCCGCGGCCCTCCCCTCGATCACGGACAAGATCCCGCTGCTCGGCGCCGTCGGTCTCGACGCCGTGCGGCGCCAGGCCCGGCCGTGGGCCTCGAAGTTCGGGTGGACCCCGCAGATGGTCGACCACCTGCTGCACCGCTACGGCTCGAACCTGCGCGACATCGTCGCGCTGTGCCAGTCCGACCCCTCGCTCGCCAAGCCGCTCGAGCACGCGCCCGCCTACCTGCGGGCCGAGATCAGCTACGGCGTGACCCACGAGGGTGCCCTCCACCTGGAGGACCTCCTGCTGCACCGCACGCGGCTCAACTACGAGGTGCTCGACCGCGGGCTCGGCGCCCTCCCCGAGATCGCCGACATCGCCGCCCCGCTCCTCGGCTGGACCGACGAGCAGAAGGCCGCTGAGATCGCGTCCTACACGGCACGCGCCGGAGCCGAGGAGGCCGCCGAGCAGGAGCCCGACGACGCCACGGCCGAGCGCACGCGCCTCGCAGCAGACGACGTCGCACCGCTCAAGCCGCTCGACGCCTCCTGACGAACCTGCCCTCCTGACCGCCGGAGCCCCGGGCTCCCCGAGAACAACTTCATCCGCCGGTCCCCGGCCCGCTCGGCTCGCGCCGGGCGACGTCGGGGCCGGCACACCCCCAACCTCACGGGTGCGCACCTCGCGGCGCACACCGGGGCCCCGCCGCACGGATGCGCCGGGGTGGTTGCGACAACGAAGTCCACCAAGAAAGAGAGAAGCTGATGGACACACTCCTCCTCAACGCCTTCTGGTCCGAGATACTCGGCACCGCGACCCTGATCCTGATGGGCGCCGGCGTCGTAGCCAACGTGATCCTCCCCAAGACCAAGGGCTTCAACGGCGGTTGGCTCCTCATCAACTTCGGATGGGGCCTTGCCGTCTTCACCGGTGTCTACGTCGCCTTCAAGTCCGGCGCACACCTCAACCCCGCGGTGACGATCGGTCTGTACACCGCGCAGGAGCCCTTCTTCTCGGTCACCGGGCCCGAGGGCCTGGTCACCGCGACGATCGAGCCGACCGTGGGCAACATGTTCATGTACTTCGGCGCACAGATGATCGGCGCGATCCTCGGTGCCGTGCTCGCGTTCATCGCCTACAAGAAGCACTTCGACGAGGACGCTCCCGCAGCAACCAAGCTCGCGGTCTTCTCGACCGGCCCCGAGCTCCGCTCCTACGGCTGGAACTTCATCACCGAGGTCATCGCGACCTTCGTCCTCGTGTTCTTCGTCGTGGCGTCGGGACGGACCCCCTCGGGGCTCGGACCGCTCGCGGTCGCGCTCGTCGTGGTCGGTATCGGTGCGTCCCTCGGTGGTCCCACCGGGTACGCGATCAACCCTGCACGTGACCTCGGCCCGCGCATCGCCCACGCCCTCCTGCCCATCAAGGGCAAGGGGTCGAGCGACTGGGCCTACTCGTGGGTCCCGGTCGCGGGCCCGCTCGTCGGCGGCGTGCTCGCCGGTCTCGTCGGAGGGGCCTGGGCCTGACCTCGCCCTTCCCGCGTGACCGGGACGGGGCGACCCGCCCCGGTCACGCGACCACCCGCCGTCGGGCACGGCGACCCTTCGTGAACTCCCGCCGCGCAGCGCGGCACCCGCTCAACCACACCGACGTGAAGGACTGACACACCATGGCCGACTACGTTCTCGCCATCGACCAGGGAACCACCAGCTCCCGGGCCATCGTCTTCAACCACGCCGGGGAGATCGTCTCCTCCGGCCAGCTCGAGCACGACCAGATCTTCCCGCGGGCCGGCTGGGTCGAGCACAACCCCGAGCAGATCTGGAACAACGTGCGCGAGGCCGTGGGTCTCGCGCTGACCCGCGCGAACGTGACCTACACCGACATCGCCGCGGTCGGCATCACCAACCAGCGCGAGACCGCGGTCGTGTGGAACCGCAAGACGGGCAAGCCCGTCTACAACGCGATCGTCTGGCAGGACACCCGGACGCAGAAGATCGTCGACGAGCTCGGCGGCGAGGCGGGCCCCGAGAAGTACAAGGCGATCGTCGGCCTGCCCCTCGCGACCTACTTCTCCGGTCCCAAGGTCAAGTGGATCCTCGACAACGTCGAGGGCGCCCGCGAGGCGGCCGACGCCGGCGACCTCGTGTTCGGCAACACCGACACCTGGGTCCTGTGGAACATGACGGGCGGCGTCGACGGCGGCGTGCACGTCACCGACGTGACCAACGCGTCGCGCACCATGCTCATGGACCTCGACACCCTGAGCTGGCGCGAGGACATCGCGGCCGACATGGGCATCCCCCTCTCGATGCTCCCGGAGATCAAGTCGTCCTCCGAGGTCTACGGGAAGGGCCGCCCCGGCGGGCTCCTCCCCGGTGTCCCGATCGCGGGCATCCTGGGCGACCAGCAGGCCGCGACGTTCGGCCAGGCGTGCTTCGAGGTCGGGCAGGCCAAGAACACGTACGGCACGGGCAACTTCATGCTGCTCAACACGGGCACCGAGAAGGTCATGAGCGAGAACGGCCTGCTGACCACGGTCTGCTACAAGATCGGCGACCAGCCCGCCCGCTACGCGCTCGAGGGCTCGATCGCCGTCACGGGCTCGCTCATCCAGTGGCTGCGCGACAACCTCGGCATGTTCTCGGACGCGCCCGACGTCGAGTGGCTCGCCCGCAAGGTCGACGACAACGGTGGCGCGTACTTCGTGCCCGCGTTCTCGGGTCTGTTCGCGCCGCACTGGCGGTCCGACGCCCGTGGCGCGCTCGTAGGCCTCACGCGCTACGTCAACAAGAACCACATCGCGCGCGCCGCGCTCGAGGCCGTCGCGTTCCAGACCCGCGAGGTCCTGGACGCCATGAACGCGGACTCGGGCGTCGACCTCACCGAGCTGCGCGTCGACGGCGGCATGGTGCAGAACGAGCTGCTCATGCAGTTCCAGGCGGACCAGCTCGGCGTGGACGTCGTGCGGCCCAAGGTCGCAGAGACGACGGCGCTCGGCGCCGCGTACGCCGCGGGCATCGCGGTCGGGTTCTGGCAGGGCGAGCAGGACGTCATCGCCAACTGGGCCGAGGACAAGCGCTGGAGCCCGTCGATGGACGAGGGCGAGCGCGAGCGCCTCTACCGCAACTGGAAGAAGGCCGTCAGCAAGACCCTCGACTGGGTCGACGAGGACGTCGAGAAGTAGTCCTTCTCGCAGCCTCGCCGGAGCCGGCGTGACCTCCGGGTCACGCCGGCTCCGGCGTGTCAGGAACCGACCGGCTCCGGCGTGTCAGGAACCGACCGGCTCCGGCGTGTCGCCCGGTCGGACGATCCGCCCGTCGTCGCTCACGAGGCCGACCGCGACCCCGGTCGTCGCAGCGATGCGCAGGCACGCCGCCTGCGCCGCGCGTGCCTGGGACCAGCCGAACGCGACGTAGAGCAGCTCGCGCCCGATCGAGTAGTCGGCCAGGCGGGGATCGTCGACGTCCTCGTCGGCGTCCGGCCCGTTCATCGGCGGGAACTCCTGGGCCAGCGCGTCGTAGAACGTCCGGAGGGCGACGGACGTGACCGCGGGGTCCGTGTAGTCGTGGTCCTCACCCCACTCGGCCTGCTCCTCGAACCATGCCTCGAACCCGTCGTCGTCCACGGTCTCCGTGGCGAACACGGCGATGTCGTAGCTCATGCCTGCCTCCTTCTCGATCCTGCGGTCGCACGCTACGGACCGCCTCCGACACACCCGGCCTCCCGGACCGGCACGCGCTCGATAGGCTCGTCGTCATGACCTCCGTGAGCTACACCGTCCCTGGGATGCACGTCACCGACCACGAGGTCGAGGTCCCGCTCGACTGGTTCGACGAGACCGACTCCCGCCGGATCACGGTCTTCGTGCGCGAGCTGGTCGACCCGGTCCGACGGCATGACGACCTCCCGCTGCTCGTGTTCCTCCAGGGCGGCCCGGGCGGCAAGGGCCCGCGCCCCACGGGGCCGGACGGCTGGGTCGGCACCATGCTCGCGACGCACCGCGTGATCCTGCTCGACCAGCGCGGCACGGGCCGCAGCTCAGCCGTGCGCGGGCGCCACCTGGCAGCGCTCGGCGACGCCGCCGCGCAGGCCGAGCACCTCTCGCACTTCCGCGCGGACTCGATCGTGGCCGACGCCGAGCACGTGCGCCGCACGTTGTTCGGCGGTCGCCGCTGGGAGTCGCTCGGGCAGAGCTACGGCGGCTTCCTCACGCTCACGTACCTCTCGCGCGCCCCCGAGGGCCTCTCGGCCTGCTACGTCACGGGCGGGCTCGCGGGCCTCGAGGCCGACGCGACCGAGGTCTACCGCCGCACCTACCCGCGCACCGCGGCCAAGAACGCTCGCTTCGCGTCGCGCTTCCCCGACGACGTCGCACGCCTCGCGCGCATCGCGGACAGGATCGCGGTGGGTGACGTCACGCTGCCCGACGGCGACGTTCTCTCGGTGCGACGCCTCCAGACCCTCGGCATGGACTTCGGCATGAAGCCGGGCTTCGAACGCGTCCACTGGCTCCTCGACGAGGCGTTCGACCACGGCGACGAGGACCTGAGCGACACGTTCCTCAGCGAGGTCCGGGACCTGACCTCGCTCCGGACGAACCCGCTGTACGCGGTGCTGCACGAGTCGATCTACGCCTCGGGCCACGGGGCCACGGGCTGGGCCGCCGAGCGGGTCCGCGCCGAGCACCCGGAGTTCTCCCCCGAGGCCCGACCGCTGCTCTTCACGGGCGAGATGATCTACCCCTGGATGTTCGAGGAGATCGCGGGCCTGCGAGACTTCCGGGGCGCCGCCGAGGAGCTGGCCCGCCGCGAGGACTGGACCACGCTGTACGACCTGGACGTGCTCGCGGCCAACGAGGTCCCGGTCGCCGCAGCCGTCTACTACGACGACATGTTCGTCGACGCCCACCTGTCGCTCGACACGGCCTCGCGCGTCGGGAACGTGCAGGCGCTCGTCACGAACGAGTTCGAGCACGACGGGCTGCGCACGGGTGACGTGCTGGAGCGGCTGCTGCCGCTCGTCGACCAGCAGGGAGGGCCGCTGCGCGACGCGTGACGGTCCTCGCCGGGACGGATCGGGCTCAGGCCCGCCGGGCGGGTCCGGGCAGGTCAGGTCGCGCAGGGCGGACCGGCACGTCCCTGCTCACTCCGCGCCGGGCGACGGCGCGTGCTTCTCGAGGAACGCGTAGACCTCCGAGGCGTCCACCCCGGGGAACGACCCCGAGGGCAGGGCCGACAGCACGTGCTGGTGCATGCGCGCGCTGGGCCACGCGACCTCCTCCCAACGGCGCGCGAGCTGGGCCTGGGGTCGGCGGCAGCACGCCTCGTCGGGGCAGGTCGAGGCGCGCCGCACGGTCGTCTCGCGTCCTCGGAACCACTTGGCCGAGGCGAACGGGACCCCGACCGTGATCGAGAACTCGCCCGTCGTCGTCGTGCCCGTCTGGGTGCTGCACCAGAACGTGCCCGCCGGGGTGTCCGTGTACTGGTAGGACTCGGTCGCCCGGTCGCGGCGCGCGAAGGCCTCTCGTGCCGCCCACCGGCGGCAGACGAGCTGCCCCTCGATGGCCCCCGTGACGTCGGCCGGGAACGGCAGACCGTCGTTCGCGTAGCCGCGGTAGAGCGCGCCGTCGTCGCCCACGCGCATGAAGTGCACGGGGATGCCCAGGCGCGAGGTCGCGAGGTTCGTGAAGCGCTGCGACGCGGCCTCGTGCGAGACGCCGAACGCGTCGCGGAAGTCCTCGACCGCGAGGTCCTTCTCCTTCTTGCGCTGCTCGAGGAACTCGACCGCTGCGGACTGCGGCATGAGGCAGCACGCCGCGAAGTAGGTGATCTCGACGCGCTGGCGCAGGAAGTGCGCGTACGACGTGGGCCGCTGGTGCCCGAGCACGCGGTGCGCGATGGCCTGCAGACCGAGCGAGCGCAGGCCGTGGCTCCCGGGGATCGAGGCCGGCGGCAGGTAGATGCGGCCGTTGCGCAGGTCCGTGACCGTGCGGGTCGAGTGCGGCAGGTCGTCGACGTGGAGGAGCGTGAAGCCGAGCTGCTCGGCCATGCGGGCGACCGTGCGGTGCGTGAGCGCGCCCACCCGGTAGCCGGCCCGGCGCGTCATCTCCTCGGCGAGGTCCTCGAGCTCGGGGATGTAGTTGTTGCGCGACTGGCGCTCGAGGCGCAGCTCGGTGTTGGCGCGGCGCGCCTCCTCGGGCGTCGCGATGGCCTCCGACGCGCGCCGCGCGAGCTCGCCGTGCAGCCCCACGAGGTTCTCCAGGACCGGCAGGGGCAGCTTCTGGGAGGCCTTGACCGACGGCAGGCCCAGGGTCGCGAAGAGGGGGCCGCGCTGGGCCCGGTCGAGCTCGATCTCGAGCGCGGCACGGCGCGACGGCGGCTCGTCCGCGAGCAGGTCCGTCACCGCGACGTCGAGCGCCCCGGCGAGCGCCTGGAGCAGCGACAGGCGAGGTTCGCGCTTGCCGTTCTCGATGAGCGACAGGAGGCTCGCGGTGGTCCCGACCTGCGCGCCGAGGGCGTCGAGGGTGAGATCCCGACCGGTGCGGAACCACCGGATTCGACGGCCCAGCGTGATGAGGTCGGTGGTCGCAGGGGCGGGGACCTCGGGGGTCGTGGGGATCTTGCGGTCTTCGTCGACGGCCATTCCTTGACTCTATGTCAAGAACCGCGATTCTTGACAGGGATCTGAGTGGAAAACTGCGTCGTTCCGGGTCGAAGGTGGAAACAGCAGAACAGACGCCCACCGGGCGGACGACACCCGCCCAGGACCGGAGACCCGATCATGACCGTGACCGCCAACCCTCGCCGCACCCGCCACGCCGCCCTCACCGAGGACCTGCCCGACACGCTCGCCGCGACCACGGCCGGAGCGGCGTTCGGCCCCGGTACCCGCTCCGCCGTCGGCGCGGCCCGCGACCCGCGCGCCTGGGTCCGCGAGATCGCGGACCTGACCGAACCCGACGCGGTCGTGTGGTGCGACGGGTCCGCGGCCGAGAAGCAGCGGCTGATCGATCTCATGGTCGACGCGGGCACGCTCCGCCCGCTCGACCCCGGGCTGCGCCCCGGCAGCTACCTCGCCCGCTCGGACCCGAGCGACGTGGCCCGTGTCGAGTCCCGCACGTTCATCTGCTCGCAGGACGAGGCCGACGCGGGCCCCACCAACAACTGGCGCGAGCCCGACGTCATGCGCGCCGAGCTGCGCGGGGTGTTCGACGGCTCGATGCGCGGCCGCACCATGTACGTGGTGCCGTTCTCGATGGGACCCGTCGGCGGGCCCCTCTCGCAGGCAGGCATCCAGGTCACCGACTCCCCGTACGTCGTCGTGAGCATGGGAGTCATGACCCGGGTCGGCAGCGACGTCCTGGCCCTGATCGACGCCGGTGCGCCGTTCGTGCCCGCCGTCCACTCGGTCGGAGCCCCGCTCGTGGTCGATCTCCCGGACGGTTCGGTCGACCTCCACGAGGACGTCGCGTGGCCCTGCAACGACACCAAGTACATCGCCCACTTCCCCGAGACCCGCGAGATCTGGTCGTACGGCTCCGGGTACGGCGGCAACGCCCTGCTCGGCAAGAAGTGCTTCGCCCTGCGCATCGCCTCGGCCATGGCCCGCGACGAGGGCTGGCTCGCCGAGCACATGCTGCTCGTCCGGGCCACCTCGCCCGAGGGGCGCGCCTATCACCTCGCCGCGGCCTTCCCCTCGGCGTGCGGCAAGACGAACCTCGCGATGCTCCAGCCCACCGTGCCGGGGTGGAAGGTCGAGACCATCGGCGACGACATCGCGTGGCTGCGTCGCGGCCCCGACGGGACGCTGCGCGCGATCAACCCCGAGGCGGGGTTCTTCGGCGTCGCCCCCGGCACGGGCATCGACACCAACCCCGTCGCGGTCGCGACGTTCGACCGCGACACCATCTTCACCAACGTCGCACTGACCGACGACGGCGACGTCTGGTGGGAGGGGCTCACGCCCGAGGCCCCCGAGCACCTGATCGACTGGCGCGGCAACGACTGGACGCCGGCCGACGGGGCCGCGGGCACGCCCGCCGCGCACCCCAACTCCCGGTTCACGGTCGCCGCCGCGCAGTGCCCCACGATCGCCGACACCTGGGAGGACCCTGCGGGCGTCCCGATCGACGCGATCATCTTCGGCGGGCGCCGCGCGACCAACGTGCCGCTCGTCGCCCAGGCCTACAGCTGGGAGCACGGCGTGTTCATGGGGGCGACGATCTCGTCGGAGCGCACCGCAGCAGCCGAGGGCGCGCTGGGCGAGCTGCGCCGCGACCCCTTCGCGATGCTGCCGTTCTGCGGCTACAACATGGCCGACCACTGGGCGCACTGGCTGAGCGTCGGCGCGGGGCTCGACCCGGCCAAGCGGCCCAAGATCTTCCAGGTCAACTGGTTCCGCAAGGGAACCGACGGCTCGTTCCTGTGGCCGGGGTTCGGGGAGAACTCGCGCGTCGTCGCGTGGATCGCCCAGCAGGTCGACCGGTCGCGCGGCCTGCGGACCGACGCAGGGGCGGTCACGAGCGCCGTCGGGCTGCTGCCCGCCCCGGGCGCGCTGGACGTCGACGGGCTGGACCTCCCGGAAGGCGCCCTCGACGCGCTGTTCGAGGTGGACGCCGCGTCGTGGCTCACCGAGACCGAGCTCACGAGCGAGTTCTTCGACACGTTCGGCAACCGGGTGCCGGACCAGCTCTGGGCACAGCTCGCGCGGCTGCGGTCGCGGCTCGGGGCCGAGTGAGTCGACGCCCTCCTCGCCGAGGGTGGCGCAGCGCCCGCTGCGGGAGACCATCGGTCTCCCGCAGCGGGCGCTCACGCGTGTGCCCCCGGTCCGGACCCGTCAGCGGTAGACCATGCCCATGAGCTCGCGCACGTCGGCGAGCGTCCGGTCCGCGATCTCGTTCGCCCGCGCGTTGCCGCGCGCGAGGATCTCGAGCACGTCCGGCCCGTCGCCTGCCGCGAGCGCCGCGCGCCGGGCTCGGAGGGGTCGCAGGTGCTCGACGAGCGCCTCGGTCACGAGCGCCTTGAGCCGTCCCGCTCCCGCGTCACCCACCTCGTCCGCGATCTCCTCGGGCGTGCGCCCCGTGCACAGCGACGCGATCGTCAGGAGGTTCGCGACCTCGGGCCTGGCCTCGGGCTCGTAGGTGATGGCCCGCTGGGCGTCGGTCTTGGCCCGCTTGACCCAACGGGCCGTCTCGTCCTCGCTCGCCCCGAGCGGCAGCGTGTTCCCCCGGCTCTTGCTCATCTTGGTGCCGTCGGTCCCGAGGATCGTGGGCGAAGGAGCGAGCAGCGCGTCGGGCTCGGGGAAGTAGGGGTTGGCGGCGGAGTACCGCTGGTTGAAGCGCCGCGCGACCGTGCGCGTCATCTCGAGGTGCGGCAGCTGGTCCTGTCCCACGGGCACGAGGTTGCCGTGGCAGAAGAGGATGTCGGCGGCCTGGTGCACGGGGTAGGTCAGCATGAGCCCGCTCATCGCCCGGCCGCCGGTTGCCGCGGTCTCGGCCTTGACGGTCGGGTTGCGATCGAGCTCGGCGACGCTCACGAGGCTCAGGAACGGCAGCAGGAGCTGGTTGAGCGCGGGGACCGCGCTGTGCGTGAAGACCGTGGTCCGATCGGGGTCGATCCCCGCGGCCAGGTAGTCGAGCAGGATCTCGCGCACGGTCGCGCGCAGGTCGCCCGCCTCGTCGCGGTCGGTGATGACCTGGTAGTCGGCGAGGATCAGAAAGACCTCGACGCCCGCCTGCTGGAGCCGCACGCGGTTCGCGATGGTCCCGAAGTAGTGACCGATGTGCAGCGCGCCCGTCGGGCGCTCGCCCGTCAGGACGCGGAAGTCCGCGGGGTCCGCGGCGATCCGTGCCTCGACCTCGAGGCTGCGGGCCCGGGCTGCGTCGAGGGTCCCGACGGCGGAGCCCGCCTCGGGCGGACGAGTCCCCCGGGCAGGGGTGGCTGCAGCGGCGGTTGCTGCGGTGGTGAGGGTCATGGGTGCTCCTTGGATCAGGAGCCGCCCTCGCTCGCCGGAGGCGACGGAGGGCCGACCCGGGCTGCACAGAGGGCAGCTCGGGGGACACGACTGGTCACGGCTGCGAGGGCAGCCACCACCAGTTGCGCGTTGTCATGGGTCCTAGGCTACGCCTGCCGTCGCCCCGGGCACGCAGCCGCGGGCCGCCGAGCAGGCCGTCCGCCTCGCCCCCTGCACGCCGGACCCGTTGCCCTCCCCTGCCCCGAGGGCCTAGGGTCGAGGCCGTGACTACCGGGTCGGCCTTGGGCCACGAGCGAGCAGGTTACCCGGCCGCTGAGTGACCGCGGGGCGGCCTCGCGGGCCCCCGCACCGGCGCGTGCCGCAGGTCCGCGCCTCCTCGACGCCGTCGCCTCTCGGAGACGCCTCGAACCGGCCCTGTCCGCTCGCCCTCGAGCCACGGGCCCCTCCCCCGCACGACACCTGACCCGAGCCCGGCCGCGCCGGCGGCTTGCCGCGCGTCCGCACGCCTCGGGTCGACCACACCTGGAGATCACACCGCGCATGCCCCTTTCCTTCAACGACCAGATCATCGACGAGTTCCGCACCAACGCCGGCCGTGTCGGCGGCTACTTCGAGGGAGCGCGCCTGCTCCTGCTGACCACGACGGGCGCCCGCACCGGGGCACGGCACACCGTGCCCCTGGGCGCCCTGCCCGACGGCGACCGCCGCGTGCTCATCATCGCCTCTGCGGGCGGCGCACCCCAGCACCCCGCCTGGTTCCACAACCTCGTCGCGCACCCGCTGGTGACGGTCGAGGACGGACTGCGCACGTACGAGGCGCTGGCACGGTCCTGGAGGGGACGGAGCGCGACACGCTCTTCGCCCGGGCCGCCGCGTCGGAACCGGGCTGGGACGCGTACCAGGCCACGGCGCGACGCACCCTGCCGGTCGTCGCCCTCGAGGCGCCGGCGCCCGCCTCGTCGGCCGGGTCGACGTCCGACGAGGCCCCGCGCTCGGTCGACAGCATCGCCTGACGGGTCCGGCACGGGGGTCGGTGCGCACGTCCCGCACCGGCTCCCTGGTCCGGGAGAATGGCTCCATGCGCGCCGAGAACATCACCGGTCCCGTTGCCCACCACGGCGAGGGGCCGGTCTGGTCCCCCACCTGGGGCGGCCTGCGGTTCGTCGACATGATGGCCGGCGACCTGCTGACCCTGGGGCCCGACGCGTCCGTGACCCGACGCCACGTGGGCGACTACGCGACCATGGTGCGTCCGCGCTCGCGGGGCGGCTACGTCGTCGGGCTGGAGCGTGGGCTCGCGCTCGTCGACGACGAGGACCCCGCCTCCCCCGTGCGCCCGTTCCCCGAGCTGTGGAGCGACCCGACGGTCCGCCTCAACGACGGCTCGACGACGCCCGACGGCGCGTTCTACGCGGGGTCCATGCCGTTCGACGACCGGGCGGGCGCGGGCGCCCTGTTCCGCATCGAGCCCGACGGCGCCGCTCGCCTCGTGCTGTCGGGCGTCACGTGCTCGAATGGGCTGGGCTTCTCGCCCGACGGGACGCTCGCGTACTACGTGGACACGCTCACGTGCCGGGTCGACGTGTTCGACTACGACGCGGGCGCGGCCGAGCCGCTCGCGAACCGTCGGGCCCTGGTCGAGATCCCGCGCGAGGACGGGCTGCCCGACGGGCTCACGGTCGACGCCGAGGGCGGGGTATGGGTCGCGCTGTGGGGCGGCAGCGCGGTGCGCCGCTACGCCCCGGACGGCTCGTTGTCCGAGGTCGTCGAGCTGCCCGCCTCGCACGTCACGGCGTGCACGTTCGGTGGCGCGGACCTCGACGAGCTGTACATCACCACCTCGCGGCTCATGATCGGCGAGCCGTTCGAGCCCGAGACCGACGCGGGGTCGGTGTTCCGCGTGACGCCCGGCGTGACGGGGCTGCCGGTCCTGCCGTTCGCGGGCTGACGCACGCGAGACGGGAGAGGCGCCGGGAATCCCGGCGCCTCTCCCGTCTCACGTTCACCGGGCGCACCCGGCACCGGCCCTCCGACGACCGCCGGCTGTACCTCGGCGCGTCACACGACCGCGTCGCGGACCTTCTGCTCGCACCGGCCCAGGCCCTCGATCTCGACGGCCATGACGTCGCCATCGACCAGGTAGGGGAAGCGCCCCGAGAGCGCGACCCCCTGCGGCGTCCCGGTGTTGATGACGTCGCCCGGCTCGAGCACCATGTACTGCGACAGGTGCCACACGAGGAAGTCGACGTCGAAGATCATGTCGGCCGTCGAGGAGTCCTGGCGGACCTCCCCGTTGACCCACGAGCGCAGGCGCAGGTTCGTGGCGTCGATCTGGTCGGCCGGGACGAGCGCGGGCCCCATCGGGTTGAACGTCTCGCAGCTCTTGCCCTTGGACCACTGACCGCCCGAGACCGCCATCTGGTAGTCGCGCTCGGACACGTCGTTGGACACCGTGTACCCGGCGACGTGCGCCGCGGAGTCCGCGGGGGACGCGAGGTAGCGGGCCTTCTTCCCGATGACGATCGCGAGCTCGACCTCCCAGTCGACCTTCTGGGCGCCCGGGGGCAGCAGCACGTCGTCGTCGGGCCCGACCACGGTGTTGGAGTGCTTCCAGAAGATGATCGGGACGGTCGGCGGCTCGGAGCCGGACTCGGCGGCGTGCGCGGCGTAGTTCATCCCGATGCACACCACGGCCGTGGGCCGGGCCACCGGGGGCCCGACCCGCAGCGCGTCGGCGTCCACGACCACGGGCAGCTCGCCCGCGTCGAGGGCGGCCCGGGTACGTGCGACGCCGTCGGCCGCGAGGAACTCGCCGTCGATGTCACGGGTCAAGGAGTCGAGCGAGTAGGTGGTGCCGTCCGCGGTGCGGACGACGGGGCGTTCGTGGCCGGGGAGGCCGAGGCGCATGAGCTGCACGTGCTGCACGGTGGTGCTCCAGGAGGGTCGGGTCCGACGGTGGGCGCGGAGCACTCACCGTCGGACAGGGGTGGACGGAAGGTCAGCGTGCCAGGGCGCGGGCGTAGTCCGGGTTGACGATCGACCCGACGGGACGACCCGCGAGGAACTCGATCGCGTTCTGCGCGGTGTGCACGGGCAGGTCGGCCATGGCCTCGGGCGAGAACCAGGCGGCGTGGGGGCTCAGGAGCACCTGGTCGAGCGTCCGCAGGCGCGAGTCGGCGGGGAGCGGCTCGTGCGAGAAGACGTCGAGGGCCGCGGCCCCCAGGTGCCCGGCCTCGAGCGCGTCGGCCATGGCGTCCTCGTCGATCAGCGGGCCGCGGCACGTGTTGACGACGACCGCGCCGGGCTTCATGGTCGCGATCGACGTCGCGTCGAGCAGGTGCCTCGTGGCCTCGCTGAGCGGGGCGTGCAGGCTCAGCGCGTCGGCCTCGGCGATGGCCTGCTCGCGCGAGACGGGCAGGTAGCCGGCCGCGGCGACGTCGGCGTCGGGCACGAACGGGTCGTGGACCAGGACGCGGTAGCCGAGCGCCGCGCAGCTGCGCGCCACGAGCGAGCCGATGCGGCCGTAGCCGATGACCGAGACCGTGGTCGCGGACAGCCGCGCGGCCATGGGGCGCGGGGCGGTCGCGGCCCAGACGCCGTCGCGCACGGCGCGGTCGTAGCCGACCAGACCTCGGCTGAGCCCCAGGACCATCGCGACCGTGTGGGACGCGACCTCCTCGATGCAGTAGGTCGGGGTGTTGGCGACGGCGATCCCGCGCTCGGTCGCGGCGACGACGTCGACCATGTCGTAGCCGATGCCCATGCGGCTGATGAAGCGGACGCCCTCGATCTCGTCGAGGACACGTGCGGTGAGGGGCGCCCACTGGACGACCAGGGCGGACGGGGTGGCGCCTGCGGCCGCGGCGTCGCGGACGAGGGCGATGACGTCGTCCTCCGTACGGGCCGCCCCGCGCACGACACCGAGGCCGGCGGCCGTGACGGTGTCTTCGCAGGCGGTGCCCGGGAGGTCGCAGTCGGTGATGACGACGGTGTCGGGGTTCATGAGCCCAAATGCTATAGCATCTAGCAACCCACGGCCAGCGTGCATGGACGCGATGCTTGCGATCCGCACGATTTGCTATAGCGTTTGGGCCATGGCTCGACGACTTGCGCTGATCACGGGCGCCAGCTCCGGGATCGGTTCCGCGACCGCCCTCCAGCTCGCCCGTGACGGATACGACCTCTGGCTCACCTACGCCCACGACGAGCTCGGGGCGCGCACGACCGCGGACCTCGCGACCGAGCTCGGCGCGACGTGCCACGTCTCGCGCCTCGACCTGCGCGACGTCACGTCGGTCGAGAAGCTCGTCGCGGACGTCACCCGGCACTGGGGCGCGCTCCACGTCCTGGTCAACAACGGCGGCATGTGCCCCTACCGCGCGCTCGACGACATCGAGCTCGACGAGTGGGACGCCGTCATGGAGACCAACGCGCGCGGCACGTTCGTCCTCTCGCGCGCCGCGCTCCCCCTCCTGCGGGCCGCCGCGGCCCCCGAGGGCGAAGAGCCCGTCGACCGCAGCATCGTCAACGTCGCCTCGATCGCGGGCCAGCAGGGCGCGCTCAAGACCGGGGTCCACTACGCCGCGAGCAAGGGCGCGCTCCTCGCGATCACGCGCAGCTTCGCGCGCCTCCTGGCCGCCGAGGGCATCCGCGCCAACGCGGTCACGCCGGGTCCCGTCACGAGCAACATCACGAACCAGCTCGACGACACGGGCCGCGCGGCCCTGACGTCCGCCATCCCGCTGGGCAGGTTCGGCACGCCCGACGACGTCGCGTGGGTCATCGCGTCGCTCGCCTCCCCGCGGGCAGGGTTCGTCACGGGGGCCACGTACGACATCAACGGCGGCGTCCGGATCGACTGACGCGGTCGGACCGACCAGCGCGCAACCACCCACCTGACGACCGACGAGACGAGCAGACGCATGACCGAGCGCACCGCACCCCCGAGCGAGACGGCCCACGCCGTGGTCACCGAGCAGGTCGCCGCGTTCAACGCGCACGACCTGGAGCGGTTCCTCGCGACCTACGCGCAGGACACCGTGGTCGTGGGAGTGACGCCCGAGCCGATCGTCGGCAAGGACGCGCTGCGCGCGTTCTACGGCCCCCGCCTCGCAGGCGGCGATGTGCACTGCACGATCGACGCCTCGGTGGCGTACGGTGAACGATGGGTGGTCGCACGCGAGATCGTGACGACCTCGAACGGGTCCGGCGAGACCGTCGCCACCTTCGAGGTCCTCGACGGCGTCATCGCCCGGGCGAGCATGCTCAAGGCCTGACGCCCCCACGAACGCGAAGCCCGGTCGGTCACCCCCCTTGATCGATCGGGCTTCGCCCTGCCCGGACCCGTCGGGGGCGAGCAGGGCCTCCACCCCGTTGCCAGGATCTCCACCCGGATCTCCACCCGCGGACCGTGGGCACGGGGGCTCGGGCCGAGCAGGCTGAGGACGTCATCCCGCCTCGCCCTCTGGAGCCCTCCGTGAACCCCGAGAACCTCGAACCCGCACTGATCGCCGTCGCCGTCCTCTGCTGGCTCGGCTACCGGCAGACGACCTGGCGGGCCGTCTCGGCGCGCATGTGGACGCTGCCCGCGATCCTGGGGGCGGTCGGCCTGCTGTCCCTCTCGTCGGCCCTCACGACCCGGCCCACCGGGCTCGACCTGGTCGTCGTCGCGAGCGAGCTCGTGGTGTCGGTCGGTGTGGGTGCGCTCATCGGCGCGATGACCTCGTTCCGTGCGATCGACCCGGCCGCCGCCCCAGCGCCGGGACGGGCACAGCGTCGTCGGGACCGTGCGGTCGCGGCCGGCGCGACGCTCGAGGCGCGAGCCGGGTGGGTCGCACTCACCCTGTGGGTCGCGCTGATCGTCGCACGCCTCGTGACCGGCGCGCTCGCAGGCGCCGCCGGAGCGCACCTCGCCGCCTCGGCGGGCGTGATCCTGCTGCTGCTCGCAGCCAACCGGGGGGCTCGCGTCCTGGTCGTGACCGCCCGCGCGGGTCGCCTCGCCCGCGACGACGCCGCGTCCGAGAACCGGGGGGCGAGCCAGCGTGCGACCGCGCAGGTCGCATGATGGTCCCGTGAGCACCCCCGCCCCCTCCCAGGGCACCCGTCCCCCGTCCCACGACGAGTCCGGCGACGCCCGGCCCGCCGCTCCGCCCGCGGGCGGGCCTCCCCCACCCGGGGACGCGCTGCGGCGCCAGGTCCTCGCAGCCGACACCGGGCACAGCCGGACGGGCCAGATCCTCAACCTCGCCGGGGCCGCCGTGGTCGCCTTCGTGCTCGCGAACCAGCTCGTGACCTCGCCCGCACCCAGCCTCCTGACGCTCGTCACGTGGCTGGGCCTGGTCGCCGTCGCCGCCTGGGTCGTCCGCGTGTTCGTACCGCTCCAGCGGGTCGGCCTGGTCACGGCCGCCGAGGTCGTGATGACGGTCTGCGGCGCACTCGTCGTCGTCCCCACGGGCGGCCTCACGATCGCCCCGGTCTTCGCCGCCATCGTCATGGCGATCGGCCGGCCCGCTCGCCCCCTGGGCTACGGGATCGGGCTCGCGGCGACGGCCGTCGCGCTCCAGGGCGTCTTCCTCGTCGTCCGGGGGGACTTCCCCGCGGTGCTCGTCCTCGGGATGGTCGCGGTGTTCGTGCTCGCAGCGACCCTGGGCTTCAGCCGGCGGCAGTCCCGGCTCGCGACCGCCGGCACCCAGCTCCTCGCGGCCGAGCGGCTCGTCGCCGCGCACGACCGCGTCCGCTCCGCAGCCTTCGAGGAGCGGGCCCGGATCGCGCGGGACATCCACGACGTGCTGGCCCACAGCCTGGGCGGGCTCGTCGTCCAGCTCGACGCGATCGAGGCCCTGCTCGAGGCGGGGGACGTCGACGGGGCCGCGTCGCGGGTCGCGGCCGGACGGCGCCTGGCCGCCTCGGGCCTGCGCGAGGCGCGATCGGTCGTCAGCACCCTTGCCGTGCCCGACGACGACCTGGCCTCCCTCCTCGCCGACCACCGTGAGCTGGGGGGCACGGTGAGCCTGGTCGAGTCCGGGGATCCTCGTCCCCTCGGTCGCGAGCAGTCGACGGCTCTCCACCGGGCGGTGCAGGAAGGTCTGAGCAACGCCCGCAAGCACGCGCCCGGGATGCCCGTGCGAGCGACGATCGTCTGGGACGATGCTCGCGTGCTCCTCACGCTCACCACTCCCCGGTCCCCCGGCCCGCGCTCGCCCCTCGCTGCGACAGGAGCGGGCCACGGGCTGACCGGGATGCGCGCCCGGATCTCCGCCCTCCCGCTCGGCGGCGAGGTCCGGGTCGGCGACGACGCCGAGGCGTTCACCGTCGCGGTCGCGGTGGCCCTGCGATGAACGACGAGAGCATCCGCCTCCTGGTCGTCGACGACCAGGCGATCGTCCGAGACGGCCTCGTCACGGTCCTCTCGCTCGTCCCCGACTTCGAGGTGGTCGGCGAGGCCTCCGACGGCGGGGAGGCCGTCCGGCTCGCCGCGACCCTGCACCCCGACGTGATCCTCATGGACCTGCGCATGCCGGGGGTCGACGGCGTCGCCGCCACCGAGCAGATCCTGGCCGCGCACCCGGCCACGGCCGTCCTCGTCCTGACCACCCATGCCGACGACGCGTCGATCCTCGGCGCCCTGCGGGCGGGAGCCCGCGGCTACCTCACCAAGGACGCCGGACGGGTCGAGGTCGCGAACGCGATCCGCACGGTGGCGCTCGGCCAGACGCTCCTGGCTCCCGCGGTCAGCGACGTGCTGGTCGGGTCGCTCACCGGGCGGGGCCCCGCCGTGACCGTCTCGGCCCCGACCTCCTCGCTCCCGCTGTCGCGCCGGTTCCCCGCCCTGACGGCCCGGGAACGCGAGGTCCTGGAGCTGGTGGGACAGGGGCTCAGCAACTCGGAGATCTCCGAGCGCCTCTTCGTCGGCATGACGACCGTCAAGACCCACATCAACGCGATCTTCGCGAAGCTCGAGGTCCGCGACCGGGCGCAGGCGATCACGCTCGTGCGCTCGTAGCGCAGGCGCCTCCCTCCCGGAGGCGGCACGACGACGGCCCCGGTCCGTGCGGACCGGGGCAGTCGTCGTTCCTTGCCTGCGGTCAGACCGCGTCGTCGAAGGCCGCGCGGAGCTTGGCCTCCTCGTCGGTCGACAGGTTGGTCTGGATGAGCTCACCGTGGATGCCCTGCGCCTTGAGCGCCTCGTGGACACGGTCCATGACGGCCCCGGACGTGAGGACGAACAGCGCCGACGTGCCGGGCGTGACCTTGGACCGCACGGTGTCGATGAAGTCGTCGTCGATCCCGACGTCGGTCAGCGAGCCCGCGAGCGCCCCGGCGGCCGCGCCGATCGCGACGCCGATGATCGGGATGAAGAAGATGATCCCGAACAGCAGGCCCCAGAACGCACCCCCCAGCGCGCCGATGCCCGTCGTGTTGTTGGACTGGCGCGTCTTGGGCTTCTTCTTGCCCTCTTCCCACGACACGATCGCCGCGTCCTGCACCTGGATCAGCTCCTGCTTCTGCAGCCCGAGCAGCGCGTCCTCCGCCTGCTGCGCACCTTCAGGAGTCTCGAACTTCCACACGGTCAGCGTTGCCACCACATGCCTCGTTCCGTCGTCGTCGGTTCTCGGGAGGACGCCGTCCCGGTCCGGGCGCGGGTCCTCCTCGACCGTAGGTGCGGTTGCCCGGCGCCGCCATCGGAGGCCGGTCAGCCGGCACAGCAAGAGCAGCCGTCGCCGTCGGGCGTCTCGCCACCCGTGGCACGCACGGCCGGGTCCGACGGCGCGCCCTCCTCGCCGTCGGACGCCGTGGTCGAGCGGCTCAGCCCGGCGACCGGGGTGCAGCACGCGTCGCCGCGCCAGGCCTCGACGCCCTCCTTGATCGCGACGGCCGCGATGACGAGCGCCGCGATCGGGTCGGCCCACGTCCAGCCCAGGGTCGTGTTGAGCAGCAGGCCCACGAGCAGCACGGCCGAGAGGTACGTGCACAGGAGGGTCTGGCGCGAGTCGGCCACGGCCGAGGCCGAGCCGAGCTCGCGCCCCGTGCGGCGCTCGAACCAGGACAGGAACGGCATGACGGCGAGGCTCACGGCCGCGAGCACGATCCCGACGGTCGAGTGGTCGGGCTCCGAGGCCCCGAGCAGGGTCCGGACGGCGTCGACGCTCACGAACAGCGCGAGGCCGAAGAACGACACCGCGATGAGGCGCATGGCCGTGCGCTCACGGCGGTGCGGGTCGGGGGCCGCGAACTGCCACGCGACGGCCGCGGCCGACAGCACCTCGACGACCGAGTCGAGGCCGAAGCCCACGAGCGCCGCCGAGGACGCGATGCGCCCGGCCGTGATCGCGACGACCGCCTCGACCACGTTGTAGGCGATGGTCGCGGTGACGATCCAGCGCACGCGGCGCTCCAGGAGGGTCCGACGGGCGGGCGCGAGGTCCTGCCCGCGCACCTCGCGGGCGGAGGTCGTCGTGCCGGTCATGAGCAGGTGCACCCGTCGGGCGAGCAGCACGTGGGGTCGACCGTGACGACGAGCCGCAGCAGGTCGTCGAGGGCGGGCGCGAGGTGGCTGTCGGCGAGCCGGTACCAGGTGCGTCGGCCGTCGGGGATCGCCTCGACGAGCCCGCACCCGCGCAGGCACGCGAGCTGGTTGGACATGACCTGGCGCGAGACGCCCAGGGCGTCGGCCAGGTCCGAGGGGTACGCGGGCGCTTCACGCAGCGTCAGCAGGATGCGCGTGCGCGTCTCGTCGGACAGCGCGTGCCCGAGCCGCGCGAGCGCCGCGGTGTGCGTGAGGGTGACGGTCTCCATGGACTGGACAGTACACGGGATCGTGAATCCAGAAAAGGCTGTACCAGTCGGCGGTGCGGGGCGACGGGGCCGCCGGCTCGTGCGAGCGACGGCCACCGCCCCTCACCCCAACCCGTACCGCGCGTCGAGCTCGGCGTCGTGCGGCAGCGTGCCGAACGACGCGGTCCATGCGCCGTCGGCCGCGATCGACTGCCCGGACACGTACGACGACTCGTCCGACAGCAGGAACGCGACGACGGCCGCGATCTCCGACGACTCGGCGATGCGTCCCAGCGGCGGGCCCTCGGCGAGCCCGCGCTCCTCGGCCGCAGGGTCGGCGGCGTTCGCGATCTGCGCGTCGAGGTGCGGCGTGCGGACCCCGCCCGGAGCGACCGTGTTGGCCCGGATGCCGTAGCGCCCGTACGTGACCGCGACGCTGCGCGCGAGGGCATCGATGCCGCCCTTGGTCAGCTCGTAGGCCGCGTGGTCGACGAACGAGGACCGCCCGTGGATGGACCCGACGTTGACGATCGACCCGCCGCTCACCTGGTCGGTGAACGCCTCGACCGCCGCCGCGGCGCCCCAGAGGTAGCCCAGGCCGTTGATCTCGACGACGTCGCGCGCCGTGCGCTCGATCGCCTCGGCCCGCGCCGGGTCGCCCAGCGCGTGCAGCGGCGTGGTCTGGGTGATGCCCGCGTTGTTGACCCAGCCGGCGAGCGGCGCGAGGGTCCTCGCGACGCGCGCGGCTTCGCGGTGCGCCTCGCGGTCGCGTGAGTCGGCGAGCACGACGGCCGCGCAGATCCCCTCCTCGACCGTCCCCGAACCAGGGCTCCGCTCGAGCCCGACCACGGCCCACCCGTCGGCGGTCAGCCGCGCTGCGATCGCGCGGCCGATGCCCTTGCCGCTCCCGGTCACCACGACGCTGCGGGCCGCGGCGGGTCCTGGCACGGAGCCTTGTCCGGCCGGGTTCTGGGCGGCAACCGATCCTCGCTCGTCGTCGTGCCCGACGGCGGAGCTCGCCCTGGGCGTGCCGGTCGGGTCGGTCATCGGTCCTCCTGGTCGCCGAGCATGCGGTTGTCGTCGGTCGAGCATGCGGTGGTCGTCGTTCCGGGGCCCGTTTCGGACGCCCACCGCATGCTCGGCAGCGAGGGCTCGGCCTCGAACGTGAAGTACGTCGGCGAGAGCGTGAAGCCCAGGCCGGGGGCCTCGGGCGGCAGCGCGGTGCCGCCCGAGAAGTCGGGTCCGCCCTCGACGAGCAGCGGCGCCGGGTCGTAGGGGTTGCCCTGGACGGAACGCTCGAACGTCTCGACCCCGATCCCCGCCGCGCCTCCCAGGTGCACGCTGACCTCGGGGTACACGTGGCTCGACGTCACCAGGCCCGCGGCCTGCCACGACCGGACCAACGGGTCGGCCGCGGTGATGCCGCCGATCCCGACCACGTCCACACGAGCAACGTCGAGCGCGCCGAGCGCAGCGAGCCGCGCGAAGACCTCGGGGTCCGTGACCTCGTCGCCGATCGCGAGCGGCAGCCCCGTGACCTCGCGGACGCGGGCGGCACCCGCGGCGTCCTCGGGGAGGACCGGGTCCTCGAGCCAGGCGAGCGCGGGCGGTTCTCCCGCCCCCGCCCGCGCACCGATCCCCCACGCGTCGAGGTCCGCGAGCGCGTCGTCCGCGTCGCGCCAGCCGAAGCCGACGTCGACCACGACACCGCTGCGCCCGGCCTCGGTCGGGCGCCCCGTGACCCCGGGCAGCTCGGCGCGCAGGATCGCGAGCAGGTCGCGCATGAGGTCGCGGTCGGGCGAACGGGAGATCTTGAGCAGCGGCCAGCCCTCGCGGGCACGGTCGAGCACCTCGTCGGCGACGTCGCGCGCCGTGCGACCGGGGGTCGGGTAAGCCGCGACGAGGATCGCCGGGCGGGCCGCGGGTGCGATCGCGCCGGGAGCGGCCGGCGCCCCGGCCGCCCCGTGCTCACCGTGAGCCGGCGACCCGAGCCGAGCGCCGCCGTCGGGCAGGGACCGCTCCAGGAGGCGCCACACCGGGACCCCCGCGACCTTGCCCGCGACGTCCCACAGCGCGACGTCGACCAGGCCGATCGCCCGGCGCACCAGGCCCACGCGCCCCACGATCGCCGAGCCCCGCAGCGCGGCGTCCCACGCCGCGCGCACCCCCACGGCCGGGTCCTCGACCGGGAGCCCGCGGCCCACGACGTGCGGCGCGACGAGGCGCTCGACGATCTCGGCCATGGGCGCCTCGCGCGTCAGGGCGTAGGAGACGCCCGTGACCTCGGTGCCGTCGGGCAGGACCGCCCGCACCTGGACACCCACGTACTCCCGGCGCGCGACCGTCATGGCCCCGAGCTGCAGAGGCTGCGGCAGGGGCACGACGGTCGTCGAGGTGCGGACGCCCGTGATGCGGACGGCGCCGGCGGTGCCCGCGGTCCGGCCCGTCATTCCGGCTTCTTCGCGAGCGGGACGCCGTAGTCGATGATGAACCCGCCGTCGACGTAGATGGTCTGGCCGATCACGTACTGCGACTGGACGGACACGAGCCAGCTCACGGCGTTCGCGATCTCCGAGGCGTCGGCGAGGCGGCCCGCAGGGATGCGCGCGAGGATCGTCTCCTCCTTGAGCGTTCCCGCCGCGACCCCCTGGCGGAACACACCCGTGTCGATGTACCCGGGCGCGACCGCGTTGACCCGCACCCCGCGCGCAGCCCACTCGGCGCCCGCGGTCGAGGTCAGGCCGATCACGGCCGCCTTGGTCGTCGAGTAGGGGGCGCGACCGGCGGAACCGCGCGCCGAGACCGACGAGATGTTGACGATCGCGCCGCGACCGGCGTCGAGCATGTGACGACCTGCGGCCTGCAGGCAGTTGAAGACGCCGTGCAGGTTGACGTCGACCACGGCCTTCCACTCGTCCCAGCTCAGGTCCTCGATGCCCCGGTGGCGCTGGATCCCGGCGTTGTTGACCAGGACGTCGATCCCCCCCGTCGCCGCGGCGACCGCGTCGAACGCCGCCCCCACGGCCGCGTGGTCCGTCACGTCGAGCGCGGTCCAGACCAGGCCGGGCTCGGCGGGCAGGGCTCCGAGGTCGAGCGCCGGCAGGTCGTGCTGGACGACGTCCGCGCAGACCACGCGGTAGCCGTCGGACGCGAGCCGCTCGGCGATCTGTCGGCCGATGCCGGCCGCGCCGCCCGTGACGATCGCGGTGCGGAGCGGGGTGCCGGCCGGGGTGCCGGTCGTGGTCGTGGTGCTGGGGATGCTCACTGGTCCTCCGTGGAAGTCTGCGCTGGTACGGGCGTCGTCGCCGCCAGGGTGTCGATGAGGTGGTTCGCGTGCTGCTCGAGCCGCGCGAGCGACCCGGGCGCGAGCGGCGACTGCCACGCCTGGTAGGCGCCGCGCTCGTGGGCCTGGTCGGTCGGCAGGTACACGAACCCCGGGCCGTTGGTCAGGTTCGCGACCACCACGGGGTGGTCGCCCGCGTGCTCGCGGACCGTGCGCTGGAAGCGCGAGTACGCCTCGCCCGGGTGCGCGACGAGGAACCCGTCGCCGATCTGCCACACCCACGTGGGGTGCTCGACGGTCGGGCCGGTCACGTAGCCGTCGCGCAGGTTGCGCGCGCGGCGCAGCCGCTCGTCGCGGCTGCGCGGGTCGATGTCGGCCCACTCGGCCTCCATCTGCGCGAGGGTCGGCAGGTCGCGCAGGTCCAGCCCGACGACGTCGCTCACCGCGCGCAGGACGCGCGAGCCCTCGACGGGGCGCGGCTCCCACATGCCCAGCGGCGCTCCGGACTGCACGACGTGCGTGAGCGCGAGGGCCGTGCCGGGGGGCGGCAGCTCGGCGAGCGCCGCGAGGACCGCGTGCCCGAGCGAGGTGCCGTGCCGGTCGGCGACCGCGAGGTCGCCCGTGTACTGCTCGCGGGGGGCCAGCTCGCCCGAGGCGCCCTGGAAGAACGCGACGGGCGCGCCGGTCGACTCCTCGACGAGGTCACGCATCGCACCCACGTAGTCCGGGGAGACCAGGGTGTTCTGCCACGCGAGCGTCGTGGGGTGGCACGCGTAGTTGACGATCGTCGCGAGGGGCGTCGCGGCCCGCCCGGTGACGACCCTGCTGAGGCGGCCGATCACGACCGTGTCGTCGGTCGCCGCCTGCGGGACCGCCGGGTTGAAGCCGATCACGGGGGTGCTGAGAGCCTCGGTGGCGCCCTGCGTGGCGTCGGCAGTGGCGTCGGACGTGGCCGTCGCCGACGTGCCGCGCGTCGTCGCGACGGGCTCGCCGTGCGACCCGCCGCCACCGAGGACCAGCTCGCGGTCCGCTGCGAGCGAGCAGCGCCCCGTGGTCCACTCGAGCGTCGCGGGCGCGAGCGAGGCCACGGCCTCGCGGCCCGCGTCGACGGCCTGCGCCGCGAGGTGCTCCAGGTAGGCGGGGATGAGCTCACCCCCCTCGAGGTCGACGTCGTGGCTGCACAGGACCGGACCCGCGTGCGTGTGGGACAGCGAGATGAGCAGCCGCTCGGGCGGCAGCCCGAGGCCCGCGAGGACCGCGTCCCGCACGCCGCGCTCGTCGTCGACGCGGCGCCACCACGTGGCGTCCACGGTGATCATCACGAGGGGTTCGTCGGTCCGCCCGGGGTGAGCGACGCCGTCGGGCACGCTTCCTGATGCGGGGCGGGCTGCGCCGTCGGGCGTGCGGTGCGAGGGCGAGGCGCCGGACGCCTCCTGTGCGAGCGCGATCGCGGTGAGGGTCATCGCACGGTGCGACCCCTCCGAGGCGTTCCAGTCGGCCGGGCCCCAGTTGCGGGCGCGGATGCCCACCGGAGGCGTCACGTCCCGGCGGGCGACGCCCGCCAGACCGTGGAAACCAGGCACCTTCACCTGGTCGTGCAGGGACACCATGGATCCTCCTCGAGCCTGTGCGTGAACCCTCGAATGCTATAGCATGTAGTGAGGGGGCAAGCCGTCCGGTGGCCCTTCGCTTCGATGGTGGCACGACGACGCGCCCCGCGCAGACCACGCCCCGGCACGCCCCACGGGCGAGGAGCCGGGCAGAGGTCGCCGACCGCTATCCTTCGGGGCACCCTCCCGGATCGGACCGCAGAACACTACGGAGAAGCCATGGCGCTCAAGAGCGTGCCCGACCTGAACGTCGCCGACCGCGTGACCGTCGAGCTGCGAGAGGCGATCTTCAGCGGCGACCTCGCGCCGGGGTCACGACTCGTCGAGCGCAAGCTCGCCGAACGGCTCGGCACGAGCCACATCCCCGTCCGCGAGGCACTCACCCGGCTGACCGAGGAGGGGCTGGTCGAGCGTCTCCCCCACCGCGGGGCACGCGTCGCCGCGCTCACGAGCCGCGACCTCGAGGAGATCTCGAGCCTGCGCACCCTCCTGGAGCAGTTCGTCGTCGTGCGCGTGCAGGCCGAGTGGGACGCCAAGACGGAGGCGCGCCTGCGCAAGACCGTGCAGCAGATGGTCGACGCAGCCGAGCGCGGGAGCTCGGCGCGCGTGTTCGAGCTCGACCGTCGCTTCCACGAACAGCTCTGGGAGCTCGCCGACCACCGCATGCTCATGACCATCACCTCGCAGCTCCGTTCGCGGATCACGGGCTTCCTGCGCGCCGCGAACGTGGCGCTGGACCCCGAGGCCCGCGTCGCGCACGCCGAGACGCACAACCTCATCATCGACGCGATCGCGAGCGGCGACCCCGAGCGAGCGCGCGCCGTGATGGCCGAGCACATCGGCGAAGCCGCGGCGCGGCTCGAGAGCCACACCGAGGACGGCGACGTCGCCGACGCGCCCGCGGTGGAGGCCGGGGGTTCCTGACGCACGGTCCTCGTCGTCGGGCGGGCCGTTCGGGTGGTCGCGAGACAGGTCCTGGCAGCCCGGACTCACGCTCGGCGCGTCCTCGAAGGCGCGTCCCGGGAGGCGCTTCGAGGAGCGCGCCGAGCGCCTCGACCATCGAGCCGTAGCGACGCGGGGCGTCCCCCTCGTCCGCCCTCGTTGACGGGGGGTGCCCGTCACGCCACAGTGCTCCCATGACGACCACCGTCGACGCCACCTCCCTCCTCGCAGCGACCGAGGCCAGGCGTCGCGCCCAGCGACGCGCCACGTCCCTCCCGCTCACGGGGACGGCCGCGGGGCTCGCCGTCCTCGCCGTGTCCCTCTGGGTCGACCCCTGGGGGTTCTACCCGGGGGTGCTCGTCCCGTCCTTCGTGTACCTCGCGATGTGGCTCGTCGCCGCGCGTCGCAGGAGGCCCGGGCCCGCGTGGACGACCGAGGGCAAGGACCGGTACGGCGTGGTCCTGCTCGTGCTCGTCCTGCTGGCGTACTTTCCGGGTGCCCTGCTGCTGACCCGGTTCGCCGGTCCTGCCTTCGCGCTCGGCATCGGTCTGCTCCTGCTCGCCCGTCGTGCGGAGGACCCGCTGCTCCGGGGCCCGGGGATCGTGCTGGTCGTGACGAGCCCCCTCATCGCGCTCGTCCTGTCCCCTGTGCTGACGGGCCCCTTGCTCCTGGCGCTCGCGATCGGGTGCGGCGCGCTCGCCCTCGTCGCGCACCGGCGAGAGGCCGCGATGCTGGCGGATCTGGGGTGACCGTGGGGCCCGTCGGCCGCGACGGGTTCAGGAGGAGGGCGTGAACGAGCTCGGCATCAGCACCGCCATGGAGGCGACGGGGCCGGGGGCAGTGGCGTACCGCGACGAGTGGACCGTCGACGGCACGGCAGGCGGACCCGTCGGTCGAGCGCGCCGTTCGAGCTGTCGCGAGACAGGTCCCGGCAGCCCGGACGTCACGCTCGGCGCGTCCTAGGAGTCGCTTCGAGGAGTCGCTTCGAGAAGCGCGCCGAGCACCTCGACGGTCGAGCCGCGGGCGACGTCCGGCGACCAGTCCTCGGCCCAGGCTCGGCCGTGCGCGACCCACCCGGTCCGCAGGCCCGCGTCCCGTCCCCCACGCACGTCCGCGACCGGGTGGTCACCGACCATCCACGCGGAACCCGGCCCGGCTGAACACGCCGACCCGATCACTGCGGATGCCGCAGCGAAGATCCGTCGATCAGGCTTCGCGACGCCCACCTCCTCGGAGATCACGACCCCCGACACGAGGTCCACCAGCCCGGTCCGGTCGAGCTTGGCCCACTGCTGGCCCGCCGTCCCGTTCGTCACGACGACGACGGGGATCCCCGCGGAACGGAAGGCCTCGACGCACGCAGTCACGCCCGGGTACGGAGCGATCCACGCGAGATGCTCGAACAGGAGGCGGTCCACCAGGTGGGCGACGTCGTCGGGCAGGTGGAATCGCGCGCGCATCTGCTCGGCGAGCGCGGCCCGCGGCGTGTAGCCGTCACCGTCGGCCGCGGCGAGCCACCGGGCGGCGTCGGCGCCGAGTCCGCGGTCGCTCGTGAACGCCGAGGCCCAGGCCGCGAAGGCCCCGGCCCGGTCGACGAGGGTGTTGTCGAGGTCGACGAAGAGCGCCCGGACGGGCGCAGCGGTGTCGAGCATGTGGTTGGCGCTCCTCGAACATGCGGTGGGCGTCGGAATCCAGGCGATTCACGACCGTAACCACATGTTCGGCAGCGAGGGGAGGACGGTCGAGGTCTGAACACTTCGTGCGAGGTCCAGCCCGACCTCGCACGCGCTTCGTTGCCGTGCATCGTTCACTCGAGAACGTGGTTGCGAGACTATTCTTGCTATAGCAAAGCGTCAAGCCGACGGCGGTGGGCCCGCACCGACCGCCACGCGCACCCGCCCCCACCTGCGACGACACCCGCAGGCCCACCGAGGAGACCCATGGAATTCCGCACCGCGACGCCCGCCGACGTCCCGTCGCTGTACAAGCTGTGGGCCGCGGCGTTCGACGCCCCGCTCATGGTCCCGGTCTACGAGACCGACGCGCGCCGGCTCGACCGCACGATCGTCGCGGTCCTCCCAGGGGCGGGTACCGTCCCGGACCGCGTCGTCGCCTCGGTCTGCTGGAGCCCGCGCACGCTCGTGGGCCTTCCCGGGCCCGGCGGAGCAGCCACCACGCTCACCGTGGGCGGTGTCGCGAACGTCGCCTCGGCCCCTGACCTGCGCGGGCGCGGCCTGGTCCGCCTCGCGCTCGCCGAGGCCGTCACGCACATGGAGGCCGCGGGCATGGACGCCTCGCTGCTGTTCACGGGCACCCCTGGTGTGTACCGCCCGAGCGGCTGGGAGACCTTCGAGGTCCCCGTCGTCACGGGCCCCCTCCGGCCCGACGACGCCGCTCGCCCTGCGCGGTCGGGCCAGGCCGGGCTGCAGGGCCAGGCCGGGCTGCCAGGCCAGGCCGGGGTCGCCGTCCGCCACGAACCGGCGGCGCGCGCAGCCCTGGCCGGCCCCACCACGTTCCCCGCCTGGAGCGCCGACCTCCCGTGGCAGGACCTCGCCGCCCTCCACGACGCGTTCCACGCCGCCCCCGTGACGACGCGCCGCACGGCAGCGCACTGGCAGCGCCGGATCCCCCTCTGGTACTCGGCGGCCGAGCTCCTCACGGCCCGACGCCCCGACGGCGCGATCGCGGGCTACCTGGTCGTGGAGACCGAGGGCGAGACGCTGCGCGTGCGGGAGCTCGCCGTCGGGCCGGACGACACGTCGACGCTCGAGGCGCTCGCGAAGGCAGCCCACGCCCTGGGCCGCGAGCGCGGAGCGACCCGCGCCGAGGTGCGTCTGCCGCGCATCCCGGCGACGGCGATCCTGGCCGACGCGCTCCTGGCCACCGAGGGCCGCGAGACGACGTCGGACGCGACGGGCATGCTGCGTCCGGTCCTTCGGGAAGCGGCGGAGATCGACGCCCTGCGCGCGGCGACCAGCGGCCCGGCCGCCGGCTTCCACTGGCCCGGCGACTACCTGTGACGTGAGCGGGCGCCCGACGGGGACGCGCGCCGAGATGCGCCCAAGGGGGCAGCGGAGCCCCCGCCGAACCCCCGTCGGACGCATCTCGGCGCAGCGGGCACCCCGCCGGCAGCGTCCCGCCCCACCCCGCCCCGGAAAGGCCCGACGGACCTGGCGGCTCGTCACCAACCTCTTGACATTGCTATAGCACCGGCCTAACCTCCGGGAAATGCCCGATTCATCCGGACGCAACGAAGCGCATCCATCCTGCTGTCACGGCCTGCCGCACACAGCCTGAACCATCCTCTCGCACTCCCGTCCCCGGTCACCGCAGCCCCGGCCCGCCGGACTCCACCCGCACTCCCCCGTTGCCGTACGTCGGCCACGCCTGAACGGACCCGTCTCATCGACCCGTCCGAAGGGTGACCCACGTGAAGACCCCCCTGACTGCCCGCGAGAGCGCCGCAGCACCAGACCTCTCTCTCGACCCCGACCCCACCGCCCCCTCGCGCCGCGGCCTGCTGCGCGTCGCGGGCATGGGCGCGCTGGCCGCTACCGCGTTCGCGCTCTCCACGGGCACGGCACCCGCGGCCCTCGCCGCGCCGCTGGGCCTGAGCAAGGACAGCGAGCCCGACGACGAGCTCGCCGTCGCGACGTCCGTCGCCCAGCTCGTCGGCTGGCGTGCCAAGAAGATCGAGCACGGCACCGTGGTCCAGCTCCTGGGCCACGCGACCCCCGGCGACGGCGCGGCCCGCCTGGTCCGCTACGACGCGAAGAGCACCGCGGCCCCCGACGGAGGCACCGTGCTGGCGCCCGAGGACCTCGGGTCCGGGCTGGGCCCCGGACGGTGGCACACGCTCCACACCGGCACGGCCGACTTCCGCTGGTTCGGGATCTTCGGCGACGACGCCCCCACGGGCAGCGCCGACGACGCGCTCGACACGCTCGTGAACGACCCGACCGTGAGCCGCATCGAGGCGCACACGGACCTCAACTTCGTGCGCCGGCACACCTACGCGCGCTCCGACCTCGAGCTCGACTTCGGTGGCCGGACCGTCACGACCGAGGGCATCGAGCGCAACGCGCACGACAACCCCTTCGGCGCCGTGCTGTTCTTCCAGGGCACCGTCACGGACGTGACCCAGCAGCGCACGCTCGCCGAGACCATGCCCGACCAGCGCGACGTCTTCGAGGTCGCCGACTCGACCGCGTTCGCGGTCGGCGACTGGTGGACCGTGCAGGTCGACCCCCGGCCCGGCGGCGGACGCGACGAGCGCGAGCTCCAGCGGCTCGTGCAGGTCACCGAGGTCGTGGACGGGCAGCACGTGCGCGTCGACTACCGCAACGGCTGGGAGCTCGCCCCGGGCCGCGTGCTCGAGTGGCGCAAGGTCGTGCCGGTCGAGCAGGTCCACGTGCGGAACATGACGTTCATCGGCGCCGGACCCTACGACGGCCCCCTCAACGGCGAGCTCCCCGACGACCGAGAGTACAGCGGGTCGCACCCCGTCGCGTACGAGTTCGCGGTGCGGTGCGACGTCACGGACGTGCACGGCTCCAAGACGTGGTGGCCCGTCATCATGCGCCGCTGGAACACGTTCTTCGCGACCGAGCGCTGCTCGGTCGCCAACCCGCCCACGGTCTTCTACGGCGGCGCGGGCTACCTCACGCAGCAGATCTACTGCCTCTACGGACGCGTCGCGGACTGCCGCTCGCACAACGCGCGCCACCTCAACGACCTCACGGCCTCGGCCTACTGCATCGTCGAGAACTGCCACGGCGACGGCGACGACCAGGGCGGCAACCCGTTCACGACGCACGGTCAGTACGAGCACGACCTGGTGTTCCAGGGCAACAGCGGCCTCATGGACATCGCCAACTCGGGGGCGCAGTGGGGCATCAGCGCCAAGCGCATCACGGTCAAGCAGCACGTGGCCTCGTGGTTCACGGTCAGCACCAAGATCACGGACCTGACGCTGGAGGACGTGCACGTGGTCGCGCGCTCGACGTTCGACCAGCAGGGCAGCCTCACGGTCAACGCCGACGGCGTGCAGATGCGCGGCTGCACCGCGTCGTTCTTCGCGGTCGCCCAGCGTTCGAACCTCTCGAAGCGGCCCAACGTCATCGAGGACTGCCACTTCTCGCTGCCCGTCGGCAGCGTGCTGCACCAGACCCCCGTCGCGAACCCGGTCCACTTCGTCCGCACGAGCTTCACGGGCTTCGACGGCACGATCATGCGCGGCGCAGGGCCGGTGACCTTCACCGACTGCACGTTCGTCGGTTCGACCGACGAGGCCACCCCTGCAGCCCCCGCGCTCGTCGGGTCGGCCGACGTCACGATCAGCGGCGGCACCCTGACCGGGACGGGCATCCAGCTCAGCGCGGTCCGCGACCAGAGGCTCACGGTCCACGGCACGCGGATCTCCGGCACGACGACGGCGGGCGCCCTGGTCTCGCGGGCTGCGGGCCCGGGCACGGTCCAGGTGGACCTGCGCGGCGCGACGCTCGCCGCGAGCGGGGCCACCGCGCACGTCGCGCTGACCTCGGGCACCGACGCGCTGACCGCGGTCGGTGCGCGCTTCACGGGCGGCCGGTACGACCTGGCCCCGACCACGCGCGTGCTCCAGTCCGGCTGCGTCGAGCAGGGCGTCGACCGCACCGGCTTCCCCGAGGGCGAGCGCGTCCTCGTCACCGACTCGCTCGCGCTGTGAACCGCACGAGCGTCCCCCTCCCCCGCCACTCCGCAAGCACCCCCGATGAAAGGCACCTGCAGATGACGAACCTCCTCACGTCCGGACGGACCCCCGGCGAGCCGGCGACGACGCCGAGCTCTGCTCCCGCGGTCGAGGCCCCCTCGCGCCGCAACCTGCTGCGCGTCGCCGGGATCGGCGGCCTCGTGGCCGCGGGCGCCCTGATGGGCACGCACCCAGCCGCAGCCGCCACGCCCGCCGCCGCCGCGCCGTCGGGCGTGCTGCCCATGAAGAAGGACGAGCCCGACGACGAGGTCCTGGTCGCGGCGTCCGTCGCCCAGCTCGTGGGCTGGAAGGCCAAGAAGATCGACGACGGGACCGTCGTCCAGCTCCTCGGCCACGCGACGCCGGGCGACGGCGCCGCGCGCCTGGTGCGGTACGACGCCAAGAGCGACGTCGCGGCCAACGGCGGCACGGTGCTGGCGCCCCAGGACACCAAGGGGAAGGGAAGGTGGCACACGCTCCACACGGGCACCGCCGACTTCCGCTGGTTCGGGCTGTTCGGGAAGGACACCCCCGCCGACGACGCCCTCGACGCGCTCGTGAACGACCCGACCGTGAGCCGCATCGAGGCGCACACGGACCTCAACTTCGTGCGCCGCCACCGGTTCACGCGCTCGCACCTCGAGCTCGACTTCGGTGGGCGCACCATGACGACCGAGGGCATCGAGAAGGCCGGGCAGGACGACCCGTTCGCGGCCGTCCTGTTCTTCCGCGGCACCGTGACCGAGGACGTCCGCACCCACAAGCTCACTGCCGTGATGCCCGAGCTGCGCGACGACTTCGAGGTCGCCGACTCCTCGAAGTTCGCCGTGGGCGAGTGGTACGCGCTCGAGGTCGACGCGCTCGCGGGCAGGTGGGAGCGCGAGCTGCAGCTCCAGGTCCAGGTCACGCAGATCGTCGACGCGACGCACGTGCGCGTCAACTACCTCAACGGCTGGGAGCTCGCCGCCGGCCGCACCCTCACGTGGACCAAGGTCGAGCCCGTGCAGCAGGTGCACGTGCGCAACCTGTCGTTCGTGGGCGTCGCGGGCGGCGACCAGTACACGGGCTCGCACCCGCTCGCGTTCGAGTACGCGGTGAGCTGCGACGTCGAGAACGTGCACGGCGTCGCGACGTTCTGGCCCCTGGTCATGCGCCGCTGGTCGACGTTCTTCACGACGTCGCGCTGCTCGCTCGCCAACCCGGCCTCGATCACGTGGGGCGGCGCGGGCTACCTGACGCAGCAGATCTACTGCCTGTACGGGCACGTGTCCGACTGTCACACCTCGAACTGCCGCCACCTCAACGACTGGACGGCCTCGGCGTACGGCCTCGTGGAGAACTGCCACGGCGACGGCGACGACCAGGGACCGTTCGTCACGCACGGCCAGTACGAGCACGACCTGACGTACGTCGGGAACTCGGGGCTCATGACGTTCGCGAACTCGGGTGCGGCGTGGGGCTCGTCGGCCAAGCGCATCACGGTCAGCAAGCACGTGTGCTCGTGGTTCGTGGCGCGCGTCAAGGTCACCGACCTGACGCTCGAGGACGTCCAGGTCATCCGCAAGGAGGGCCTCGCGGGCTCGGGCATGCTGTGGGTCAACGCCGACGGCGTCCAGCTGCGCGGCTGCCAGGCCGACGACACGCTGATCATCTCGCAGGCGTCGAGCCGCTCGAAGCGCCCCAACGTGATCGAGGGCTCGCGCTTCAAGGTGCTGCCCGGAACGCCCGTGACGCAGGCCAACGTCACCAACCCCGTCCACCTGGTCCGCACGACGCTGAACGGGCTGGAGGGTGCGTCGTTCGCGGGCTCGGGTCCCGTGGTCCTCGACCAGTGCACGCTCGAGGCCGCCGAGGGCAAGGGCACCGTGACGGCGTCGGGCGACCTGACCGTCCGGGGCGGCGTGCTCCGCAACGTCGCGGTCGTCGCGGCGGGGACCGCGGAGCAGACCGTCCGGGTCGGCGACGGGGCCCGGCTCGAGGGCTCGCCCGCAGGCGGCACGTTCCTGAGCAGGGCGACGGCGGACAAGCCGGTCACCTGGAACCTGGACGGTGCACGATCCACCGCCCCGACGGGTGACACTGGTCACGTGAAGCTAGACGCAGGTATCAATCGATGGTCGGCCGTGGGCTCCACCTTCACGGGTGGTCGCCTCCAGCTCGCCGACGGCGCGTTCGGTGCGGGGTCCTACCTCCTGCACACGGGCAACGTGGAGAGCGGCGTGCAGCGCGTCGCGATGCCCGCGGACGGCCCGACGGTCTCCACGACGGGGACGCTCATGGTCTGACGCCCGACCGGGCCGGCGCCGGGCGCCTCGACGCCTCGGTGCCTCGACGCCGAACACGAGGTTGCGGTCGTTATCAGCGAGATAGCGACCGCAACCTCGTGCTCGGCACCGAGAGGTCGGCCGGTCGCGTGCTGCGGCCGTCGGTCTCGGCCCGGTCGTCGAGCATGCGGTTTCCGCCCGTCGACCATGCGGTTGTCGTCCCAGATCGCACGGATCGCGACGCCCACCGCATGCTCGGCGCCGGTGCCGGGCCTGCGCGACCAGCCCCGGCACCGGCGCCGAGAACGAGGTTCTGCCACCTCGACCACGAGGTTGCGGTCGTTGTCAGCGAGATAGCGACCGCAACCTCGTGCTCGGCACCGAGAGGAGGGCCCCGCCCGCTGACCCGCACGACCGACCCGCGGCCACACCCCGGTCGGCCACCGCCCGGCCGCATCCACCCCGGCGGTCGGCCTCACCCCGTCGGCCCACCCCGGGCCAGGGCCCCCACCCCGGCCCAGCGCCGCCCTCGCCCCGGCCCCACCCCGGCCGCCCCCGATCGGGCCGCCCGAAAGATAACGACTCGGTCGCAAGTTGACCTGACGGGCTGTCAGGGCGCAGGATCATCTGTCATAGTTGCTATAGCAAATAGCAAAAGAAGCCGTACTCGCCCGGCCCCTCACCGCACCACCCGCTCGCTCCGCACCACCCGTTCGCCCCGCAGCCCCCGCAACGAAGCAAGGACCGCTCGTGACCCGCAATGATGCACCCGTGACCGTCGCCCTCGTGGGCGCCGGCAACCGTGGTCAGACCTACGCACGCTGGATCGCCGCGCACCCCGACCGTGCCCGCCTGGTCGCGGTCGCCGACCCGCGCCCCTTCCAGCGCTCGCTCGTGGCGTCCGGCTCGGCGGCGGCGAACCCCGACGCCGCCCCCGTCGCGGAGTTCGCCGACCGGGAGTCGCTGGTCGCAGCGGGCGACGGGACGACGGGCGCCCCCGCCCGCCTCGCCGACATGGTCATCGTCGCGACCCAGGACCGTGAGCACCGCGACCCGGTCGTCGCCCTCGCCGCCCAGGGCTACGCGATCCTGGTCGAGAAGCCGCTCGCCCCGAGCCCCGAGGAGTGCCGCGACGTGGTCGACGCGGTCGAGGCCTCGGGCGTCCTGTTCGGCGTGTGCCACGTGATGCGCTACATGCCGTACACGGACCTCATGAAGTCGGTCGTCGACTCGGGCGTCCTGGGCGAGGTCGTCAACGTGCAGCACCTCGAACCGGTCGGCTGGTGGCACGACGCGCACTCGTACGTGCGCGGCCCGTGGCGCTCGGAGAAGACGTCGAGCCCCATGCTGCTCGCGAAGTCGAGCCACGACCTGGACTGGATCCGCTACGTCACGGGCAAGCGGATCACGACGGTCGCGAGCTTCGGCTCGCTCAAGCACTTCCGGCCCGAGGAGCGTCCCGAGGGCGCGGCGGACCGCTGCCTGGACTGCCCGCTCGAGCCGACCTGCCCGTACTCCGCGCCGCGCCTGTACCTGGGCACGCTGCGCGAGAAGGGCGCCATCTGGCCCGTCACGGTCGTCACCGACGGCACCGACGAGGCCTCGGTGATCGAGGCGCTGCGCACGGGCGACTACGGGCGGTGCGTCTACGCGTCGGACAACGACGTCGTGGACCACCAGGTCGTCGCGATGGAGCTCGAGGGCGGTGGAGCGGCGACGTTCACCATGACGGCCTTCTCGGAGCAGGACCACCGCAAGACGCAGATCTTCGGGACCCACGGATGCCTCGACGGCGACGGCGAGAAGATCCGGGTCACCGACTTCCGGGACGGCTCGGTCACGGTCCACGACTCGGGTCACCACGGTGCGACCAACGCGGCCGACGACCACGGCGGCGGCGACTCGGGGGTCATGGACGCGTTCGTGCGTGCGGTCGCGACGGGCGACGCGTCGCACGTCCGCTCGGGCGCCGTCGAGTCCCTCCAGAGCCACCTCGCCGTGTTCGCGGCCGAGGAGTCACGGCACTCACGCACCGTCGTGGAGGTCCCGGCCCGCTAGCAGCACGTCCCGTCCGGACGGGTACCCCCCGCCCGGGCACCGAAGCAGCACCTCGCAGGGAGCAGCGAAGCACCCGAGAGCACCACCGCACGACCCCCGAAACATCCAGCAAGCATCCAGCACGGTAGTCATCGTTCGACGTCAAAGGAGCACGAAAATGACCATGCCGAAGAAGCACGTGGTGACCGCGATCGCCGCGATCGCCAGCCTCGGCGCCCTCACCGCGTGCAGCGGTGGCGGCACGACCGGCAGCTCGACCCCCGTCCCCTCGGACGGCGCGGCCTCGGGCTCGGTGACCATGTGGACCTACCCCGTCATCGCCGACGAGGCGGCCCACAAGAAGTTCTGGGACGAGCAGATCGCCGAGTTCACGGCCGAGAACCCCGACGTCGACGTCAAGGTCGAGATCTACCCGTGGGCCGGCCGCGACGAGACGCTCGCGACGGGCATCGCGGGCGGCAAGGGCCCCGACGTCGTCTACCTCATCCCGGACCAGCTCCCCAAGTACGCGAAGTCCCTCGCGGCGGTCGACAACTACATCACCGACAACACGGGCGACCTGCGCGAGAACGCGGCCAAGTCGGTGAGCATCGACGGGGCCATGATGGGTGCGCCGCTGATCATGAACTCGAAGCCGCTCGTGTGCAACGCCGCGGCGTTCGACGCGATCGGCGAGTCGGGCAACTACCCGGCCACGTGGGACGACCTCATGGCGCTGGCCCCGAAGTTCAAGGACGCCGGCTACGACGTCACGAACTACTGGGGTGCGGTCGACGCGACGCTCAACGAGTCGTTCTACCCGCTGCTGTGGCAGGCGGGCGGCTCGGTGTTCTCCGAGGACGGCACCGAGGTCGCGTTCGACTCCCCCGAGGGCATCGAGGCGCTCCAGTTCGTCACCGACCTGGCCGAGGGCGGGTTCGTCGAGAAGGACCTGCTGACGACGATCCCGGCGTTCGAGCAGACCCGTACCGCGCAGGGCAAGATCGCCTGCACGTGGCAGCAGGGCCCCGGCGACGTCGCGAGCTTCTGGGGCGAGGAGAACACGGTCGTGCTCCCCTCCCTCAAGGAGGCCGAGTCGATCGGCTACGGCACGGTCGGATCGCTGGCCCTCATGAAGAAGGCCGAGAACCTGGACGCTGCGGGCAAGTGGCTCGCGTTCGCCACGCGCCCCGAGGCGTCGGCCGAGTACGCGAAGGCCGCGGGCTGGTTCACGCCGTACACCTCGCAGACCGGCCTGTACGGCGACGACGCGACCATGGCGGCCCTCGAGGCCACGCTCGACGCCACCACCTCCGGCGACCTCAACGAGAAGTCCCGTGAGGTCATGGGCATCCTCGCCCCGGAGATCCAGGCCGCGCTCATCGGTCAGAAGACCCCCGAGCAGGCCATGAAGGACGCGGCCGCCGCCGCGAACCCGCTCCTCGGCTGATCTCGCACCACACCCACCGGGCCGGGAGGCCGCCGCTGACGCGGCCCCCGGCCCGGTGAGGCGAAGGAGAAGAACCTCATGACAGCAACCACCCCGTCCGGAGACGTCCTCGGGACAGGCGTCCAGGGCTCGCTGCCCGACGGCGCCACGCCCGTCGCGCGGAGCGCGTCCGGTGGGCCCTCGGGCCCGTCGGGCAGCAAGGCCCCCTCGACGTTCCGCCGCACCATGGCCCGCCGCGAGGCCCGTATCGGCCTGCTCTTCGCGCTCCCGGCCTTCCTGCTCTTCCTGGCCTTCCGGTTCGGACCGGCGATCGCCGGCGTGGGGCTGAGCTTCTTCGACTACACCATCGGGGACACGGCCACGTGGACCGGCCTCGACAACTTCGAACGCATGGTCAACGACCCGATCTTCTGGTCCGCGATGCGCGTGACCCTGATCCTCAGCGTCCTGATCGTGCCGCTGTCGCTCGCGATCTCGACGTTCATGGCGCTCCTGGTCCGCCGCTCGTTCCGCGGGTCGGGCTTCTACCGCTCGGTGTTCTTCCTGCCCGTGGTCACGAGCCTCGTGCTCGCCGCGACCGTGTTCACCTGGGTCTTCTCGACCGGGGGCCCGTGGTCGCAGCTCATGGGCCTGATCGGCCTGTCGACCGACTCGTGGCTCGGCAGCACGACCCTGGTCCTGCCCGCGCTGGCCCTGGTCTCGATCTGGTCGCGCTTCGGGTACGGGATGCTCATCCTCCTGGCCCGCATGCAGGACCTGCCGCGCGAGCTCGAGGAGGCCGCGGCGCTCGACGGCGCGAACGCCTGGCACCGGTTCTGGCACATCATCATGCCGCAGCTCAAGCCCACGCTCTTCTTCCTGGCGGTCATCGAGACCACGGCGTCGTTCCAGATCTTCGACCTGGTCTACACCATGACGGGCGGCGGGCCCGCCCGCGCGAGCTACAGCCTCGTCTACCAGATCTACGACCAGGGCTTCAAGTACTTCGACCTCGGCTACGCGAGCACGCTCGGCGTCGCCCTGTTCATCATCACCATCGTCGTTGCGTTGGTGCAGCGTCGCCTCATCGGGAGGGACAAGTGACCACGCTCACCACCCCCGGCAACCCGGGGCACCCCGGGACCGCTGCCGGTACCACCAGCCCGACCGACCTCACGCCCAAGGTGCGCCGCAAGCGCAGCAAGAACTCGGGCATGGACCTGACGCTGCGCGGCAAGATCGTGCGGTACGTCGTGCTGAGCCTCGCCGCGGTCGTCACGATCTTCCCGTTCTACGCGATGGTCGTGCTCTCGCTCAAGCCTGCGGCGGCGATCCAGTTCCCGCAGAGCCTCATCCCCACGAACCTGGGCTTCGCGGCCTACGAGCGCGTGCTCGGTGCCGGGAACATCTGGACCTGGTTCGGGAACACGCTCATCTACTCGGTCGTCTCGGTGGTCCTGGTCCTCGCGTTCTCCGCGATGGCGGGCTATGCGTTCGCCAAGAAGAAGTTCCCGGGCCGTGAGGCCATGTTCTGGTCGTTCCTCGCGATGGTCATGGTCCCGTACCACGTGACCCTAATCCCGACCTTCATCCTCATGGCGCAGGTCGGCGGCCTGGACACCTACTGGGGCCTGATCCTGCCGACGCTCGCGAACGCGCAGGCCGTGTTCCTCATGCGGCAGTTCATCATGGACATGCCCGACGAGCTCTTCGAGGCCGCCAAGCTCGACGGCGCGTCCGAGTGGCGCATCTTCACGCGCATCGTGCTGCCCCTGTGCAAGCCGATCCTCGCGACGCTCGGCACGTTCGTCTTCCTGTGGCACTGGAACGACTTCCTGTGGCCGCTCATCATGGGCCAGGGCACCGACCACTGGACCCTCACCGTGGGTATCGCGTCGCTGCAGCAGCAGGACGTGCCGCTCAACATGATCCTCGCCGGCGCGACCATCTCCTTCGTGCCGATCTTCGCCGCCTACCTCGTGGCCCAGCGCTACTTCCAGGAGGGCGTCACCATGTCCGGAATCAAGGGATAGCACTCGTGTCTTCGACCTCACCCAGCCCTCTGCCCGCTGCCGCCGTCGCTCCTGCCGGCGACTCCGCCGTCGGGCGCCCCGTCGGCCCCTCCTCGCTCGCCGAGCTCGAGGACCTGCTCACCACGCCCTCGCCCGCGCTCGTCGCGGACATGGCCGCACGCTCGGGCGACCTGGTCGTCCTGGGCGCGGGCGGCAAGATGGGCCCGAGCCTCACGGTCCTCGCCCGACGCGCGCTCGACGCCGCGGGCCGCACGGGCGACGCCGTCCACGCGGTCTCGCGCTGGTCGGACCCGGCCCAGGCCGACCACCTGCGCGACGCGGGCGTGAACGTCGTGACGGCCGACCTCATGACGGGCGACCCCGCGGTCCTGGGCGGCCTGCCCGACGGCGCGGACGTCGTCTACATGGTCGGTGCCAAGTTCGGCACGTCGTCGGCTCCCTCGCTCGCGTGGGCCGCGAACGCCGCGCTCGTGAGCGACGTCGCGCGCCGCTACGCGGACTCGACCATCGCCGCGTTCTCGACCGGGAACGTGTACCCGCTCGTCCCGGTCTCCTCGGGCGGCTGCTCCGAGGACGACCCGACCGGGCCCGTCGGCGAGTACGCCATGAGCTGCCTGGGGCGCGAGCGACTGTTCCAGCACGCGGCCCTCACGCGCGGCACCAAGGTCGCGAACATCCGCCTCAACTACGCGGTCGACCTACGCTACGGCGTGCTGTGCGACGTCGCCGCGCCGATCCTCGCGGGCGAGCCCGTCGACCTGACCACGAGCCACGTCAACGTCGTGTGGCAGGGGTACGCGAACGAGGTCGCGCTGCGTGCGCTCGGCCACGCGTCCTCCCCGGCCTTCACGGTCAACCTCACGGGCCCCGAGACCGCGTCAGTGCGCCGCCTCGCGGGGCTGCTCGGCGCGGGGCTGGGCCGCGAGGTCTCGTTCCAGGGCGAGGAGGCCGGGACGGCCCTGCTCAACGACGCGAGCCTGTGCCACGAGCTGTTCGGGTACCCCGACGTCTCGCTGCGCACGCTCGTCGACTGGCAGGCGCAGTGGCTCGCCGCGGGCCTGCCCACGAGCGGCAAGGCCACCAAGTTCACCGTCCGCGACGGGAAGTTCTGATGGCCTCGGTCCTCGACGCCATGGAGCCCGCGTCGCTCGCGCTCCTGCGCGCGGGCACGGTCATCCCGGCCCAGCCGCTCGCGCTGACCGCCGACCGCCGGTTCGACGAGCGCCGCCAGCGCGCCCTCACGCGGTACTACCACGCGGCCGGGGCCGGCGGCGTGGCCGTGGGCGTGCACACGACGCAGTTCGAGATCCGCGACGTCGGTCTCTACCGGCCCGTGCTCGAGCTCGCGGCCGAGGTGTCGCGCGAGACGCTGGGCGGGAACGCGCCCGCAGGTTCCGCGACCACGGGGCCGCGTCCGCTCGTCCAGGTCGCCGGAGCCTCGGGACCCACGGCCCAGGCCGTGGCCGAGGCCCAGGTCGCGGCCGAGCTCGGCTACGACGCGGTGCTCCTCGCGCCGCGCGTGGCCGGGCTGAGCGGCACGCGCGAGGAGGTCGAGCGCTACCTGCTCGACCGTACGCGGGCCGTGGGCGAGGTCCTGCCCGTGATCGGCTTCTACCTCCAGGAGGCGATCGGCGGGCCCCGCCTCTCGGTCGACTTCTGGCGCGAGTTCGCCGCGATCGAGGCCGTCGTGGCCGTCAAGGCTGCCCCGTTCAACCGGTACCGGACCATCGACGTCCTGCGCGGCGTGGCCGAGTCCGGCCGTGCGGACCAGATCTCGCTCTACACGGGCAACGACGACGCGATCATCGCCGACCTGGTCTCCGAGGTCGACGTCCCGGTCACGGGGAGCGCGAGCCCGTACACCGCGCGCTTCGTGGGCGGCCTGCTCGGCCAGTGGGCCGTGTGGACGCGCGGCGCGGTCGAGACCCTGCGCCTCGCCCAGGCCGCGCGCGGCGTCACGGCCGACGGCACGCTCACGGTGCCCGACGACGCGGCCCTGCGCCTCCTGGTCGCCCGTCAGACCGGGCTCACCGACGCCAACGCCGCGGTGTTCGACTCCACGAACGACTTCGCGGGGGTCATCGCCGGGGTGCACGAGGTCCTGCGCCGCCAGGGGCTGCTCGAGGGCATCTGGTGCCTCGACCCCGCCGAGACGCTGTCGCCCGGGCAGGCCGACGAGCTCACGCGCGTCACGGCCGCGTACCCGTGGCTCGGCGCGTCGGACGACGCGTTCGTCGCGGAGCACCTCGACGCGTGGCTGGCATGATTCCCCGATGAGCCGCACCCCGAGCGTCGTCAACGTCTCCCCCGCGCTGCGGGCCGAGTTCTTCACGCCCGCGGCGTGGGAGACGCTGACCGCGCTGACCGACGTGGTGCTCGTCGACGACCCGGCCACGCTGGGTGCGACGCTCGACGCCCGGGCGGGCGCTGCGTCGTCGGGCCTCTCGCACGCACAGGTGCTCGTCATCTCGTGGGGGACGCCGCGCCTCGACGCCGCGCTGCTCGACCGCCTGCCGGACCTGCGCCTGGTCGCGCACACGGGCGCGAGCGTCAAACCGTTCGTCACGCCCGAGCTGTTCGCGCGCGGCGTGCGCGTGACCCAGGCCGGGCAGGGCATGGCGCAGTCGGTCGGCGAGGTGTCGGTCGTGTTCGCGATGGCCCTCCTGCACCAGCTCCCGCGCTTCCACCACGGTCTCGCGTCGGGTGCCTCGTGGGAGGACGCCGAGGCCGCGCCGCCGCGGTACGAGATCGCGGGCACGCGCGTCGGCGTGATCGGCGCCTCCCGGACCGGGCGGGCGGCGATCACCATGCTGCGCGCGCTCGGGGCCGAGGTAGTGGTCGCGGACCCGACCCTGTCGGCCGCGGACGCCCAGGCCCTGGGCGTCGCGCTCGTGAGCCTCGACGACCTGCTCGCGACGAGCCGCATCAGCATGGTCCACGCGCCCACGCTGCCCGAGACGCACCACCTGGTCGGGGCGCGCGAGCTCGCGCTCATGCCCGACGGCGCCGGTCTCGTCAACACCGCCCGGTCGTGGCTGACCGACGAGGACGCGCTGCTGCGCGAGGTCGCGAGCGGACGGATCGACGCGGCGCTCGACGTGTTCGACGCCGAACCGCTGCCCGTCGACCACCCGCTGCGGACCCTGCCGAACGTGCTCCTCACGCCGCACCACGCGGCCGCGACGGTCCAGGGTCGGCTGCGGCAGGGGTCGATCGTGGTCGAGGAGATCGGCCGCTTCCTCGTGGGCGAGCCGCTGCAGCACGAGGTCGACGCGGCCGCGCTCACGCGGATGGGCTGAACCCTCCGAGCGGGCCGCGGGACGGGCAGGGTCTGGAGGTCACGCCCGTCCCGGCCCGTCGGGCGGCGCCACGGTGGGAGAATCGAGACCATGCCCGACGACGCACCCACCACGTCCGTGCCCGCACCTTCGCCCGGGGTCACCGGTGCCGAGGACTGGCGCCCGCACCTCGGCACCGACGCCGAGCGCCCGGCCCCGACGCTCCCCCACCTCGTGTTCTTCGAGCCCCGCATCCCCGGCAACACGGGCAACGCGATCCGCCTCGCGGCCGTGACGGGCGCCCGCCTGCACCTGGTCGAGCCGCTGGGCTTCGACCTCGACGAGCCCAAGCTCCGCCGCGCCGGGCTCGACTACCACGACCTCGCCGCGATGGAGGTGCACGCCGACCTCGAGGCGGCCCTCGCCTCGATGCCCGAGGCGCGCGTCTTCGCGTTCACGACCAAGGCCACCACGCGGCACACCGACGTCGAGTACCGCCCGGGCGACGTGCTGCTGTTCGGCCCCGAGCCCACGGGCCTGCCCGACGACGTCCTGGCGCACGCGCGCATCACCGACCAGGTCAAGATCCCCATGCTGCCCGGACGCCGGTCGCTCAACCTGACGAACAGCGCGTCGATCGCGATCTACGAGGCGTGGCGCCAGACGGGGTTCGCCGGCGGGGTCTGACCTCGCGAGCCGTGGCCGGGCCGGGGGGCGGGAACGCCTCGAAGGATCAGCCGCCGACGATCGAGAGCTGACCGGACGGGACGTCCTGGACGATCACCTGACCCGGCGCGCCGACCTGGGGGAACGCGAGGGCGACGACGACCGCCACCGCGACGACGCAGGCCGCCACGACGACGAGCCACCGAGATCCCGTCCGCCGGTCGGGTGCGAAGTCGTCGGACCGCCCCAGGGAGTCCAGGACGCGCGCTGCGCGGAGCACCGCCACGGTCAGCATCACGGCTCCCCCGGCGGCGGCCAGGGCGTGCGCCGTGGCCGCACCGTTGGCGGCGGCGTACTGCCACGTCGAGAGGTCGAGGTTGTCGAACCTGTCGACCGCGTACGCCTGGAACACCTGGGTCAGGAGCCTCAGCACGTACGAGACCCCGACCAGCAGGATCCCGACCGCCAGGAGGGGGAAGACCCGGCGACCGCGGGGCGTCGGGGGCGCGGGCTCAGCCGTCTCCGCGGCCGGGGAGTCCTCGTCCGGCTCGAGGTCGTCGAAGGTCTCTGCGTCGACGGGGACCAGCTCGATGGGATGCACCATCCGTGCATCCTGGCAGAAGCGACGCCCTGCGGGCCGGAGGTGCTGGGAACGGGGAGTGCTCACCCCTTCCACTCTCAAGATATAGCGCACAGGGGGCCTTGCGGCAAGGCCCCCGTCCTCCCGCAGAATGGTCGATCTCAGCCGCGAGCAGTGGGATGGAGAACCTCGGTCATGCGCGCCTCCTCGTCAGCGTTCCGGTCACCCCGCACCCGCACGAACCCGATCGGAGCCTCTCGCGTGCCCCCTCAGGACGACAGCCCGTTCGACCTTCCCGAGCGCCTCGCCGCGAAGGCGGACCCGGCCCTGATCGCCGCCGACGAGCGACACCTCGCCGCGGTCGCCGCGACCCTCGAGCACTCGGTCGCCGACCTGTCCGCGCGACTCGACGCCGCGCGCCGAGCCCCCGGCGGGTCCGGCACCGAAGCGCTCGAACGCGACCAGGAGATCCACCGGCTCAGCTCCCGGTTGCGTCTCCTGCAGAGGTACGGGATCGACCTGTGCCTGGGACGCCTGGTGCCGGCCGACGGGTCCGAGCCCGTGTACGTCGGGCGGCTCGGCCTGACCGACGCCGCCGGCCGACGCCTGCTGGTCGACTGGCGTTCGCAGCCCGCCGAACCGTACTTCGCGGCGACGCGTGCGCACCCCCTGGGTCTTGCGAGCCGTCGCCGGTACCGCTGGACGGGCGGGCGGATCAGCGACTACTGGGACGAGTCGTTCACCGCGGACGGTCACGACGACAGCGCCGCGCTCGACGACGAGTCGGCCTTCATCGCGAGCCTCGGCACCAGCAGGTCTCCCCGCATGCGGGACGTGCTGGGCACCATCCAGTCCGACCAGGACGCGATCGTGCGTGCCGACTCCCGCGGCGCCCTGGTCGTCGACGGCGGCCCCGGCACGGGCAAGACGGTCGTCGCGCTGCACCGCGCGGCCTTCCTCCTCTACTCCGACCCGCGTCTGGGGCACCACCACGGCGGAGTGCTCTTCGTCGGACCGCACGAGCCGTACCTCGCCTACGTCGCCGACGTCCTGCCGAGCCTCGGTGAGGAGGGCGTGCAGACGTGCACGCTGCGCGACCTCGTCCCCGAGGGGGCCGCGGCGACGCCGGAGACCGACCCCGAGGTGGCTCGTCTCAAGGCGTCGGCGAGCATGGTCGCGGCGATCGAGCCCGCGGTGCGGTTCTCCGAACGGCCGCCGACCGAGGGCATGGAGGTCGGCACCCCGTGGGCCGACGTCTGGCTCAGCACGGCCGACTGGGCAGAGGCGTTCGCGTCGCCCGACCCCGGCACCCCGCACAACGAGGCGCGCGACGAGGTCTGGGAGGCGCTGCTGACGATCCTCGTCGACAAGCACACCGACGAGACCGAGGACGTGCCCGAGGACCAGGTCCGCCGGTCGCTCCGTCAGAACAGGGACCTGGGCAAGGCCTTCAACCGGGCGTGGCCGCTCATCGAGGCGACCGACCTCGTCGCGGACCTGTGGTCGGTACCCGCCTACCTGCGGATGTGCGCCCCCTGGCTCACGCCCGCGGAGGCCCAGGCCCTGCAGCGCGACGACGCCCAGGCCTGGACCGTCGCCGACCTGCCTCTCCTCGACGCGGCGCACCAGCGCCTGGGCGACCCCGAGGAGTCGCGCCGACGACGCCGGAACCAGGCCGCCGCCGCGGCCGAGAGCGCGCGCATGGCCGACGTCGTCGACCACCTGATCGCGACCGACGACTCCGAGCTGCAGGTCATGTCGATGCTGCGCGGGCAGGACCTCCAGGGCGCGCTGGTCGACCCGTCCTCGCTCGAGACCGCGACCCCGGACCTGCTCGCGGGACCGTTCGCGCACGTCGTGGTGGACGAGGCGCAGGAGCTGACGGACGCCGAGTGGCAGATGCTGCTCCTGCGCTGCCCGTCGGGGAGCCTCACGATCGTGGGCGACCGGGCGCAGGCCAGGCACGGGTTCACCGAGTCGTGGGACGAACGGCTCGCCCGGGTCGGGCTCGACCGGGTCCGCTCCGCCTCGCTGAGCATCAACTACCGGACCCCGGAGGAGGTCATGACCGAGGCCGAGCCGGTCATCCGGGCCGCGCTCCCCGACGCCAACGTGCCGACGTCGGTCCGGCGCTCCGGGGTCCCCGTGGTGCACGGCGGCACGGCCGACCTGGACGCGATCCTGGCGACCTGGCTCGCGACGCACGACGACGGCACCGCGTGCGTGATCGGCTCCCCCTCGTTCGCGGGCACGCCGCGCGTGCGGTCGCTGACCCCGGTGCTCGCCAAGGGGCTCGAGTTCGACCTGGTGGTCCTGGTCGACCCGGAGTCGTTCGGCGAGGGGATCGAGGGAGCGGTCGACCGCTACGTCGCGATGACGCGCGCGACCCAGCAGCTCGTGGTCCTCGCTGACGGTCGCTGAGCCCGGGGCACCCCGGCGGCGGGACACCGGACACCGCAGCGCCGAGGGAGGTACCGCCAGGAACTCCCTGCCTCCTGCCGACGCCCGTAGCGTCGAGGTGAACCGATCGTCAGCACGACCTCAGGAGGACCGCATGGAGAAGCGAACGCTGGGCCAGGGGCTCGAGGTGTCCACGCTCGGGCTCGGCTGCATGGGCATGAGCCAGAGCTACGGACCCAACCCCGGTGACCGGGACGAGATGATCGCGGTGCTGCGTGGCGCCGTCGAGCGGGGCGTGACGTTCTTCGACACGGCCGAGGTGTACGGCCCGTACGTCAACGAGGAGCTCGTGGGCGAGGCCCTCGAGCCGCTGCGCGACCAGGTGGTCCTCGCGACCAAGTTCGGCTTCGACATCCGCGACGGGCGGTCCGTCGGGGTCGACAGCCGCCCCGAGCAGATCCGCCGCGTCGCGGACGCGTCGCTCGCGCGCCTGCGCACCGACCGGATCGACCTGTTCTACCAGCACCGCGTGGACCCCGCGGTGCCCGTCGAGGACGTCGCGGGCACGGTCGCCGAGCTCGTGGCCGAGGGCAAGGTGGCGCACTTCGGGCTCTCGGAGGCCGGCGCCGGCACCATCCGCCGTGCCCACGCGGTGCACCCCGTGACCGCGCTGCAGAGCGAGTACTCGCTGTGGACCCGGGAGATCGAGGCCGAGATCCTGCCGACGCTCGACGAGCTCGGCATCTCGCTCGTCCCGTTCAGCCCGCTCGGCAAGGGCTTCCTCACGGGCACCGTGGACACCTCGACCGAGTTCACCCCGGGGGACGTCCGCACCCTCATCCCGCGCTTCAGCGAGGAGAACCGCGCCGCGAACCAGGCGCTGGTCGACCTCGTCAAGGAGGTCGCCGCGGCCCACCGAGCGACCCCGGCCCAGGTCGCGCTGGCGTGGCTGCTGGCCCAGCGGCCGGACATCGTCCCCATCCCGGGCACGCGTCGGCTGTCGCGCATCGAGGAGAACCTGGGCGCGGTCACGCTCGACCTTCCCGCGGCCGACCTCACGGCGCTGGGCGAGGCCGCCGAGCGCCTGGGCGTCGCCGGGGCGCGCTACAACGAGGCCATGCAGAAGATGACCGGCCTGTAGTCGGCGCAGACCGGCTCGCAGACGCTGAGTGCGGAGCTCTTGTGCGACACGCCAGGCGTGTCGCACAAGAGCTCCGCACTCAGCGGCGACCTTCTCAGGTCAGGTCGCGCACCGCCGCGTACCGCGCACGGATCCCGGGCTCGGGGGCCGCGTCGTAGCCGCTGCTCGACGACGTCTCCCACCTCGGGGCCTCCGCCGCACCCGACAGCACCCAGGCTGCCTGGCGAGCGGCGCCGTCGGCCACGTACTCGCCCGGCTCGGGGACCGCGACGGGCAGGCCGAAGACCTGCGGCGCGATGCGCCGGACCGCCTCGGACTGCGCGCCGCCGCCGATCAGCAGCAGCCGCTCGACCCGGACCCCCTGCTCGCGCAGGGCGTCGAGACCGTCGGCCAGGCCGCACAGCATGCCTTCGACCGACGCCCGCGCGAGGTGCTCGGGCGTCATGGTGGACAACCGCATGCCGTGCAGCGTGCCGCTCGCGTCGGGCCGGTTGGGCGTGCGCTCGCCCTCGAGGAACGGGACGAGCACGAGCCCGTCCGCCCCCGCGGGCGCCTGGAGCGCGAGCCGGGACAGGCCCGCGTGGTCCACGCCCAGCACCCGCGCGGTCGCGTCGAGGACGCGGCTCGCGTTGAGGGTCACCCCGAGCAGCAGGAAGTTGCCCGTGGCGTCGGCGAAGCCGTTGACGAGCCCGCTCGCGTCGGCCGTGGCCGACGTGGCGATCGCCGAGACGACTCCCGAGGTCCCGATCGAGACCGCGACGTCGCCCGCGCCCATGCCGAGCCCCAGGGCCGCGGCCGCGTTGTCCCCGGCACCGGGGCCGATCAGGGCCCCACCGGTCACCGCGGCACCGGCCACGGCGGCCGAGGCCATCCCGCCGTCCTCGCCCGGGCCGAGGACCCGGGGCAGCAGGACGTCCGAGCGCCCGAGCGCGAGCTCGAGCAGGTCGGTGCGGTACGCACCGCGCCCGCCCTCGGCCGAGGCGTCGAAGTACCCCGTGCCCGAGGCGTCGGAACGGTCGGTCACGAGCGCGCCGAGGTCGGGCTCGAGGCCCTCGCTCCGCGGGCCGTAGCCGGCGATCCGCCACGTCAGCCAGTCGTGCGGGAGCGCGACGGCCGCGACGCGCGCCGCGTTCTCGGGCTCCGCGTCGCGCAGCCAGCGCAGCTTGGTGACCGTGAGCGACGCGACGGGCACCGAGCCGACGGCCTCGGCCCACGCCTTGGCGCCGGCACCGGGGTCCCCGTCACCGAGCTCGCGGATCAGGTCGACCGCGGCACCGGCCGAACGGGTGTCGTTCCACAGGAGCGCGGGACGGATCACCTCGCCGTCGGCGTCGAGGACGACCATGCCGTGCTGCTGCCCGCCCACGGCCAGGGCCGCGACGTCGTCGAGCCCGCCCGCGACCTGGACCGCGCTGCGGAACGCCGTCCACCAGGCGTCGGGCGAGACCTCGGTGCCGTCGGGGTGCGACGCCGAGCCGGAGCGCACGAGCGCCCCGGTCACGGCGTCACGGACGACGACCTTGCAGGACTGCGTCGACGAGTCGACCCCCGCGACGAGACCGCCGGTCATGCCGCACCCCCGCGCGTGGCCGCGGCCGACACGATTGCGCCCCTCATCAGCCGATCAGGTGCTTGAGCGCGAGCTGGTTGAGGCGCACGAAGCCGAAGTCGCGCTCGGCGGCGGCCTCGACGTCGAACTCCTCGTAGGCCGAGCGGTCCGCGAGCAGGTCGGCGACGGACTCGCCCGCGCCCAGCGTGGTCTCACCGAGCTCGAACACGCCCGAGTGCTTGAACGCGGCCTGGACCTCGGGGTCGGCCCGGTACTCGGCGGACTTGCGCGCGAGCATCGAGTAGGTCTCCATGTTGGCCTTGGCCGAGTCCCAGACGCCGACCTCGTTCTCGGTGCGCGAGGGCTTGTAGTCGAAGTGGCGGGGGCCCTCGTAGCGGGGCCCGCCGTTCGGGAAGCCGTTCTCGACGAGGTCGACCGTGAAGAACGCGGAGAGCAGGTCGCCGTGGCCGAACACGAGGTCCTGGTCGAACTTGATGGACCGCTGGCCGTTGAGGTCGATGTGGAAGAGCTTGCCGGCCCACAGCGCCTGCGCGAGGCCGTGCGTGTAGTTCAGGCCCGCCATCTGCTCGTGGCCCGTCTCCGGGTTGAGACCCACGATGTCGCCGTGCTCGAGCTTCGCGATGAGCGCGAGCGCGTGCCCGATGGTCGGGAGGAAGATGTCGCCGCGGGGCTCGTTGGGCTTGGGCTCGAGCGCGATCTTGATGTCGTAGCCCTGGTCCTTGATGTACGCGGCCGTGAGGTCGAGACCCTCGGCGTAGCGCTCGTGCGCGGAGTGGAGGTCCTTGGCGCCGTCGTACTCGGTGCCCTCGCGGCCGCCCCACATGACGAACGTCTTGGCGCCGAGCGACGCCGTGAGGTCGACGTTGCGCAGCACCTTGCGCAGCGCGTAGCGGCGCACGCCGCGGTCGTTCGAGGTCAGGCCGCCGTCCTTGAAGACGGGGTGGCTGAACAGGTTGGTCGTGACCATCTCGATGGTCAGGCCGGTCTCGTCGGCGGCCTTCTTGACCTCGCCGAGGAGCTGCTCGCGGGTCGCGTCGTCGGAGCCGAAGGGCACGACGTCGTCGTCGTGGAACGTGAAGCCCCACGCGCCGAGGTCCGCGAGCTTGCGGACGGACTCGGCCGGGTCGAGGTGGGGGCGGCTGGCTCCGCCGAACTGGTCCTGACCGGTCCACCCCACGGTCCACAGGCCGAAGGAAAAGTTGATGTTCTGGTCGATCGCGTCAGCCACGACAGTCTCCTCGTCGAGATGGGCCGGCTCCTCGGTCGAGCAGGCCACCATTTGTTGTATGGATGAACTTATGCGGTCCTGTCGGTAAGGTCAAGACGTGAACCGCGACGAGTCCTCGACCAGCGTCAGGACGCCCACCCGGGGGCGCTCCACGGCCGCCCGCCAGCACACCCTGCGCGAGTACAACCTCGCCCTGGTCTCGCAGGCGATCTTCGACGCCACGACCCCCCGCTCGCGCGCGGACATCGCCGGGACCACGGGCCTGACCCGCGCCACCGTGTCGGTGCTGGTCGACCAGCTCATCGAGGCGCGGCTCGTGCGCGAGCTCCCGCCCGCGACACCGTTGCGCGCGGGCCGCCCCGCCGTCCCGCTCACGCCCGCCGAGCGGACCGTGGTCGGCCTGGGGCTCGAGGTCAACGTCGACTACCTGGGCGGCACGGTCCTCGACCTCACCGGACAGGTCGTCGCGCAGGAGGTCGTCCCGGGCGACCTGCACGGCAGCGACCCCGCCGAGGTCCTCGGACGCCTGGGCGCGCTGGCCCGCCGTCTCGTCGAGGAGGTCGAGTCCCAGGACATGCAGGTCGCGGGCGCTCGGCTCGCCCTGCCCGGCCTGGTCGACGCGCGTGCGGGCCGCCTCCAGGTCGCACCCAACCTCGGCTGGTCCTCGTTCCTGCCCGTCCCGCTGCTCGGCCTGCCCGAGCGCCTGCCGGTCGAGATCGCCAACGAGGCCAACCTCGCGGGGCTCGCACAGCTCGTGGCCCCGGTCCCGCCGGGCGAGGGTGAGCCTCGCGCACCGCTCCCCGGGCCCGACGGCGCCGCTCCCCCCGTGCCGTCGTCGTTCCTGTACGTCTCGGGCGAGGTGGGCATCGGCTCCGCGATCGTGATCGACCGCGAGCTCTTCCTGGGCAACCGGGGCTGGAGCGGCGAGATCGGGCACGTCGTGGTCGACCCGCACGGGCCCCGGTGCCTGTGCGGGGCCACGGGCTGCCTCGAGCAGTACGCGGGCAAGGACGCGATGCTGCGCGCGGCCGGCATCCCCCTCGACGCCCCCGTCGAGAGGTTCCTCGACGCGCTCGAGGAGGGCACGCCGTCGGCCCTCGACGCCGCATCGTCGGCCGGGACCGCGCTGGGGCGCGCGCTCGCGAACTTCGTGAACCTCATCGACATCGAGACCGTGCTGCTCGGCGGGATCTACACCGACCTGCTCCCCCACCTGCGCGAGGCCCTGACGACCGAGCTCACGACACGCGTCCTCGCGTCGCCGTGGACCGAGCTCGACCTGCGGCCCGCGCTCGTGGCCGGGCACGCGGCCATGATCGGCGGCGCGCGCACGGTGCTGCGGGACGTGGTCGCGGCACCCTCGGCGTGGACGACGAGCGACTGAGCCCGCCCCACGACGGCCCCGGTGCGGCGCCGGTGTGACCTGCGCCGCACCGCCGACCGGGAGAACGCGGGTACCGTCGTTCGTTGGACCATCGAGGGCATCCACGCCCCCGCACCGGTTGACCCACCCTCGGAAGGACCGCGCATGACGACGACCCACACCCTCCAGGCGCGCGACCTCTGGGCCGGGCACGGCGGCGGCGACGTCCTGCGCGGCGTCTCGATCGAGCTCTCGGCGGGCCAGGAGCCCGTGGGGATCGTGGGACCGTCGGGCGTCGGGAAGTCGACCTTCATCAGCGCGCTGCTCGGCGAGATCAAGCCGTCGAGCGGGACCGTGACGTGGGGCGGACGCACGGTGACCCGCCTGGGCCGACGCGACAAGAAGACGTTCAAGGCCGCCGTGCGGCGCGTGTCGCAGGACGGCCTGCCCGGGATCGATCCCGCGAGCAAGGTGACGCACGTGCTCAAGTCCGGGCTGACCGATGCCCGCAAGGGCGGGCGCCCCTCGGGACAGTCGATCGAGGACCTGCTGGACCTCGTCGCGCTCGAGCACCGCTACGCCGACCGTCCCCTGCGCACGTTGTCGGGGGGCGAGCGCCAGCGCGTGGCCCTGGCCCGGGCCCTCGCGACGCGTCCCGACATCCTGCTGCTCGACGAGCCCCTCACAGCGCTCGACCCGACCATGCGCGGCGAGATCGCCGGTCGCGTCAAGGACGCCGCAGCCCAGCTCGGGACGGGCGTGCTCCTGGTGTCGCACGACCTCGAGCTGGTCCACCGCATGACGACGTCGGCACACCTGCTGGTGGACGGCGAGTTCGTCGAGTCCGGCCCGCTCCAGCAGGTGCTCGCCGAGAGCGAGCACCCCGTGGTCCGTGAGCTGGCCGAGGCGGCACCGCTCGCGGTCCAGCGCTGGAGCTGAGCGCAGCGACCCGGTCCGGCCCCCACGGGAGCCGGACCCCCGGCCGGTCGGACGGCTCGACGCCGCCCGACCTGCCGTCAGGCCGGCGGGCTCAGCGCGTCGTGCCGTCGACCGCGAACGGCTCGATCGCCGCGATCTCCTCGGCCGTGAGAGCGGGCGCGTCGAGCGCCGCGACGTTGTTCTCGAGCTGGGCGACGCTGCTCGCGCCCACGAGCGCCGAGGTGATGCGCTCGTCGCGCAGGACCCAGCTCAGCGCGAGCTGCGCGAGCGACTGGCCGCGTCCGGCAGCGATCTCGTTCAGCGCACGGGCACGCTCGAGGTACGTCTCGGAGATCGCGGTGGGCTTGAGGAAGTGCCCGACGGCGGCGCGCGAGTCCGCGGGCACCTCGCCCGAGAGGTAGCGGTCCGTCAGCAGACCCTGCTGGAGCGGCGAGAAGACGATCGTGCCGACGCCGAGGTCCTCGACGACGTCCAGCAGGTTCTCGCCGTCGTCGTGCCCCGCCTCGGGCAGCTCGACGTGCCGGTTGAACATCGAGTAGCTGGGCTGGTGGATGAGCAGCGGCGTGCCGAGGTCCGCGAGGATCTGCGCGGCCTCGCGCGTCTGCGACGGCGAGTAGTTGGAGACGCCGACGTACAGCGCACGCCCGCTCACCACGGCCGTGTGGAGCGCGCCCATGGTCTCGGCGAGCGGGACCGTGGGGTCGAACCGGTGCGAGTAGAAGATGTCGACGTAGTCGAGGCCCATGCGGGCGAGCGACTGGTCGAGCGAGGACAGCAGGTACTTGCGCGAGCCGCCGTCGCCGTAGGGGCCGGGCCACATGTCGTAGCCGGCCTTGCTCGAGATCACGAGCTCGTCGCGGTAGGGGCGCAGGTCGCGCGCGAGGTGGCGCCCGAAGTTCTCCTCGGCCGAGCCGTAGGGCGGGCCGTAGTTGTTCGCGAGGTCGAAGTGCGTGATCCCCAGGTCGAACGCGCGGCGCAGGATCGCGCGCTGGTTGTCGAACGGGTTGACGTCACCGAAGTTGTGCCAGAGGCCCAGCGACAGTGCGGGGAGGGCGAGGCCGCTGCGACCGGAGCGCCGGTACGTCATGGACTCGTAGCGGTCGTCGGCAGCGAGGTAGCGGGGTGCAAGAGGCATGCTGCCATTCTGCACCCCGGGTCAGGTCGGGGTCTCGGGCTTTCTCAGGCCGAGTCGCGCACCACGAGGGTCGGGTCGAACACGACCGAGCGCACCTGGCGGTCGCCCTCGGCGATCTGCCCGATGAGGAGCCGGGCCATCTCGGCCGCCATCTCCTCGACGGGCTGGCGCACGCTCGTCAGCGCCGGGCGGCACAGGGGCGCGATCGAGCTGTCGTCGAACCCGACCACGGCGACGTCCTCGGGGACGCGCAGGCCGCGGGCCTGGATCGCATGCACGGCGCCCTGGGCCATGTAGTCGTTCGCCGCGAACACGCCGTCGAGCCCGGGGACCGTGTCGAGGAGACGTTCCATCGCGGCCTCCCCGCCCTCGAGCGTGAACTCGCCCGAGACCTCGGGGACGTATGCGCGACCGTGCCGGGAGACCTCGTCACGGAAGCCCGCGAGGCGCTCCTCGGCCGCGTAGAGGCCCGAGGGGCCCGAGATGACCGCGAGCTCGTCGCAGCCGCGCTCGATGAGGTGCTTGGCCGCGAGCCGCGCGCCGTCGCGGTTGGCGACGTCGACGAAGCTGATGGGCAGCGCGGGCTCGGGCCGCGCGAACAGGACCGCGCGCTGGCCGGCCTCGACGAGCATGCCGGGCAGCGGGTCGTCGGCCTGGGCGGCCACGAGGAGCGCGCCGTCGGCGTTGCCCTGGCGCAGGTAGGTCATGACCTGGGCGCGCGCGTCGTCGGTCTCGGCGAGCATGAGCACGGGGTGCAGGTCGTGGGGGCGCAGGGCGCGCACGAACGCCGCGACGATCCGGCCGAAGAACGGGTCCGCGAAGACCTGCCCGGTCATCTGGTTGCCCTCGATCTCCGGGTCGACGCCCGAGATCACGACCGCGACCGTGCCCGTCCTGCCCGTGACGAGCGAACGGGCCGCGCGGTTGGGCACGTAGCCCGTCTCGACGATCGCCTTCTCGACGACCGCCTTGAGGTCGGGCGCGACCTGGCGCTTCTGGTTGATCACCCGGGACACCGTGGCGCGCGAGACTCCCGCCACCCGGGCGACGTCCTCGAGCGTCGGGGGCGTCGAGACTCGGCCGTCCTCACGCATGGGGCGAGGCTAGCAGCGCGGAGCGCGCTCCTGGGACAGCCACGGGCCCGACGGCGGAGCGCCGCCCCGCGCGTCGGGTCGCGTCCAGCGGCCGCGAAGAACGCGGGAGAGCGCTCTCTTGACGCCGGACCCCCTCACCTGAATACTGGCCGACATCGTGAGAGAGCGCTCTCTCACGACGTGCGTCCTGCTCGGCGTAGAGCCTGGACGCGGTCGACGACGACCTAGGAGAGAACCGATGCCCTTCTCGCCCCTTCCCACCGTGCCGCCCGCGGCACCCGTCCCGCAGCGCCGGAGACGCCCGTCCCGCCGAGGAGCCGGAGCGGCCCTCGCCCTGGCGGTCGCCGCGGCGGGCCTCGCGGTCCCGCTCGTCCCCGCGGCAGCGGCCGACGGCCCCACCCTCCTGTCCCAGGGCAAGCCCGCGACGGCGTCCTCGACGCAGTCGCCCGACGGCTACCAGGCCGGCGAGGCGTTCGACGGCGACGGCGGCAGCCGTTGGTCGAGCCTGGCCGCCGACCCGCAGTGGATCCAGGTGGACCTGGGTCAGCGGGCCACGATCGACCGGGTCGAGCTCGACTGGGAGGGCGCCTACGGCAAGGGGTACCGGATCCAGACCTCCGACGACGGCACGACCTGGACCACCCTGAGCACCGTGACGAACGGCGACGGCGGGGCGGACGTGCTCGACGTCGACGGCGCCGGCCGCTACGTCCGCCTCCTCGGCGACGTCCGCGGCACGGGGTACGGCTACTCGCTGTGGGAGTTCCGCGTGTTCGGCGAGCCCGCAGGCGGGCCGGTCGACCCCGTGGACCCCGTGGACCCCGTGGACCCCACCAACCCCACGGCCTGCCTGACCGACGTGACCGCAGGCGCGACCGCGACGGCCTCGTCGCAGCAGGGCGACTCGACCCCGGCCAAGGCCGTCGACCAGAACACCAGCACCCGCTGGGGCTCGGTGCTCGACACGACCACGTGGACGGGCCAGGACGACGAGTGGCTCCAGGTGGACCTGGGCGAGGCCGACGAGGTCTGCGGCGTGAGCATCCTCTGGGAGGGCGCGTACGGCAAGGACTACGACATCGAGCTCTCGACCGACGGCTCCACGTGGACCACTGCTGCCCAGGCGCGCAACCAGGACGGCGGGACCGACGTCGTCACGTTCGACACGACCTCGGCGCGCTACGTGCGCTGGCAGGGCGTCGCGCGGGGCACCACGTTCGGGTACTCGATGTACGAGCTCCGCGTCCTGACCCCCGGCGCCTCGATCGACCCGACGACCGACCTGTTCGGCCCGAACGTCTTCGTGTTCGACCCCTCGATGCCGGACTCCGCGATCCAGCACCAGATCGACACCGTGTTCGCCCAGCAGGAGCAGGACCAGTTCGGCCCCGGCCGGTACCAGTTCCTCTTCACGCCCGGTGAGTACGAGGTCGACGCTCGCATCGGCTTCTACACCTCGCTCTCGGGCGTCGGCCAGGACCCGACCGACGTGACCGTGAAGGGCGGCGACTGGGTCGACGCGCAGTGGTTCGGCGGCAACGCGACCCAGAACTTCTGGCGCTCGGCCGAGAACCTGTCGATCACGCCCGACGACGGCATGGCCCGCTGGGCCACGTCCCAGGCGGCACCGTTCCGCCGCATCCAGGTCAACGGCGGCCTCCAGCTCGACTCGTCGGCCTACGGCTGGTCGTCGGGCGGCTACATCGCCGACACCCACGTGACCGGGGTCGTCGAGTCCTGGACGCAGCAGCAGTGGTACGCCCGCGACAGCTCGGTCGGCGAGTGGAAGGGCGGCGTCTGGAACATGGTCTACTCGGGCGTCGAGGGCACGCTGCCCACGGCCGCGACGTGGCCCAAGCCCCCCGTGACCCGGCTCGACACCACGGGCACCGTCCGCGAGAAGCCCTACCTCTACCTCGACGGCGACGAGTGGGCCGTGTTCGTCCCCGAGCTGCGCGAGGGCACGACCGGCACCACCTGGAAGAACAGCCACACGGCCGGCACGTCGGTCCCGCTCGACGACTTCTTCGTGGCCAAGGAGGGCGACACCGCGGCCGAGATCAACGCGGCCCTGGCCGCGGGCAAGAACCTGCTCATGACCCCGGGCGTCTACCGCGTCGACCAGACGATCCAGGTCGACAGGCCCGGCACGGTCGTCCTGGGCCTGGGCTACGCGACGATCATCCCCGAGCACGGGGGCGTCGGCATGCACGTGGCCGACGAGGACGGCATCACGGTCGCGGGCATCCTGTTCGACGCCGCGGTCACCGAGTCCCCGGCGCTGTTCGTCGTCGGCGACGAGGGCGTCCACACCGACCACTCGGACGACCCGATCGTCCTGCACGACGTGTTCATGCGCGTGGGCGGTGCTGTCGCGGGCAAGGTCGACGCGGCCATGATCATCAACGCCGACGACACCATCGTCGACCACGTGTGGTCGTGGCGCGGCGACCACGGCGAGGGCATCGGCTGGGACCTCAACACGTCCGACTACGGGTTCGTGGTCAACGGGGACGACGTCTCGGCCTACGGCCTGTTCGTCGAGCACTACCAGAAGTACAACACCCTGTGGAACGGCGAGCGGGGCAAGACCGTGTTCTACCAGAACGAGCTGCCGTACGACGTCCCGGACCAGGCAACCTGGCAGAACGGTGATACCCGCGGGTGGGCGGCCTACAAGGTCGCGGACGGTGTGAAGAACCACGAGGCCTGGGGCCTGGGCTCCTACTCGAACTTCACGTCCGACACCGAGGAGACCGAGATCGTCGTCGACGGCGGCTTCGAGGTCCCCCAGGTGGCCGGCGTCAAGATGCACAACATGCTCGTCGTCTCCCTGGGCGGCGAGGGCATCTTCGAGGCCGTCATCAACGGGGTCGGCCCGCGCGCCGACGGACCGGACACCATCCCGAGCTACGTCGCCTTCTACGGCGGCGTCGACGTGACGCCCGCGCCGACGCTCGACGTGCAGGCCACGGCCGTCACGCGCTGCGTGGCCGGCAAGGTCCAGCTCGCGGTCACGGCGACCAACAAGGAGGGCGCGCCGGTCGACGTCGCGCTCGCCACGCCGTACGGCACCAAGAGGTTCTCCCAGGTGGCGGGGGGCAGGCTCGCGGCACAGAGCTTCAACGCCCGGGCGGCCTCGGTCTCGGCCGGCAGCACCTCGGTGACCGCGACGGGCACGGTCGACGGGGCGGCCGTCACGACGGTCGTGCCCGCGACGTTCGACGGGAGGACCTGCTGACCTCCTGACCGGGCGACCAGCCGGCCTGCCCGGGTCCGCGACACGACGTCGCGGCCCCGGGCGGGCCGTCGGTCTGGAACCTCAGGCCGAGCCGCGCACCACGAGCGTGGGCTCGAACAGCACGGAGCGCACGGCGAGCGTCGGGTCCTCGATGCGCTCGAGCAGGAGCCGGACCATCTCGCCCGCCATCTCCTCGACCGGTTGGCGCACGGTCGTCAGGGCGGGCCGGGCCCGCTGGGCGAGGGCGGTGTCGTCGAAGCCGACGACCGCGACGTCCTCGGGCACGCGCCGCCCGCTCTCGTGCAGCACGTCGATCGCCCCCTGGGCCATGAGGTCGTTCCCCGCGAAGACCGCGTCGACCCCGGGCACCTGCTCGAGCAGCGCCCGCATCGCGGCGTCGCCGCTCTCGATCGTGAAGTTCCCCTCGACCGACGGCACGTAGGCATGGCCCCGTCGCGCGAGGGCGTCCCGGAACCCGGCGAGCCGGTCGCTCGCCGCGAGCACACCCAGCGGTCCCGAGATCGCGGCCGGCGCCGTCCTGCCGTCGGCCACGAAGTGCTCCGCGGCGAGCGCTCCCCCGTCCCGGTTGGCCAGGTCGACGAAGCTGATCGGGAGCGGCACCGACGGGCGCGCGAACAGCACCGCGGGGCGCCCGACCTCGACCAGGAGCGCGGGCAGCGGGTCGTCGGCGCGGGTCGAGACGTGCAGGACGCCGTCGGCGTTGCCCTGGCGGACGTAGGAGACGACCTGCGCCCGGGCCACGTCGTCCTCGGCGAGCATGAGGACCGGGTGCACGTCGTGCGGGCGCAGGGCCCGGACGATCCCCGCGACGATGCGCCCGAAGAACGGGTCGTCGAACACGTGGCCCGCGTAGCGGCTACCGCCCGAGCCGGGGTCGGTCACGGGGTCCGTCTCGGGATCCGTCCCGGAGATCACGAGCGCGACGCTCCCGGTGCGTCGCGTGACGAGCGTGCGGGCCGCCCGGTGCGGGGAGTAGCCCGTCGCGGCGACCGCGCTCTGCACGAGCTCCTGGAGAGCGGGCGCGACCTTGCGCTTGCCGTTGATGACGCGCGACGCGGTCGCGCGCGAGACACCGGCGACGCGCGCGACGTCGTCGAGCGTCGGGCCGGCGGAGGGACGAGGTGCTGTCACAGGGGTGACGCTAGCATTCTCGGGATAGCGCTTTCCCGCCGAGGTGCAGCGCGCCAACGCGACGAACCGGCAGCATTCCGCCGTTCGTCCGTCCTGGTCGCCGCCCGTTCTGCCTTCTCGAAGTTCACCCCGCTGCACACTTTCGGGAACCGTTCCCTTGACAGCCCTCCTGAACGTCGGAATACTCCGAATTCGGATGAGAGCGCTCTCCCGGATGGATCCAGCTCGACGAAGAACTGATTCCCGGAGCCTGCCGACGACGGCCAGGACTCCTGTCTCCCCCGAGAGGTAGAACATGAGACCCCCGCACACCCCTGCCAGACCGCGGCGCAGCAGGCGGCGCAGCCTGACCGCGCTCGCCCTGTCGCTGCTCGTCGCGTCCGCGACCCTGGTACCCGTCGGAGCCGCCGAGGCGGCCCCGACCCTGCTGTCCCAGGGCAAGCCGGCCACGGCGTCGTCGGTCGAGAACCCCGACTACACGCCCGCCTCGGCGGCCGTGGACGGCAACCCGGGCACGCGCTGGGCCAGCGCCTGGTCCGATCCCCAGTGGATCCAGGTCGATCTCCAGCAGCGCTCCACGATCGAGCGCGTCGAGCTCCAGTGGGAGTCGGCGCACGCCAAGGCGTTCCAGATCCAGGTCTCCGACGACGCCACGACCTGGACCGACGTCTACTCGACGCAGAGCTCGGCCGGCGGCGACCAGACGCTCGCCGTCACCGGTACCGGCCGCTACGTCCGGCTCCTCGCGACGCAGCGGGCCACGGGCTACGGGAGCTCCCTGTGGGAGCTCAAGGTCTTCGGCACACCGGGCGCCGGCCCGGTCGACCCTGTCGATCCCGTCGACCCGACCGACCCCGACTACGTGAACCCGGGCCACCCGAACGTGCCCGTGCCGGACTCGGTTCCGAGCACCGTGAAGGTCGTGGGCAGCAGCGGCGACTGGGACCTCCAGGTCGACGGCAAGCCCTACACGGTCAAGGGCTTCACCTGGGGACCGTCGTTCGCCTCGGCCGACCACTACATGGGTCCGCTCGTCGCCATGGGCGCCAACACGGTCCGCACGTGGGGCACGGGAGCCGACACCAAGCAGCTGCTCGACTCCGCGGCCGCTCACGACGTCCGCGTGGTCATGGGCTTCTGGCTGCTGCCGGGCGGCGGGCCGGGCTCGGGCGGGTGCATCAGCTACACGACCGACACGAGCTACAAGGCGACGACCAAGGCCGACATCCTCCAGTGGGTCGAGACCTACAAGAACCACCCGGGCGTCCTGATGTGGAACATCGGCAACGAGGCGATCCTGGGCCTGCAGAACTGCTTCTCGGGCACGGTCCTCGAGGCCGAGCGCAACGCGTACGCCGCGTTCGTCAACGAGGTCAGCGTCGCGATCCACCGGATCGACCCGAACCACCCCACGACCAACACCGACGCCTGGGCCGGCGCCTGGCCGTACCTCAAGGCCAACGCCCCGGACCTCGACCTGCTCTCGATCAACGCCTACGGCGACGTGTGCAACATCCGGGAGAACTGGGAGGCCGGCGGCTACGACAAGCCCTACCTGCTGACCGAGGGCGGCGCGGCCGGCGAGTGGGAGGTGCCGGACGACGTCAACGGCGTGCCCGACGAGCCGACCGACATCGAGAAGGGCGCGGCGTACGTCTCGTCCTGGAAGTGCCTCATGGAGCACGAGGGCAAGGCGCTCGGCGCGACGTTCTTCCACTACGGCACCGAGGGCAACTTCGGCGGTGTCTGGTTCAACGTGATCCCGGGCGACAACAAGCGCCTCGGCTACTACTCGATCGCCAAGGCCTGGGGCGTCGACACGTCCGCCATGAACACCCCGCCCCGCATCCAGAGCATGGACGTACCGGGCTCGACGAGCGTCGTCGCCGGGTCCTCGGTGAACCTGAACCTGACCGCGACCGACCCCGACGGCGACCCGATCAACTACGTCGCCTTCTTCAACAGCAAGTACATCGACGGGGCGGGCGGGCTCGCCTGGACCGCGCTCACGCAGACCGCTCCCGGGAAGTTCACGGTCACCGCGCCCGAGCGACTCGGCGTGTGGAAGGTCTACGTGTTCGCCGAGGACGGCCAGGGCAACGTGGGCGTCGAGACCAGGTCGCTGCGCGTGGTCCCGCCCGCGGTCCAGGGCACCAACCTCGCGCTGGGCAAGCCCGCCGCCGCGTCGAGCTTCGACCCGTGGAACGGCGACTACTCGGCCGCCCGCGCGGTCGACGGCGACCTGGGCACGCGCTGGGCGAGCCAGTGGGGCCCGACGGCCTGGTTCCAGGTCGACCTGGGCTCGGTCCGGTCCTTCGACCACCTCCAGCTCGTGTGGGAGGCGGCCTACGGGAAGTCGTACGAGGTCCAGACCTCGGACGACGGCTCGACGTGGTCGACCGTCACGACCGTCACGGGCGGCAACGGCGGCGTCGACGACCTCGACGTCGCGGGGTCCGGGCGCTACGTGCGCCTGAACCTCACGGAGCGCGGCACCGAGTGGGGCTACTCGCTCTTCGAGCTCGGCGTCTACGCGCGCTGACGAGACCCCGGGTGGGAGCGGCGCCCCCGCTCCCACCCGGACCCGCGCCCGGGGGCCACCGCACGGTGGTGGGCGCGTCGCGCTCCGGCGCGACCTCCCGACGACGACGTCACAGGAGGAAGCATGCACCGCACCACTCTCACGTCCCACCGCGCGCCCGGGGACTCCCCGCAGCGCCACGGCGGGCCCCGTGCCCGACGACGGACCCGCGCCCTGGTGGGTTCGCTCTCGGTCGCCGCGTTGGTCACCTCGTCCGCGATCGCGATCGGCGCGGCCGGAGCGGCGAGCGCCGCACCGGGCACCCTGCTCTCGCAGGGGGCGCTGACCGAGGCGTCGAGCTCGGAGTCCGGCGGGCTCGGCCCGCGCTTCGCGGTCGACGGCGACCGGTCCACCCGGTGGGCCAGCTCCCCGGGCGACGACCAGTGGTTCCGCGTGGACCTGGGCGACTCGTTCGCGCTCGACACGGTCGTCCTCGACTGGGAGGCCGCGTACGGCAGGGCGTTCACGATCCAGGTGTCGGACGACGCCGCGACCTGGACCACCGCGGCGACCGTCACGGCCGGCACGGGCGGGGTCCAGACGCTCGACGTCGACGCGACGGGGCGCTACGTCCAACTCGTCGGGACCCAGCGCGCCACGGGCTACGGCTACTCGCTGTACGAGCTCCAGGTCTTCGGGGACGGCACGCCCGTCGAGGTGCCCGAGACCCCGGGGTTCGACGACGAGGTCACGCACCACGAGTTCCAGGCGAACTGCTCGTTCTCGCACTTCGAGAAGGACGACCCGATCGTCTTCCCGGGCCAGCCCGGCGCCTCGCACCTGCACACGTTCGTCGGCAACCGGTCGACCGACGCCTTCACGACGCCCGAGTCGCTCTTCGCGAGCACGGACTCGACGTGCACCGTGCCGCAGGACCACTCGTCGTACTGGTTCCCTGCGCTCTACCGCGGGGACACCCCGATCGCGCCGGACATCCCCATGACGATCTACTACAAGTCCGGGATCGACGACTACACCAAGGTCGTCCCGTTCCCCGCGGGCCTGGAGTTCGTGGCGGGCGACATGATGGCGACCGTCGACTCGTTCCGCACGGCCCCGGGAGCGGTCGAGGGCTGGGAGTGCGGCGAGATCTCCAAGAGCTGGTCGATCCCGGACAGCTGTGCCCCCGGCAGCCAGCTCAACCTGCGCTACCAGTCGCCGAGCTGCTGGGACGGCAAGCACCTGACGCCTGGTGCGGCCTCGCACATGGGGCACGGCACGCACATGGCCTACCCCGTCGCGGGGCAGTGCCCCCTGAGCCACCCGGTCGCCGTGCCCATGCTCGAGTTCAAGATCGCCTGGCCCGTGAGCGGTGACATGTCGGACGTGCGGCTGGCCAGCGGCTCGGACCAGTCGTGGCACTACGACTTCATCAACGCCTGGGAGCCGGACGTCCTGGCTGCGCTCGTCAAGCAGTGCATCAACGGCGGCCTGCAGTGCAACCCGCGCGGCTACGACCTCTACAAGCCGCACCGCGGGACGGTCCTCGACGAGGACTTCAACCTGGTCGGCTGACCGGGCTCGACCCCGCGGCCGCCCACCCGGTCGGGGCGGGGCCGGGGCCATCGGCCGACGACGAAGGGCCCCGAGCCGTCAGGGGGCGACTCGGGGCCCTGCGTCGTCCGTCGTCGGGCCCGGTCGGGCAGGACCGGTCGGGCAGGACCGGTCCGTCGGGCACCGACCTAAGGGGCGGCTCGGACCGTCCGGTCAGGCGTCGGCCGGCGGGATCGGGAAGTTGGCCGAGAACAGGTTGGTCGGGTCGACCTCGCGCTTGACCTGTCGCAGACGCGTCAGCGTGGGCTCGGGGAACGCCTCGAGCAGCCGCTCGGGGCGCGAGTCGGTCTCGAACGACAGGTAGAGCCCGTCGGTGTGCGGATGCACCAGGTCGTCCCACACGCCGTCGATCCCCGCCGGGCCTCCCCGCGACCCGAACGCCGCGACCGAGAAGTTCTGGGTGCGGTGGGCGTAGGCCGTCGCGTCGGCCGCGACGTCGTTGACCGCACCGCCGACCGCCCGGAGCTGGAGCAGCTGCGCCGCGCCGCTCCCGAGGAAGCGGGCGAGGTCGCGGGCCGTGGCCTGGTCGACGTGCTCGACGAGGCCCGAGCGCGAGCCCGGCTCCCCGCCCCCCGAGTGCTGGGCGTCGGCCCGGCGCACGATCCCCGAGTAGGGGGTCAGCACCGCCTGGTGGTCGAGCAGCGGCGCCGAGTCGGCGAGGCTCTCGAGCGCGCGGATCGCGGCGTCGGTGTCATCGTCGGCCCACACGGTCATGAGCTGGGCCATGGGCCCGCGTCCGCCCCGGCCCGCGCTCATGTGCAGGAAGCTCGTGAGCTCGCGCGGCGCGGCCTCGACCGTCGCTGCCCAGCGCTCGAGCAGCCCCGCGGTGTCCGAGGCGTCGAGCACCATGATCGAGTAGACGAGGTCCGTCACGGGAGCGGCCTCGACGTCGACCCAGGTCACGACCCCCATGTTGCCGCCCGCTCCGCGCAGCGCCCAGAAGAGCTCGGGTTCCTCCCGGGCGTCCACGACACGCACCCGCCCGTCGGCCGTGACGACCTCCGCCGCGACGACGTTGTCGATCGTCAGACCGTGCTTGCGGCCCATGAGACCGATCCCGCCCGTCGTGGCCAGTCCACCGACGCCCACGCCTCCGGAGTCGCCCGAGCTGATCGCGAGCCCGTGGGGCGAGAGGACCTCGGCGACCTGCCCCCAGGTCCCACCGGCCCCCAGCCGCACGCGGCGCGAGCCGTCCTCGGGCACGACGACCTGGTCCAGGGCACCGACGTCGAGCAGCACCCCTCCGTCGTTGGTCGAGCGCCCGCTGATGCCGTGGCCGGCCGACCGCACCGCGAGCGGCACGTCCTGCTCCCGGGCCCAGACGACGGCCTCGGCGACCTCGTCCGCGGTGCGCGGGCGGAGCACGATGCCGGGCGCCCCCGAGCGCATGTAGGTGTGCCGCACCGCGTCGTACGCACGGTCCCCCGGCTCGACCGCGTGCTCGCTCAGGGTCGCGGGGAGCGAGCCGTAGTCGATGCCCTCGCGGCGGGCCGCGAGGGCCGAGGCCCCGCGACGGTGAGCGGCGGGCGCCGTCCCGGCGGACCGCCGCTCGGCCGCGACGAGCTCGCGCAGCGCGGGGGCGACCTCCTCGCCGAAGACCTGGATCTCGCGCGGGTCGTCGGTCGCGAGGACGAACCCCGAGACGCCGTCCTCGAGCGCGAGCGCACCGAGCTCCTCGACCCACTGCGCGGGCGGTCCCTGGAGGTAGCCGAGCCGGCTCGTGGAGAACTTGCCGTTGACGTTGAGCATGCGGCGCACCGCGCTCGGGTCACGGCCCGCGGCGAGCGCGGCCTCGTCGATCACGGCGTTGCCCTTGGCCAGGTCGCCGGGCTGGAGGTAGGACAGCGAGGGCAGCCAGCCGTCACCCTTGCGGCCGATGAGCCGCTGCATGCGGGGCTTGACCGCCCCGATCCACAGCGGGACGTCGTGCGCCGGGGCGGGGCCGCGCTTGGCGCCCTCGACCTGGTGGTGCGTGCCGTGCACACGCAGGGGCGTCCGGTCGCTCGTGTCCCAGATGCCTCGGATGATGTCGATGGCCTCCTCGAGCGCGGTGACGGCCTCGCCCGGCGCGAGGCGAGGCGTGCCCATGGCCTCGATCGCGTCCCAGAACGCGCCGGCGCCCAGGCCCATGGCGAACCGGCCGCCCGAGAGCAGGTCGAGGCTCGCCCCGGCACGGGCCAGCACGGCGGGCGGGCGCAGCGGGAGGTTGAGGACGTTCCCCGCGACCTGCACCCGCTCGGTCGACGCCGCGACCCACGTCAGGAGGGTCCAGGCGTCGAGGAACGCCGGCTGGTAGGGGTGGTCCTGGAAGGTCACGAGGTCCAGGCCCGCGGTCTCGGCGAGCTGCGCGAGGCGCACGGGCGCCTGCGGGTCGCGGTTCTGCGGGGTGTGGAAGGTGCCGAGGATCAGGTCGTGGCCGTAGTCCGTCATGCGTGCGCGCTCCGTGTGCCGCGGGGAGCGGCGGTCGTGTCGAGATCGTCTGAACTGCAGACGATATCATCAGCAACTCATCTTCCGTCTAGATCATTCCGTTGTATCCTGAGGTCGTGACCCTCGCCACGCCTGACACCTCCCGCTCCCCCAGCCCCCTCGGCTGGTCTCTCACCGCGCTCCTGCGCGAGTGGAGCGCTCGCGTCGACGCGCTCGCCGAGGACCTGCCCGACGGGACGCGCGGCTACCAGGTGCTCTCCGCCGTCGTGCACGACACCCCGCCCAGCCAGGCCGCGCTCGCGGCGCGGCTCGGGATCGACCGGACCGTCATGACCTACCTGATCGACAAGTACGTCGGCTGCGACCTCGTCGAGCGCCAGGCGGACCCCACGGACCGCCGGACCCGGCGCATCGTCGCGACCGCCAAGGGGCGCGCCGTCCTCGCCGACCTCGACGCACGCGTCGCCGCGGCCGAGGAGGACCTGCTCGCGGGGCTCGACCCCGCGGACCGCGCAACCCTGCGGCGCCTCCTGGAGCGCGCCGCCGACCGCGCGGCGCACGACGAGGACCGGTGCGCCGTCGTCGCGCAGGGCATGGGCGCTGTGAGCGCACCGCGCGAGCGCACCCCGCGGTAGCCGGCTCACGACGCGGCGGGCGCCAGCTCCTCGCCGATCGTGCGTCGCGACAGCAGCGCAGCGACCAGGAAGCACACCGCCCCCAGCAGCGTGCCGAGGTTGGCCCAGAACGCGCTCACGAGCGAGTCCGTCTGCGGCACCACGTACGCCCCCACGGCCGACGCGCCGAACGCGACCGAACCCACCAGGTTGAGCCACGTGCCGTGCCACGTGCGCGCGTCCGCGTCCCACAGGTGACCGCGGTCCCGGGTCGCGACGACCGCGAACGCGCTCGACACGAGGAACGCGACCGACCCGTAGGCGTCGGGCCGCCAGCCCGCGCCCAGGCGCGTGGGGTCGGCGATCGCCGCACCCAGCGCGGCCGCGGTGCTGATGTTGAAGAAGAGGGTCCCGGCGAGCTGGACGGCCGCGGCCCACCAGTCCCAGCGGTCGGCCGGGAGGGTCCCCCTGCGGGGCACGCGGCGTCCGCTCAGGCTCAGCTGGATCGCCGCGGCGAGCGTGAAGAAGACCGAGCCGACGCAGAACGTCACGCCCACCCAGACGGGTCCTACGGCCTGGGCGTAGAACGGCACCGCGCCGACCAGGAAGCACGCCGACCCGACGACGAACCCCCACGCCTCGCGGCGCAGGCGGCGGACGCGCACGTCACGAGCCATGCGCCCAGCGTGGCACGCTGCCGCCCGGCCGTCTCGGCGGGACCGGTCGACGGACCCGCCGGGTGGACGGTCGGCCGGCCCGCCCTGCAGGAGCAGACGCAGCGGGCAGCCGCCGCGGCCGTGGATCAGCGCGTGGGCGTCTCCACGACCTGGCCCGCCCAGGCGAAGCCGCCGCCGAACCCGATGAGCAGCGCGGGCACGCCCGCGGGGATCTTGCCCGAGTGCCACCACTTCGACAGGCCCAGCGGGATGCTCGCGGCCGAGGTGTTGCCCGACTCCGTGATGTCGGTGACGACGACCTTATCCTCGAGGCCCAGCGCCTTGGCGAGCGGCTCGATGATGCGCAGGTTGGCCTGGTGCGCGACGAGCACCTCGATGTCGTCGAGCGTCAGGCCCGACTTCTCGACCGCGGCGCGCGCCCGGTCCGCCGCACGCGTGATGGCCCAGCGGAAGACCGCGCGCCCGTCCTGGACGAACTTCTCGTTCGGGGTCTCGATGAGCACGGCTGGGGTCAGCTCGGGCTCCGAGCCCCACGCGACCGGCCCGATCCCCGGGGTGTCCGTGCCCTGCACCACGAACGCCCCCGCGCCGTCGGCCGTGAGGATGCACGTCACGCGGTCGGTCCAGTCGGTGAAGTCGGTCAGCTTCTCGGCGCCGATCACGAGCGCCGTGGTCGCGGCTCCGGTGCGGATCGCCTGGTCCGCGAGACCCAGGGCGTGCGCGAAGCCGGAGCACGCGACGTTGACGTCCAGGATCACGGGCCCGACGACGCCGCGCAGGTCGGGTGCGTCCTCCTCCTCGGGCGTGGACTGGCCGGGCATGACGCCCGTGCGCAGGTTGTACGCCACGCGACCGGCGGTGTTGGGCGAGCGGTCGCGCGCCGTGGCCGTCGCGACGATGATCATGTCGACCTCGCTCGCCGCGACGCCGGCGTCCTCGAGCGCGTGGCGCGCCGCCGCGGTCGCCATGTCGGCCACGGTCTCGTCCTCGGCCGCGACGTGACGCGTCACGATCCCGGTGCGGGAACGGATCCACTCGTCGTTGGTCTCGACCAGCTGAGCGATGTCGTCGTTGGTGAGCGTCCGCTCGGGCTGGTGGTGGCCGATCCCGACGATGCGCGAGCCGGCGGCTCCGGTGAGGGTGAGCATGGGTCGATCATTCCCCCGGGTGGGCGGATCGTCCAAGTCGCCGGTCCGAGCACCGGACCTCCTCCGGACCCGGACGACCTCGCCGACCGGGCGCGCGCGGACGCGGCCCCGGCCCTGGAGCGCTCGGTGCTCGCGGTCTCGCTGAGCACGATCGTCGATCAGAGACGACCATGGGAGGACGGGGGCACGACGCGGGGCATGGCGAACCGCGTCCGCCTCACCTTGCATCGACGACGACAGGGGCATCGCTATGTGCACGGGCATCAGGTTCTCGGACGGCCAGGACAACCTCTACCTCGCACGGAACCTCGACTGGACGAGCGGGTACGGGGAACAGGTGGTGATCACGCCCACGGGGTACGCACCGAGGTCGCCGTTCGGCGCGGTGCCCAGCATCCAGCACGCGACCATCGGCATGGGCATCGTGGAGGAGGACACCCCGCTCTACTTCGACGCCGGCAACGACGCGGGCCTGGCCGTCGCAGGGCTCAACTTCCCGGGGTACGCGGCCTATGCCACTGCCCCCGTCGAGGGCCACGTCAACGTCGCCGCGTACGAGTTCCCGCTGTGGGTGTGCTCGCAGTTCGCGAGCGTCGACGAGGTCGAGGCGGCGCTCCAGCACGTCACGATCGTCGACAAGCCGATCAACGACAAGTACCCCAGCTCGCTGCTCCACTGGATCATCGCCGGCGCGGAGCGCGCGATCGTCGTGGAGCACACGAGCGAGGGCATGCAGGTCTTCGACGACGACGTCGACGTCCTGACGAACCAGCCCGGGTTCGCGTGGCACCACGAGAACCTGCGCAACTACCTCAACACCTCGCCCGAGTTCCCGCCGGAGACCGAGCTGGGCAGGGCCCACCTCACCCCGTTCGGCTCGGGCTCGCACATGAGGGGGATCCCCGGGGACTACTACTCGCCCTCCCGGTTCGTCCGCGCCGCCTACGTCAACGCCCACTACCCGACCAAGAGCAGCGAGGAGGAGAACGTCAGCCGGGCGTTCCACACGCTGCAGCAGGTCGCGATGGTCGACGGGTGCGCAGCGATGGGGTCGGGCGAGTTCGAGATCACGATCTACACCGGGCTCTTCTCCTCCCGGACCACGACCTACTACTGGAACACCTACGAGGACCCGGCGGTCCGCAGCGTCGCCCTCGCCGACCACCCGACGGACGGCGACAAGCTCGTCCTCGCGTAGACGACCGTCGGCCGCGTCGGCGCGGGACCGGGCTCCGGAGGGTGTGCGGGGCCCGGTCGGTGCGGGCCGGACGGGCACCCGAGCGACCGAGGTCCTGCTCACCCCCTGGTCATCGGGCCTCGACCTCGGCCAGCAGCCCGTCGACCAGCCCCAGGAAGGTCGCGAGGTCGTCGCGCCGCACGCAGTGCCCCGCCCCGGCGACCCGCACGACCCGGCCCCTGCCCGCGAGGACCTGCTCGGCTCGGTGCGCGCCGTCGTCGGACACGAGCGAGTAGCTCGACGCCTCGCCCGCCGCGACCACGACCGGCACGCGCGCCTCGAACGCGACGGGCCAGTCGCGCGCGGTCCACTCGTGCGGGACCTCCAGCAGGCGCGGCGAGACCGCTCGCTGGGCGCGGGCCCACGGCTCCGACTCCTCGGGCGACCACTGCGGGAAGCGCGCGCGGAAGTCGGCCGCGAGCTCCGCCGTCGGGCGCCCGCGGGTCGCCTCGATGCCCGGCGCGAGGAACAGCGGCCGCCCGCCCTCGTCGTGCTCGGTGTCGCTGACGCCCCACGCCGGGTCCTCCAGGACCAGGCCCAGGACCAGGTCGGGGTGGCGCAGCGCGAGCTCCTGCGCCGTGAGGCCGCCCATCGAGTGCCCGACGACGACCGCCGGGCGTCCGAGCACGTCCCGGACCGCGCGGGCCGCGTCGTCCGCGAGCGCCGCGAGCGTGAAGGGTTCGTCGGGCAGCTCGGAGCCTCCGTGGCCACGGGCGTCGAGCGTCAGGACGTCGCGCGAGCGGACGAGGTGGCGGACCGTGCCGGGCCAGCACTCGCCCGAGTCGGTCACGCCGTGCAGGAGCAGGACGGGAGGGCGCTGCGGACCGTCAGGGGCCGCGGTCCGGTACAGCCTCCAGGCGTTGGGTCCGGTCCGGCCGGTGAGCGGGTCCGCGGGGGCAGACGGTCGCGCGGGCGGTACGCAGGACGAGGTGTCGAGGACGTCGGTGTCGGGGCGGCTGCTGTGCACGGATAGATCTTCACCCCGCACGACCTCTCCCGAAAATCTCAGGGCGCGTCGAGCGCCGCCCGCTCGTCGTCGCGCGGTGCGAGGACCACGGGGTCTCCCTCGCCGTCGAAGACCCGCACGGGTCGCGTCTCGTCCCAGCGTTGCCAGCCCGGGTCGCCCGAGGTCGCGAACGCCACCCAGGCGCCGTGCATCGCGGTCGCGAGCGACTGGGGGGCCTCGGGGCCCGCGAGTGCGGTCGAGTCGGGCGTCGCGAGCCCGTCGAACACGAACCCGAGCTCGACGGCGTGCGCGGCGCCGAGGTCCTGCACCGGGCTGCGCCACGCGAACTCGTAGACGAACGTCTCGGCGTCCGCGGACCGGCGCGAGTCGGCGACCTGCTGGAGCGGGACGCGCAGCAGGACGTCGGTCGCGAGCGCGCCCAGGAGCTCCCCCGCGGACGCCCCGGGGCGGTTGCGCCGGAACAGGCGGACGGCCCGCGCGGAGATCCCGACCTTGCGCCGTGCCACGGCCAGGTGCCACCACCTGAACCTGCTCAGCAGCCCCGTGGGCACGAACCAGAGGCGGTACTCCTCGGTCGTGGCCCCGATCAGCAGCGGGATCGTGCTCCCGGCCCCCGCGGCGAGCGCGTCGTGAGGCTCGCGGGGCACCAGGTCGTCGTCGAGCACGAGCGCGAACCCCGGCCCACCCGTGAGTGGTGTGGCTCCCGCGGTCACGCGGTCCTGCGAGGCGACCAGGGCCTCGGGCAGGACGGTCGCGAAGCCCGCGCGCGTCGTCGGGACACCCAGGTCCTTGCCCATGGCGCGCGTGATGCGCCCCGCCCGGGCGGCCGGCTGGGCGGACAGGGGGCCGCTCTGGACGATCGCCCGGGCGACCAGGTCCGGCGCCGAGGGGTGCGCGAGGATCGCCGAGACTGTGTTCCCACCGGCGGACTGGCCCGCGAGCGTCACCCGGCGCGGGTCGCCACCGAACGCCGCGACCTCGTCCTGGACCCAGCGCAGCGCGGCGAGCTGGTCGGCCAGGCCGAGGTTGCGCGGAGCGCCGTCGAGCACCGAGAAGCCCTCCGCCCCGAGCCGGTAGTTGACGCCCACGAACACGACGCCGTCCTGCGCGAACCGCGTGCCGTCGTAGCCCGCGAGCGCGTTGGACCCGTGCGCGAGCGACCCGCCGTGCACCCACACGATCACGGGGAGCAGGTCCGTGCCCCGGTCGGCCGGCGTGAAGACGTTGACGTGCAGGACGTCGTCGCCCGGGACCGTCACGGTCGGCAGCAGGGCAGCGAGCGCCCCGGGGTAGGGCGACTGCGGCGCGGTGGCTCCGTAGCGCGTCGCGTCCCGCACCCCGTCCCACGGCTCGACGGGACGAGGGGGCGCGAAGCGGCGCGCACCGAACGGCGAGGCCGCGTACGGGACGCCGAGGAACCGTTCGACGCCGTGGGCGACGGTCCCCTCGACCGCGCCCTGGCTCGTCACGACCTGCACCCGACCGACGGTCTCGCTCTGCGCGCTCATCGGTCCATCGTCTCCCCGGGAACCTCCGAGCCGGAGCGGCGCGCCGGTGAGCGCGCTGCGAGACGGAGCCGGTCGCAGGTCGTCCCGGGGACCGGGCCCGGCAGGCTCGCTGGGCCGGCGGGGCTGGCGGGAGGGCGCGACAGTTGCCAGACTGCTGCGATGCCCGGCGACGAGGTCACGACGAGCCCGCACGAGACGCGGCGTCGACGGGCCCGGCCCCACCCGGTCCGGCGCGCCGTCGTGGTGGCCGTCGCCGCACTCGCGCTGCTCGCGTGGAGCGCGACGCTCGAGGTCGCGTGCGCCCTGGGCGGGCTCGCGCCCGCGGACCCCGTGAACGTCGTCGTACCGCCCTGCCCCTCCCAGAGCGTCCGGACGAGCGCTGCCGCCGTGGGGGCGGGCGTGGTCCTCCTCGGCCTCGGCGTGCTGCTGATCCTGCGGCGCCGGACGTGGGTCCGGCCGGCACGGGCGGAACGAGCCCTGTTCGTGACCTTCGTGGTCCTGGCGGTCGTGGCCGTCGTCAGGGCGATGGGCGCGACGGGGTTCGTGGCGGCGATCTAGGTGTACCCGGTCCTGGCGGGCTCGTCGTCGGGCGGTCCCCCTCCCGGCGCGCCGGACCGGAGGACGCACGCGCCGCCGTCGGGCCGGACGTTCCCCGGGGACCCCGCGGAACCCGTGCACCTGCTTCGCCCGTGCCGGATGATCGGTGCCAGGCACGGGCCGCCGGTGTCCGGGCCCAGCACCCGAGATCCCCGAGGAGGCAGCCATGATCGGTCTCGAGCTCGTCGTCGTCCTCGGCGTGGTCATCGTGGTGTGCGGGGTGCTCGCTCGCCGTACCCGGGTCGCGGACCCGATCCTGCTGCTCGTCGCGGGGATCGTGCTGGGGTTCGTGCCCGCCCTGCGGCAGGTGCACCTGCCTCCCGAGCTCATGCTCCTCGTGTTCCTCCCGGCGCTCCTCTACTGGGAGGCCATCACGACGTCGTTGCGGGAGATCCGGGCGACCCTGCGCGGGATCGTCCTGACGAGCACGCTGCTCGTGGTCGCGACGGCGGCCGCGGTCGCGACCGCGGCCCACGCCCTGGGCATGCCCTGGGGTCCCGCGTGGGTGCTGGGCGCGGCGGTCGCGCCGACCGACGCGACCGCCGTCGGCGTCCTCGCGCGGGCCCTGCCCCGGCGGACCGTGACGGTGCTGCGCGCCGAGAGCCTCGTCAACGACGGCACCGCGCTCGTGCTCTACGGCGTCGCGGTGGGGGTGACCGTGGGCGAGGAGACGCTGGGCGCGGGGCACGTGACGTGGTTGTTCGTGCTCGCGTACGGCGGCGGGATCGCGGTGGGGCTGCTCGTCGCACGCCTCGCGGTCCTCGTCAGGCCTCGCATCGACGACCCGATGCTGGGCAACGTCGTCATCCTGCTCCTCCCGTTCGTGGCCTTCCTGGTGGCCGAGCTCATCGAGGCCTCCGGGGTGCTGGCCGTGGTCGTGTGCGGGCTCGTCATGAGCCAGGTCGGGCCCAGGATCGGGCGCGCCGCGACACGGCAGCAGACCGTCGCGTTCTGGTCGGTCTCGACCTACCTCATCAACGCGTCGCTGTTCGTGCTCGTGGGCCTCGAGGCGCAGTCCGCGGTGCGCAACCTGGTCTCCGAGGACCTCGTCACGGCGATCGTCGGCGTCGCGGTCGTGTGCGTGGTCATCCTCGTGGTGCGGTTCGCATTCCTCGTGCTCTCGGCCTACACGATCCGGCTCGTCGACCGGCGTCCGTCCCAGCGCGGGCGGCGCGTCACGAACCGGGCGCGAGCGGTCAGCACGGTCGCGGGCTTCCGGGGCGCCGTGTCGTTGGCGGCGGCGCTCGCGGTGCCCACGCACCTGAGCTCGGGCGCGCCCTTCCCCGACCGCGACCTCATCGTCTTCATCACGTGCGGCGTGGTCGCGACGACGCTCGTGGTCCAGGGGCTCCTGCTGGCCCCGACGATCCGGTGGGCGCACCTGCCCGACGACGACGGGCTGGCTCGCGAACGTCGGCTCGCCGACGAGACGGCCGCCCAGGAGGCCCTCGACGCGCTCCCCGACGTCGCGGCGGCGCTCGGGACGGACTCCTCGGTCGTCGACCGGCTGCGCGGGGAGTACGAGGAGCACCTGACCCTGCTCCGGGCACGCGACGGCGGGGCCGACGACCCGGACCCCGCGGTGCTCCTCGACGACGAGTACACCGAGCTGCGCCTCGCGCTGCTGGCCCGCAAGCGCGCGACGGTCGTGCGCCTGCGCGACCAGCGCGAGATCGACGACACCGTGCTGCGCCAGGTGCAGGCCCGGCTCGACCTCGAGGAGATCCGGCTGAGCCGCGGCGACCCCGCCCCGGAGTGAGCGGTCGCCGACGTGGTCACGGCCGGTTCGATCTCGCGGGAGAATGGAGAGCTGGGTGCTGCGTCCCGCGCGGATGCGCCCCGCCCCCTTTGCCCTCGATCGCGCAGGAAACTGCAGGAAGCCACAGGACGTTCCAGTGCCCTCAGCGGACCAGCCCACCACGCCCAGCACCACCCCCCAGGCCTCCCCGGCGAAGGAGCAGGCGACCGTCCTCGCGGAGGCCTCGCGCCGCCGCTCGTTCGCGGTCATCAGCCACCCGGACGCCGGCAAGTCGACGCTCACCGAGGCGCTCGCGCTGCACGCCAACGCGATCCGCGAAGCGGGCCGCGCCGACGGCAAGGCGGGCCGTCGCACGGTGTCCGACTGGATGGACATGGAGCAGGACCGCGGCATCTCGATCACCTCGGCGGCCCTCCAGTTCACGTACCGCGACGCCATGATCAACCTGGTCGACACCCCGGGGCACGCGGACTTCTCGGAGGACACGTACCGCGTGCTGTCCGCGGTCGACGCGGCGGTCATGCTGGTCGACGCGGCCAAGGGCCTCGAGGTCCAGACCATGAAGCTCTTCGCGGTCTGCAAGCACCGCGGCATCCCGCTCATCACGGTCATCAACAAGTGGGACCGTCCGGGCAAGGACGCACTCGAGCTCATGGACGAGATCCAGGAGCGCACGGGCCTGGTCCCCACTCCCCTCACCTGGCCCGTGGGCGTCGGGGGCGACTTCCGTGGCGTGCTGGACCGCCGCACGGGGCAGTACGTGCACTACACGCGCACCGCGGGCGGCACCACGATCGCCCCCGAGGAGGTCATGGACCCCGACGCGGCCCTGGACCGTGAGGGCGACGCCTGGACCACCGCCGTGGAGGAGGCCGAGCTGCTCGCCGACACCAACGGCGACCACGACCAGGAGAGCTTCCTGGCCGGGCAGACGACGCCCGTCCTGTTCGGGTCCGCGGTGCAGAACTTCGGTGTCCACGCGCTGCTCGACGTCCTGGTCGACGTCGCGCCCTCGCCGTCGCCGCGCGTCACGGTCACCGAGGACACGCGCCCGGTCGAGGCGCCCTTCAGCGCGTTCGTCTTCAAGATGCAGGCCGGCATGGACACCGCGCACCGCGACCGGCTCGCGTTCGCGCGCATCTGCTCGGGCGTGTTCGAGCGCGGCATGGTCGTCAGCTCGGCCCGCACGGGCAAGCCGTTCGCGACCAAGTACGCGCAGCAGGTCTTCGGCCGCGAGCGCACGATCGTCGACACCGCCTACCCGGGCGACGTCGTGGGTCTCGTCAACGCGGCGGGCCTGCGCGTGGGCGACACGCTCTACCTGGACAAGAAGGTCGAGTTCCCGCCCCTGCCGACGTTCGCCCCCGAGCACTTCGCGGTCATGCGCGCCAAGGACGTCTCGCGCTACAAGCAGTTCCAGCGCGGCGTCATGCAGCTCGGCGCCGAGGGCGTGGTCCAGGTCCTGCGCTCCGACCTGCGCGGTGACCAGGCCCCGGTCCTGGCCGTGGTGGGCCCCATGCAGTTCGAGGTCGCCGAGCACCGCATGGCGACCGAGTTCAACGCGCCCGTGTCGCTCGACCGCCTGGGCTACTCCATGGCGCTGCGGACCACGAAGGACTGGGTCGTGCAGCTCAACGCGCAGCCCGGCGTCGAGGTCCTCCAGCGCGAGGACGGCGAGTACCTGGCGCTCTTCCCCGACCGCTGGCGCGTGACGTCGGTGCGCAACCGCCTCGAGGGCGTGGTTTTGCTCGAGGACGAGATCTTCGGCTGACCCTCCTGCCCTGATGCCCAACGGCGGAGCGCACCCACGTACCTGGGCGCGCTCCGCCGTCGGGCATCAGGGGGCAGGGGCGGGCCGCCGGCCCGCCTGCCTCACCGCTCGACCGCAGCTCCCTGCTCGACCGCGGCGCCCCGCGCGACCAGACCGGCCTGGTCGGAGAGCTTGAGCTCCTTCATGAAGAACGCGATGACGAAGCCCAGCGCGCCGAGCGGGACGAGGTACCAGAACGCGGGCGCGAGAGCGTCGGTGTAGGCGTTGACGACCAGGTCGTGCAGGGCTGCCGGCAGCTCCTTGACGGCGTCCGGCGTGAGGCTGTCCGGCCCGAAGTCCTTGGGCATCTCGCTCGCCGGCAGGCCCTTGGTCGCGTCGGCCAGGTTGGACGTCAGCTTCGAGGTGAACACGGTCGAGAACACGCTCGTGCCGACCGCGGCACCGATCTCGCGCAGGAAGTTGTTCGTGGACGTCGCCACACCCACCATCTCGGGGGCGACCGAGTTCTGCACCGCGATCACGATGGTCTGCAGCACGAGTCCCAGCCCGAACCCGAGCACGAAGATCATCGCGCCGAACGTCAGCATCGAGATGTCGGACGTCAGCTGCGTGAGCAGGACCAGCCCGATCGTCGCGATCCCCATCCCGAGGATCGGGTAGATCTTGTACCTCCCGCTGCGCGCGATGAGCAGACCCGACCCGATCGCCGTGATCATCAGGCCTACCGTCATGGGCAGCATGAGCAGCCCGGACTCGGTCGCGCCGTAGCCGTGGGCCATCTGCAGGAAGGTCGGCAGGAACGACAGCGCCGCGAACATCGTCATGCCGAGGATCAGGGCGATCGAGACCGAGACCGAGAAGGTCCTGCTCCTGAACAGGTGGAGCGGGATGAGCGGGTCGGCCACCCTGGTCTCGACGACCAGGAACGCGATCAGCGCGAGCACCGTCACGACCAGCACCGTGAGCAGGGCCGGGCTGCTCCAGTCGTACTTCTTGTCGCTCGAGATCGAGCTCCAGCTCGTGAGGAGCACGATGCCCGCGGTCGTGACCGCCATCAGGAGCGCGCCGCCGAAATCGAACCGCTTGCTCGGCGTGCGCGACGGGAGCCGGAGCTTGAACCACGCGATCCCGAACGCGATCAGGCCGATCGGCACGTTGAGCCAGAAGCACCACCGCCACCCCGGCCCGTCGGTGAACCAGCCGCCCAGCAGCGGGCCCGCGACCGTGGCGATCCCGAAGACCGCCCCCATGGGGCCCATGTACCGGCCACGGTCCCTGGCCGAGACGATGTCGGCGATGATCGCCTGGCTCAGGATGACCAGGCCACCGGCCCCCAGCCCCTGGACCGAGCGCCACACCACGAGGTCCACGAACGAGGACGACAGCGCCGACCCCGTCGAGCCGACCACGAAGATCGCGATCGCGACGAGGAACGGCAGCCGACGTCCCCGCAGGTCGCCGATCTTGCCGTAGATCGGCATCACGATCGCGATCGCGAGGAGGTAGGCCGTGATGATCCAGCCCTCGTCCTGGGCCGCCCCGAGGTCTCCCACGATCGTGGGCAGGGCCGTCCCGACCACGGACTGGTCCAGCGCGGACAGGAACATCGCGGCCAGCAGGGCGCTGAAGATCACGTAGACGGTGCCCTTGGACAGCACCAGCTCGGGCTCGCCCGGCGCCTGGGTCGTGGGTCGCGCGGTGTCGCTCATCGCTGGGCTCCTCCTGGCGTGTGCCTGCCGACGTCCTTCCAGCGTGGGTCGAGGTACGTCGACGCGCAACACCAGGGGGACCTGCCGCCGGCGCGACGAGCAGGTCAGCCCGGCCCGACGGCGGTCGCGTCGCCTTCCGGGGCGTCCTTCTCGGTGCGGGGCGCCAGCACGGCGAGCGCCTGGTACGCGCGCCGCGCGGGGTCAGGATCGTCCTGAGCCCCGGCCAGCGCGCGGTGCGCCCAGCGTTCGAGCAGCTCCGTGACCTCCCGGGTCATCTCCGCGGCCTGCCGGGGCGTCAGGACGAGGGCGCTGATGGCGAACAGCCGGTCCTCGTGCCGGGGTCCCGTGTCGTTCGCCTCGGCGAACAACCGCTCGGCCCACCGCAGCGCAGGACGCACGACCTCGCGCACGACCCCGGGCGAGCCGGGGTCGACGACGTAGCTCTCGGCGACGTTGGTCCACACCCGGTCGCGCCGGTCACGTGCCAGCTCGGGCGCTTCGACGATCAGCCCGGCCTTGGCCAGGACCCTCAGATGAAAGCTGACGGAGTTCGCGGGCTCGCCGATGACCTGTGCCAGGTCCGCGGCGCGAGCGTGCCCGAGCGCCGCGAGCTCGGTGAGGATCCGCTGCCTCGTCGGGTGGGCGATGGCCCGCAGTGCCGCGGGGTCCTGGACGCGGAAGGTCTCGAGCATGGGTCGAGGCTAGCAACGCGACGTCGATCCGCACGACAGATTGCGCAACGTCTATTGCGCATCATGTGTTGCACGATTAGCCTGTGTCGCATGTCGACCGCCCAGAGCACGCCGTCCGTTCACCACGACGCTCCGGGCGGCGGCGCAGAGCCGCCAGGTTCGGCACGGGAGCCCGCCCCTCTGCCCAATCCGAACCTGCTCCGCAACCGCTCCTACATGCTCCTCATGTCGGGCCTGACGACCGAGTCGCTCGGCGCCGGCCTCGCCCTCTTCGCGGTCCCGCTCGTGGCGTACTCGCTGACCGGCTCGGTCCTCCAGGCCGGCCTCGTCGCCGCCGTGGGACAGGTCGGCGCACTGCTCGCGACGCTCCCTGCCGGGGTCGTCGCGGACCGTGTCGACCGTCGACGCCTCGTCGTCGGGGCGAGCGCCGTGGGCGCCGCGCTCTGGGTCACCGTGGGCGTCGCCGCCGCGGCCGGGACCCTCACCGCCTGGCACCTCGCACTCGTGCTGTTCGGCGCATCCGTCGTCGGAGCCATCGTCGACCCCGCCACGAGCGGGGCCTTCCGGTCCGTCGTGCCGGCCCCGCAGCTCCCCACCGCGCTCGCCGCCTCCCAGGGACGCGACGCCGTCGCGAGCCTCCTCGCAGGACCGGTCGGCGGCCTGCTCGTCGCGATCGGGCACGCGGTCCCGCTCGTCGCGGCTGCGGTCGGGTCGGCGGCGACCGCGGTGTGCACCTGGGCGGTGCGCGAATCGCTCAACGGGGACACGACCGAGGCGCGCACCACCCGCCCTGTCGAGGCCCTGCGCCAGGGCCTGCGCTTCGTCTGGTCGGTCCCCGTCTTCCGAGCCCTCCTGGGACTCTTCGTCGTCATCAACATCGCGTTCGGCGGGCTCCTCGTCGGGATCAACCTGGAGCTCGTCCGGACCGGCGTCTCCCCCGTGCTCATCGGCGTCGTCGACCTCGCCGTCGGAGCAGGGGTCCTCGTCGGCGCGGTGCTCGCACCGCAGCTCGTGGCACGGGTCCGCGCCGGCGCCCTCACGGTCGCGGCGCTCGCCCTCCTCGCCGTCGGCGCCGTCGTCATGGCCGCCGCCCAGACCTACGCGGTCTACGTCGCGGCCCTCCCCGTCGCGGTCCTCCTGGTTCCCGCCGTCAACGCGGGGCTCGCCGGCTACGCCGCCGCGATCACCCCGCACGAGCTGCAGGGGCGGCTCGCGTCGATCATGGGGTTGACCGGACTCGTCGCGGGCCCCCTGATCCCGCTCGTCGGGGCCGGCCTGCTCGAACGCTTCGGCATCGGCACGGCGCTCGTCGTGCTCGCCGGCCTCCTCGCGGGAACCGTCGGCGCGATCGCGACGGTCCGACCGCTGTGGCGGATCGGTACCCCGAGGACGTGGGCCGCGGACTCCCTGCCCGCCCCCGCGAACCCGGCCTGATCCCGACCGCACCGTCTCGCCGCCGGTGCGCGGCGCCGTCGGGCCGATGGACCCGGCGGGACGAGCCGCGCCGGTCCTGCCGACCGCTCAGCGCGCGAGGTCCGAGGGGTCCGTGTTCGCCCCGCACAGCACGACCGCGACGGTCTCGCCCGGCTCGGGCACGTAGGCGCGCGACTCAAGCGCGGCGAGCGCCGCGGCGGCCCCGTGCTCGACGACGAGCCGCCGCTCGTCCCACAGGTGCCGGCGCGCGGCGACGATCGCCTCGTCGGTGACCAGGACGGACCGCACACCGTCGCGCTGCGCGAGAGCCAGCGCCGTCTCGGAGGTGCGGCGGGCGCCCAGCGAGTCGGCCGCGACCGACGCGACGGGGACGTCCACGACGCTGCCGGCCTCGAGCGCCGCGTGCAGGGCCTGCGCACCGTGCGGTTCGACGGCCACGACCCTGATCCCGTGCGGGTGCGCAGCAGCAGCCACGCCGCTGAACAACCCACCTCCCCCGACCGCGACGACCACGGTGTCGACGTCGGTCCGGGCAGCGACGATCTCCTCCAGCAGGGTGCCCGCGCCCGCCGCGATCAGCGGGTTGTCGTAGGCGTGCGAGGCCAGCGCGCCCGTCTCCTCCCCGAAGCGCTGCGCGGCGTCGAGCGCCTCGGCGTACTCGGCCCCCACCTGGTGGGCCTCGGCACCGAGCGTGCGCAGGCGTGCGACCTTGACCGGCGGCGCGGTCCGGGGCACGAACACGGTCGCCCGGACACCGTGGGCCCGCGCGGCCCACGCGTTCGCCATGCCCGCGTTCCCACCCGACGCGATCACGATCCCGGCCTCCGGCAACGTGCCCGCGTCGAGGTGGGCACCCACGAAGTTCAGGGCGCCGCGTGCCTTGAACGAGCCCGTGTGCTGCATGAGCTCGAGCGCGAACACCCCCGTCGCCGCGCCGAGCGCACCCGGGTCCATGGGCGCGAGCGCGACGGGCCGGACCTGGCCCGCGATGCGCTGGGCCGCGGCGAGGACGTCCAGGTGGTCGATGATCATGGGGTCCTCCGGGACTGGTGGTGCGGCGAGAGGTCGGGCGGCGTCACCGGGCGGGGCGAGCGAGCACGGGTGGCGGGCCCAGGTGAACCCTACGTCGGGGCTCCCCGCCGCGGCTCACAACCCCGCCTCGCGGTAGAAGCCCTCGATGTGCTCGCGCACCGCGTCGACAGCCCCGGCCGCGTCGCCGCGTGCGACGGCGTCGAGGATCGCACGGTGCTCGGCGCGCAGCCGGACCGCGGTGCGGGGCCAGTCCTCCAGCCGCTCGGTACCGGCCTCGACGTAGGACTCGATCGCGCCCCGCAGGCCCGTCATGACGGCCTCGACCAGGACGTTGCCGGCGAGCCGGACGAGGGCCACGTGGAACGCCGCGTCGAGCTCGCGGAAGCGGGCCGGGTCGAGCGCGGGGTCCTCCATGGTGTCGAGCAGCGCGACGGCCTCGGCCAGTCCCGCGCCCCCGACGGTCGCGGCGGCCTGCCCGACCGCCCAGGTCTCCAGGAGCACCCGTGTCTCGACGACGTCGCGGACCACGAGCGTCCCGGACGCGACGTGCAGTCGCACGGCCGCGCCCAGGCCCGCGGCGGGCCGGTCGATCACGGTGGCGCCGGCGTCGGGCCCCGAGCCGACCGCGGTACGGACGATCCCCATGGCCTCCAGGACGCGCAGCGCCTCGCGGACCGACGGTCGCGAGACGCCGAGCTCCTCGGCGAGCGCGCGCTCGGCCGGGAGGCGTTCGCCGAGGCCCCAGCGACCTGCCACCAGGTCTGCCTCGATGCGGGCCAGGACGATCTCGTGGGTGCGCACGTGGTCAGCGTAGTGCCGGGCGGGACGGACGGGACGAGCGTGACCGCGGGGCGGCACGCGTTCTGACACACCGTGGTCATGTGGTCCGACCACAGCCTCGCGATGGTCTACAGTGGCTCGGACATCGTGTGGTCAGACCACAGCCTGCTCGCCGTCGAGCAGGGGCCGGGAGGGCCACGCGGTACCTCGACGGGCACTCGCCGCCCGCCGGGACCAGACTGAGTCCCACCGCCCCCTGCCCCGGCTGGAGTCCCCAGTGCGTATCGCCCTCGCCGCCACCTGCATCGCCGACGCGATGTTCCCCCAGGCCCCCCGGGCCACCGTCCAGCTCCTCGAACGCCTCGGTCACGAGGTGTACTTCCCCGAGCAGCAGACGTGCTGCGGGCAGATGCACGTCAACACCGGCTACTTCGACGAGGCCGTGCCCGTCATCCGGAACCACGTCGAGACGTTCGCCCCCGCGCTCGACGGCGAGTGGGACGCGATCGTCGTGCCGTCGGGCTCGTGCACCGGGTCGATCCGCCACCAGCAGGCCATGGTGTGCCGCCGCGCGGGGCAGGAGAAGCTCGGAGCCACGGCCGAGGCCCTCGCGGCCAGGACCTACGAGCTGTCCGAGCTGCTCGTCGACGTGCTCGGAGTGACCGACGTCGGCGCGCACTTCCCGCACCGCGTGACCTACCACCCCACGTGCCACTCGCTGCGCATGATCCGCGTGGGGGACAAGCCGCTCCAGCTCCTGCGGGCCGTCGACGGGATCGACCTCGTCGAGCTCCCCGGGGCCGAGAGCTGCTGCGGGTTCGGCGGGACGTTCGCGCTCAAGAACTCCGAGACGTCGACCGCGATGCTCAGCGACAAGATGTCGAACGTGAAGTCGACGGGCGCCGAGGTCGTCACGGCGGGCGACTACTCGTGCCTCATGCACATCGGCGGCGGGCTCTCGAAGCTGCGCTCCGGGGTGCGCACCATGCACCTCGCGGAGATCCTCGCCTCGACGCAGTCGGCCCCGACACCCGTGGACGTCGAGGCCGCCCCCGGTCGCGACAGCGAGGCGGAGGCCGCGCGATGAGCACCTTCCTCGGGTTCCCCACCCGCCGCGGCGCCAAGACCCTGCCCGACGACGGCACGCACCCAGGCACGCCCGGCACCAGCGCGGGTCCCGGCTGGGCCGACGACGTGCCTCACCCCGAGGCTCCGCTGCGCTGGGGCGCGACGTTCCCCGAGGCCGCCAAGCAGGCCCTGGGCAACACGCAGCTGCGGCGCAACCTGGCCCACGCGACCTCGACCATCCGCGCCAAGCGTGCGGCCGTCGTCGGCGAGGTGCCCGACTGGGAGGAGCTGCGCGACGCGGGCTCGACCATCAAGGCCCACGTCATGAGCGACCTCCCGCGCCTCCTCGAGGAGCTCGAGCGCAACGTGACCGCACGCGGTGGCGTGGTGCACTGGGCCCGGGACGCGGCCGAGGCCAACCAGATCGTGACCGACCTGGTCAAGGCCACGGGCGAGACCGAGGTCGTCAAGGTCAAGTCGATGGTCACCCAGGAGATCGGGCTCAACGAGGCGCTCGCCGAGGAGGGCATCGCGGCGTTCGAGACCGACCTCGCCGAGCTCATCGTGCAGCTCGCGGACGACATGCCCTCGCACATCCTGGTGCCCGCGATCCACCGCAACCGCTCGGAGATCCGCGAGATCTTCCTCGAGCGCATGGGCGACGCACCGCCCGACCTGACCGACGCGCCGCGCGAGCTCGCCATGGCGGCGCGCGCGCACCTGCGCCGCAAGTTCCTCACCGCGAAGGTCGCGATCAGCGGCGCGAACTTCGCGGTCGCGGACACCGGCACGCTCGCGGTCGTCGAGTCCGAGGGCAACGGACGCATGTGCCTCACGCTCCCCGAGACCCTCATCACCGTCATGGGCATCGAGAAGCTCATCCCCACGTACCAGGACCTCGAGGTCTTCATGGCGCTCCTGCCCCGGTCCTCGACCGGCGAGCGGATGAACCCGTACACGTCCCTGTGGACGGGCGTCACGCCGGGCGACGGGCCGCAGGAGTTCCACCTGGTCCTGCTCGACAACGGGCGCAGCAAGGCCCTGGCCGACGACGTGGGCCGCGCGGCCCTGCACTGCATCCGGTGCTCGGCCTGCCTCAACGTGTGCCCGGTCTACGAGCGCGTGGGCGGGCACGCGTACGGGTCCGTCTACCCGGGACCCATCGGCGCGGTCCTCACGCCCCAGCTCACGGGGTCGACGGGGAGGTCCGACCCCAACAACTCGCTGCCGTACGCCTCGACGCTGTGCGGCGCGTGCTACGACGTGTGCCCCGTGAAGATCGACATCCCCTCGCTGCTCGTCCACCTGCGGGCGCGCGAGGTCGACCAGGACCGGGGGCGCCCCACGGCCTGGGGAGCCGCCATGAAGGCCGCGTCGTTCGTCATGGCCAGGCCCGGACGGTTCGAGCTCGCCGAGAAGGCCGGCGGCGTGACCCGTGTCCTGGGTGGCAGCAAGGGCCGCATCACGTCGCTGCCGTTCCCCGGCTCGAAGTGGACCGACGCCCGCGACCTGCCCGTGCTGCCGAAGCAGAGCTTCCGCGAGTGGTGGGCTGATGAGCACGCCGCGACCGAGACCGACCCCCGCGGCGAGCGACGATCGAGCGAGGTGCCCGACGGCGGCGGGTCGCCCTCAGCGGACCGCACCGACACCGAGACCACCGGAGACGCCCGATGAGCGCGCGCGACGACATCCTGGCCCGCGTGCGCGCGGCAGTCATCAACGACGGCGCGCACCTCGGTGACGCCGTGGCCGAGCAGGCCCCCGTCTCGCGCGGGTACCGGACCACGGGCGAGCACTCCCCCGGGTCCGCCGAGGCGATCGAGATCCTCGTCGACCGGCTCGTCGACTACCGGGCGATCGTGCACCGGGCCGCGACCACCGCGGACCTGGCCCGCACCGTGGGCGAGCTGCTCGCGGACGCTCGCTCCGTCGTCGTGCCCCCTGCGCTGCCCGCGGCCTGGACGAGCGCGCTCACGGCCGGGACCGCCGTCGTGCACGACTCGCGCGACGACCGCCGGACCGCGGCCGAGCTCGACCAGGTCGACGCCGTCCTGACCGCGTCGCGGCTGGCCGTCGCGGACACCGGGACGATCGTCCTGGACGGCGAGGACGACCAGGGGCGCCGCGCGATCTCCCTGGTCCCCGACCTGCACGTGTGCGTCGTGCGGACCGAGCACGTCGTGCACACCCTGCCCGAGGCCGTGACGATCCTCGCCGCGCACCCCACCCGGCCGCAGACGTGGATCTCAGGGCCGAGCGCGACGAGCGACATCGAGCTGTCGCGCGTCGAGGGCGTGCACGGGCCGCGCACGCTGCACGTGATCCTGCTCGGCTGAACGCACGCTGGCTGCCGAGCATGCGGTTGGCGCTCGTTCTGCGCCGCAGACCGGCCACAACCGCATGCTCGGCGGACGACAACCGCATGCTCGGCACCGGCGGAGGTGCGCTCAGCCCACCTGGCGCCGCACCGCACGGCGTACGCGCTCGGGGTCGAGCGGGCGGACGGGCGGACGACCGTCCGGCCCGGTCGAGAGGGCCGCGTGCAGCACGAGGCCTTCGATGAGCGCGTCGACGTCGGGCGCGACCTCCGGGTCGACGTGCCGGCGCAGGGCGGCGCTGCTCGCGGCCATCCAGCGCTGCGTGACCGTGCGGAAGGCCGGCTTGCGGGCCGCGAGGACGTAGAGCTCGAGCGCGACGAGCAGGTCGCGCTGGTAGTCCCCCGACTCGGCGCACACGAGCGCGACGATCGCCTCGACCGGGTCGCCGCCGTCCGGCACCTCGGCCATGGCCGCCTCGAAGCGCGCCGCGGCCTGGACCGCGTGCCGTTCGAACGCGAGCCGCAGCACCTCGTCGAGGTTCTCGAAGTGGTACGTCATGGACCCGAGCGGCACGTCGGCCGCCGCGGCGACCACGCGGTGCGTGGTGCCCGCGACCCCGTGCTCGGCGATGACGTCGAGGGCCGCGTCGACGATCCGGTCCTTGCGGTCGGGGTCGACGCGGCGCGGCGAGGTCACGCGGGCTCGCCTCCGGCAGCTGCGCCGTCCGTGCCCTCGGGACCCCGAGCGTCCTCGGCACCGATGTGGCGCAGGACCCGCGCGGGGTTGCCCACGGCCACGACGTTCGCCGGCAGGTCGCGGGTCACGACGGAACCTGCCCCCACCACGGTGTTCTCGCCGATCGTGACCCCCGGGCACACGGTCACGCCGCCGCCGAGCCACACGTTGTCGCCGATCGTGATGGGCTGCGCGGCCTCCCACTTGTCGCGGCGGGGGCCGGGCTCGACGGGGTGCGTGGGGGTGAGGAGCTGGACGTTGGGGCCGATCAGCACGTCGTCACCGATCGTGACGGGTGCGACGTCGAGGCACACGAGGTTGAAGTTGACGAACACGCGTGCGCCGATCGTGGTCCGGTAGCCCAGGTCGCAGCGGAACGGGGGGCGGATCTCGCTGCCCTCGCCGAACGCGCCGAGCAGCTCGGTCAGCAGCTCGCGGCGGGTCGCGCCGTCGTTCGGGTCGAGGGTGTTGACGCGGTGGCTGAGCGACATGGCGCGCTCGGAGTCGGCGGCGATCTGCGGGTCGTCGGCGAGGTAGAGGTCGCCGGCGAGCATGCGCTCGCGCATGGGGCGCTGGTCGGAGGGGTCAGGAAAGGTCATGTGTACAAGCGTACACATGAGCGCAGCGTGCCTCGTCAGACGGAGGCCCGACGGCGGTGCGTCATCTCCTCGAGGACCGTGCGGAGCCGCACGGGGAAGTCGTCGGGAGTGTCGGGCGGGAGCCGGTCCACGCGGAACCACGCGACGGCCTCGCTCTCGTCGCTCACGACGGGCAGCGCCTCGAGATCCGCGAACGCGACATAGCCCACGTCCCAGTGGACCAGGCACGTGCCGAAACGCGAGGACAGCGCGTGCCGGTGCAGGTCCACGGGGGCGCCGTCGGGCTCGAAGGGGGCGAGCGTCTCGATGCCGCTCTCCTCGCGCGCCTCACGGAAGGCCCCCGCCGCGAGGCTCCGGTCCCCCGGCTCGACGTGCCCGCCGACCTGGACCCAGAACTGGCCCTTGCGGTGGAAGCACAGCAGCACGTGCAGCAGGTCCGGGGTCAGCACGAAGCAGCTCCCGGTCAGGTGCTCGGGGCCACCGCGGAAGATCACGTCGCCCCGGCCCTCCTCGACGAACGCGACGTACTCCTGGCGCAGCGCGGCCTGGGCAGGACTGAGCGGTGCCCAGGCACGGATCGAGTCGAGGGCTGCGTCGGCGAGGTCTTCGGCGGAGGTCATCCCGGAAGCCTACGACCGCCTGGACGTGGCGCGAGGTAGAGGGCTGCCGTCGAGGTAGAGGGCCGAAGCCCTCTACCTCGACGCTGACCCTCTACCTCGGCGCAGGCGTCAGGTCAGCAGGCCCCCTCGTCCTTCCACGGACCCCAGTCGCTGACCACGGGGGCGTTGCCCTGCGTCCAGTACCGGGCAGACCACCTGTGGCCCGCGTGCGTAACCTGCGCACCACCGTTGTAGGCCGTCCCGGCGAGCCACACGGCCGCCGTGCACCCGGCACCACCGGTGCTCCCGCCCGGGGTGCCGCCGGGAGTCCCGCCCGTCGTCCCACCGGAGACCACGGGGTTCACGACCTTGACTCCGCGCGGGTGGTCGTAGGTCGTGGCTTACGTGGTGGCCCCGATCGTCACGCGCACGTTCGAGATCTGCGCCATGGGCAGGCGCCACGACAGCTTCGTGGACGCCGAGCCACCCGCCGGGATGCCCCCCGACGGGACCTTGAGCGTCGCCGAGTGCAGGTCCCCCTTGAGCCCGCCCACGTTGTTTCCCGTGTGGCCCGCGACCGTCGTGATGCCCCAGCCGTTCTGCTCGCCGATCGTCGCGGACGTGGTCGTCGCGAAGTCGAACGAGATCGTGGCCCCGGCCGGGATCGCGACCGAGGACCTGTTGGCGAACGTCACCCGGGGGTTGATCGGGTAGTTGTTGTCCCCGAGCGCGAACTCCGAGAACGAGACACCGAGGTCGATCGCCTCGGCGGGCGTCGCGGTCTTGGACTTGGCCGCGCCGTAGGGAGCCGCGGTCGAGAACGTCGAGTGCATGCGCGTCACGAGGCTGTCGCCCATGCCATACTCGCCGCTCGCCGCGTCCAGGCCGTAGTCGCCCGCCAGCTCCCAGATCATCAGGCCGCCGTAACCGCCCGCGACCACGTAGTCGGCCTTGGCCTGGATCGCCTGGTCGGAGTCGCCCGAGATGAACGACTTCGTCTGCGCGTTCCACCACCACTCGGTCTTGGTGACCGGGTCGAAGTTGTGCTGGTAGTTCCCCGTCAGCGGACCCGTCGGGGCGCCGTACGCCGAGGCGTACGAGCCCACCTTGCCGTTCTGCAGGTTGAGCATGTGCCAGATCGGGTTGCCGCCCGCAGGGATCTTGGCTCCGGCCTTGTCGACGTCGTACCAGATGTTGTCGATCCCGCCCGCACCGTTGCCACACTTGGACGTGCCACCCAGCGAGGGCCCGGTGCCCGGCGGGCACTTGGTCTGGTCGGGCAGCGCCGCCTTGCCCCACAGGCCGTTGGTCCCGCCCTGCACGTTGGTCCAGCCTCGCGTGTAGAACGGGACGCCGATGTTGATGCGCCCGGCCTGCACGGCTCCCCGGAAGTAGTGCGCAGCCCAGTCGGCGTTGAGGTACCCGATCCCGTCGTAGGCCCCGTACACCCCGGCCGCCGCGAGCTCGCCGTCCTTGCCGTCGTCGAACAGGGCGCCGTTGCCGCCCACGAAGTCGTTCCACGTCCCGTGCAGGTCGTACGACATCACGTTGACGTAGTCGAGGTACGGCATGATCTGGAAGACCTCCATACCGCGCAGCAGCCACCCCGAGGCGGGGGCTGCGATGGTCAGCATGTAGTACTCGCCGTCCTGCGCCGCAGCCTTGTCGAGCGCCTCGCGCGTGGTCTTCATGAGCTGCTCGTAGTTCTTCCAGAGCTGCCCGCGCTTGGCGTCGGCGATCGCGAAGTCGTCGGGGTTCCCGGCCTTGACGTTCGAGGTCGGGTACTCGTAGTCGATGTCGATCCCGTCGAACCCGTAGGTCCGCACCATCGCGACGGCCGAGGCCGCGAACGCGTCGTACTCGGCCTGCGTGTCCAGGGCGTAGAAGCCGCCCGAGGCGACCCGGTTGCCGTCGGCCCCGAAGTAGCCGCCGGTCTCGGCCCAGCCGCCGACCGACACGAGCGTCCGCACGCCGGGGTGCTGCTTCTTGAACTTGGTGAGCTGGTTGAAGTGGCCCTTGTAGGGAACCGTCGGGTCGAGCGCGTTCTCAGCCCCCGCGAACGTCAGGCCGGTCGCCTCGCTCGTCGCCGACTCGGCATTGACCGAGATCTTCGAGTCCGGGCCGACGTGCGCGAACGCGTAGTTGATGTGCGAGAGCTTGGTCCAGGGGATGTCGCTCGCGAGGTACGCGGGGGTGCCGTTCGCCCCCGTGCGCCACGACGTGAAGTACCCGATCACGCGGCGATCGAGCCCGTTGGGGAGCTTCTCGCGACCGGCCTCGTCGTACACGTCGCAGTAGGGCACGTCGACGGTCTTGTTGACGGCGAGCCCGTCGGGACGGCACTTCTCCTGCGGGTTCGTCGAGATGGGCGTGCCGGGGTCGCCACCGGTCGGGTCGCCCGTGGGGTCTGTGCCGGTCGGGTCCGTCCCCGTCGGGTCCGTCCCCGTCGGGTCCGTCCCCGTCGGGTCGCCCGTCCCGCACGGCCCGACGACCTTCCACGCGCCCCACTGCTGCGTCCCGGGAACCTCGCCCTGGGTCCACCACGACGCCTTGTAGTTCGAGCCGGCGTACGACGCGGTCGCACCGCCCGTGTACGCCGACGACGCCACCCAGGCGGGCGCGCACGCCTCGGCCGCGAGCGCCACGGGTACCTGCACCGTCAGGGGTACTGCCACGACTGCCGTGGCGGCGGCTGCTGCGAGCCATCGCCTCACGGACCGTCTGCTTCGTTGCATGATCGACCCTCCCCAGCACGGCTGCGGCACCGTTGCCGCAGCATCGTGTGGGGCCACGCTAGGGCGGGTGCTCGAGGGTCCACATCAGGGTCTGCCACACGATCGCTACGTACGTGGTTCCCGCACGAGCCGGACGCCTGGCTGTGAGGTTCCACCGGCCCGACGGCGCCACGCACCAGGGCGCGTCCGCGGGCTGGGAGAATGGTCGGGTGACGAACGGCCTCTTCGACCTGCCCGAGGGCACGCGTGTCCCACCCCGACGGATCGTCCTGCTGACGGGCCCGTCCGGCTCGGGGAAGACGTCGTTGACCCGTCGCCTGGGCCTGCCGGTCGTCGCGCTCGACGACTTCTACCGCGACGTCGACCACCCGGACATGCCCCACCGGTTCGGCATCGTCGACTGGGACTCGCCCGGGAGCTGGGACGGTGCCGGTGCCCTCGAGGCGCTGCTCTCGCTCGTCACGACGGGTCACTCGGACGTCCCGGTCTACGACATCCCGACCTCGCGCCGGACGGGCACGACCCACCTCGACGTCACGGGGTCACGGATCGTCATCGCGGAGGGGATCTTCGCTGCCGAGCTGGTCGACGCCTGCCGGGCCGAGGGCATCCTCGCGGACGCGATCTGCCTGCGCCGGCCGCGGCTCATGACGTTCTGGTTCCGGCTCCTCCGGGACCTCGGTGAGTCGCGCAAGCCGCCGCTCACTCTGCTGCGCCGCGGCTGGGGGCTGCTGCGCGACGAGCCGCGGCTCGTCCAGGGCTGGGTCGACAAGGGCTGCCGGACCGCGTCTCCCGGGCAGGCCGAGAAGGACGTCCGCGCGCTGCTCGCGGGCTGACCGGCTGCACCGGGCCCAGGGCTCCGCGACCGCCCGAGGCGCGCGCCGCCGTCGGGCACGGGACGACCCGCGCGACGCGCCGCCGAGGCGCGTGACACCGGCAGACGCCGGAGACCCGAGAGGCCGCTCGACGACGCGCGGGGCGTCGTCGAGCGGCCTGGACGTGCTCCGGAACCGCGTCCCCGGCTCCGGGGACGCGCTCAGCCCAGGTGCACCGCGACCTGGTCGCCCTGCGGCAGCAGCTGTTCCTTGGGGCCGCGGATCAGCACCGCGGCGATGACGGCACCCACGACCATCGTGACGGCCGTCGCGACGAAGGCCGCCGAGTACCCGTCGACGAACGCGGCGAGCTGCGACGCCTCGTCGGTCACGACGGCTCCCGCGACGACGCTCGCGTAGATCGTCGTGAAGACCGAGAGGCCGATCGAGCCGCCGATCTGCATCGAGGCGTTGACGGTCGCGCTCGCGGCGCCCGCGTCGTGGGGCTCGACCCCCGAGAGGGCGACGTTCTGGAGCGGCACGAGGACCATGGCCATGCCCACGCCCAGCACGACGAGTGCGGGCAGGACCTCGGTCGCATACGACCCGCCGACCGTGATGCGGCTCAGGTAGAGCAGCGCGACGGCCGCGACCAGGGGCCCGCCGATCATCAGCGGACGGGGACCGAACCGCGGGAGGAACTTGGTGATCGCCGGGGCCAGGAGGAGCGTCATGATCGTCATGGGGAGCGTGCCCAGGCCCGCGTGCAGCGGCGAGAGGCCCAGGACGATCTGCAGGTGGAGCGCCAGGTACAGCAGCGCACCGATCATCAGCGCACCGAAGATGGCCTGCACCAGGAACGCGCCGGCACGGACCTTGTTCGTCAGCACGCGCAGCGGGAGGAGCGGCTGCGCGACACGCGACTCGATCCACACGAACAGCGCGATGAGCACGACGCCTGCCGCCAGGCACGCGATGGTCTCGGGCGCGACCCAGCTGTGCTCGGCGAGCGTGAATCCGTAGACGAGCGACCCGAGCCCGAGGACCACCACGACGGTGCCGAGCACGTCGTACTTGTTGTCGCCCTCGGCCTTGCTCTCCCCGATCAGGAGCGCACCCGCGACGAGCGCGACCACGACGACCGGCACGTTGACCCACAGGCACCAGCGCCAGTCCGCGAACTCGGTGAGCGCGCCACCGAGGACCAGGCCGACCGCTGCCCCGACGCCCGCGACCGAGCCGAAGACGGCGAACGCCGTGTTGCGGTCCTTGCCGCGAGGGAACGAGACCGTGAGGAGCGCGAGCGCCGCGGGGGCGAGCAGCGCCGCGAAGACGCCCTGGAGACCTCGCATCGCGATGAGCTCGGTGCCGTTGCGCGCGAGGCCCGCGAGCAGCGACGCGACGCCGAAGCCGACCATCCCGAGCAGGTAGGTGCGCTTGCGCCCCCAGTAGTCGGCGATGCGTCCACCGAGCAGCAGGAGGGCGCCGAACGCGAGCGCGTAGGCCGTGACGACCCACTGCCTCTGCGTGTCCGTGAGGCCGAGCTCGAGCTGGGCCTGCGGGAGGGCGATGTTCACGATCGTCCCGTCGAGCACGACGAGCAGCTGCGTGAGCGCGAGGATGATGAGGATCCACCAGCGGCGGGGCCCGGACGCGCCGGGGGCATCGTGCTCTGCCGACGCCGAACCATGGGGCTCGGCCGAGGGATGGACCACCTGAGCCGAGGGCGCAGTGGTGGAGGGAGGAGAAGCGGGCATGACCGACCTTCGGGGACGCAACGGGGGATCGTGGGGTTTCCAGCCCGGATCGAGACGCGTCCGCGAGGTGCCCGCAGACCGTTCGACCGCCCCAACTACGAAGTCGGACAGACGAACTATCTTATCGTGTCGGGGCGTCACGTCAGGGTGTGAGTTCTCCAACGAGGACCCGACGACGGCGTCCGCGCGACCGGCTTCCCGCCTGGGCGCGGTCCCCGCGAGGTGACCTGCCTGCCGAGAGCGGGCGGCGCCGTCGGGCCTGCCTTTCCCCCCGGCCGGTCCGCGGGCCCAGCCTGAGCACCCGGTGCTAGCGTGGAATCGCCTGTTCCACGTGGCCTCCGGCCACCCTGTCGCCAGCCGACCACCGCCCCGGCGACCCACCTCCCGGCACTTCCGTCGCCCGAGCGAGGAGCTCCCATGGCCGACGAGACGATCTCCCGACGCGCAGCGGACCTCGCGCGGTCCACCCCGTTCGACCACCTGCTCGGGTTCTTCGCACACGTCTACCCCGAGCGGCGCGCACGGCCCGGGGTCCTCGACCTCACGTTCGGCAACCCGCACGACCCGGCCCCGGCCGGGTACGTCGACGCGCTGCGCGCGAGCGCCGTCCCGCGCGACGAGCACTGGTTCGGCTACAAGGTCAGCGAGCCCGAGGCCCGCGCGGCGGCGGCCGCGGCACTGCGAGGCGTCGTGGGCGTCCCGTTCGAGCCCGACGACGTCCACCTCACGACGGGAGGCTTCACCGCCCTCGCGCTCGCGCTCAAGCTCGTCACCGACCCGGGCGACGAGGTCGTCTACAGCGTCCCGCCGTGGTTCGCGTACGAGGTGATCGTGCGCGAGGCCGGGCTGACCCCCGTGAAGGTCCCGATCCTGCCCGAGACCTTCGACCTGGACCTCGACGCGATCGCGGGCGCGATCACGTCCCGGACCCGGGTCGTCCTGGTCAACACGCCCAACAACCCGACCGGGCGGGTCTACCCCGTCGAGCAGCTGCGGCGCCTCGCGGCGCTGCTCGACGAGGCCTCCCACCGGAACGGGCGCCGCATCTTCGTGGTCTCCGACGAGCCGTACCACCGCATCGTCTATGACGGCACGCCGTTCCACAGCCCCACCGAGGTGTACCCGTGGTCGCTGCTTTCCTACAGCTACGGCAAGACGCTGCTCGCGCCCGGCCAGCGCATCGGGTACCTCGCGGTCCCGCCGACCCTGCCCGGCCGGGAGGACCTGCGGCCCGCGATCGAGGCGCTCCAGATCGCGATCGGGTACGCGTTCCCCAACGCGGTGCTGCAGCACGCGCTGCCCCTGCTCGAGCAGATCCCGTTCGACGTCGCGCTCTACGAGCGCAAGCGGGACCTCATGGTCGCCGGCCTGCGCGAGATCGGCTACGACGTCCACAGCCCCGAGGGCACGTTCTACCTCTTCCCCCGCTCGCCCGTGCCCGACGACCGGGCGTTCGAGACCCTGCTCGCCGAGCACGACGTCCTGGTCCTGGGCGGCAAGTACTTCGAGACGCCCGGCCGCTTCCGCATCTCGCTCACCGCGAGCCTGGGGACGCTCGAGGCCAGCCTCCCGCGGTTCGCGGCGGCGTACGCGGCAGTCCGCTGAGGGCGCGGCGACGCGCGGACGCCTCGGCGAGGCCGGACCTGGCCGCACACGTCATGCCGATGTCACAGGATCGCCACGCGTCGGACATCGTGGTGCCCGATCCTGGCGACGGAGGTGACGCCATGTCAGCAGGTGACGGACTGCGGGTCCAGTCGATCTACGAGGGCTTCTTCAGCGGCGGGGCACGAGTGCTGCACAGCGCGGTCATCACCGGGTTGCACGGCGGGGGCCGACAGGCGCACTCGGTCCTGAGCATCCACCACGAGGTCCTGCGCGAGGGGCTGCTCCAACCCATGACCGAGGACCCGCGGTACCAGGCGCTCCGCGCCGCGGGGATCCAGGTCGCCTCGCTGGGTCGGCACCCGGAGTCCGGGGACGCCCCCACCTCGCGGGGATTCACCGAGGCCGAGCTGGCCACGGCAGCAGCACTCGCTTCGCGGTCCGACGTCGTCCTGTCGCTCAAGGAGCAGCCCTTGCGGCTCGTCAACCAGGACGGGTTCCCGGAACGCCCGGTGATCGCGTGCCTGCACCGGTCGGACCCGGAGCACCAGGGTCCGGCGCTCGACGACCTGCTCGCGACGGTCGCCGGCGGCCGCCTGGCCGGCGCCGTCTGCTGCGCGGAGTCGACCCGGGACGCCTACCGCGCCGCCGGGGTGCCTGCCTCGCTCCTCCACGTGATCCCGAACGGCGTGGACCTGGCGCGGTTCCGCCCGCTGGCCCCGCGCCGTCGCGCAGCCCGGCGCGGGATGCTCGGCGTCCCGCCCGACGCGACGGTCGTCGCGTTCGCGGCGCGCTACGACGAGATGAAGGACGTTGGCCTGTTCGTCCGCTCCGCCCGGGCGTTCCTCGCACGGAACCCGTCGGGGCACGTGCTGATGTGCGGCGCGGGGATGAGCCCGAGCAACCCGGCGCTGAGGGAGGACCTGCGGGCCTCGTTCGCGGATCGACCGGACCTGCTCGTACGGGTCCATCTCCTGGGCGTTCGCCGCGACATGGAGTCGGTGTACGGGGTGGCCGACGTCGTCGCGCTCACCTCGTCGTTCGGCGAGGCGGCCCCGCTGTGCCTCATCGAGGGGGCCATGAGCGGGGCCGTCCCCGTCACGACCGACGTCGGCGACGCCGCGTCGATCGTCGACGGGATCGGTTTCGTGACCCCCAGGGACCCGGCCGCGGTCTGCGCGGCGTGGGAGGAGGCGGCCCGACGACGGGACGAGCTGAGCCTCGCGCTCCTGCGCAGCCGTCCGCGGTTCAGCCACACCCGGATGATCGCGGCGTACTCGACCGTGATCGAACGTCTCCACCGGGGGCAGCGGGTCCCGCTCGGGGTGCGCTGACACATGTGACGAGGAGCCGGCAGGCAGGACGGTCGACACGGCGCTCGGGACACGGCCACCGGGAATCGTGCACATCCGTGGAGGTGCGCCGCGGAACGAACCCGATGGCGTCGCTCGCCGCGCCGGGGCCCGGCGAGGCGAGACTCGTCGAGCGGGCAGTTGGGGGTCTGTGTCGTATAAAAAAAAGACGCTGCCGACGATTGATATGGTGTAGATCTAGGGGGTGGCCGTATAATGAATAAGC